>CALRNP020000087.1:0-20844 GCA_943369575.1 Azorhizobium sp. AG788 | reverse complement strand
CACCATGGCGGCGCCGAACGGGGCGGCGGTCATCTCGTCCGCCCGGCTCCACAGCAGCCGCACCGGCACATCCGGGCGTTGAAGGGCAACCACGGCGGCATCGAAGGCGGCATCATCCGCGCCGTTATGGCCGTAGCAGCCGGCGCCCTGGTGATGGATCACATCCACCTGCTCCGGCGCCAGCCGCAGCGCCCGCGCCAGCGCCAGGCGTAGCGGCGCCACGCCCTGGGAGTGGGTCCAGACCGTGAGCCGCTCCCCGCTCCACAAGGCCAGCGCGCAGGAGGGGGCGATGGAGGCATGGGCGAGGTAGGGCCGGGAATAGGCGGCACGCAGGCGCGTCGCCACCTGGCCGGGGATGCCGATATGGCGAGAGCTGATCTCGGTGGGCATGTTGCGCAGGGACGCAGCCTCGTCCTCCCCATCGGCCGCAGTGGTGCCGCCGCTCCAGGTGGCGCCCGCCTTCAGCGCCTCGGCCGCCGCCGCCACCGCCGCCTCGTCGGCGCCGATCACGGCTGCCAACTGGCCGTGGCGGATCAATTCCACGCCGCGATGCCGGTCCAGGATCGCCGTATCCACCCGCGCCAGCACAGCGCCCCAACGGGGCGGATGCAGCATGCGGGCATGGCGCAGGCCCGCCGGTGCCAGATCGTGGATGAAGGGCGCGCCGCCGATCTTCTCCGGCAGGTCGAGGCGCGGCACGTCGGTGCCCACCACCTTCAACGCGCTCGGCGCTTTCACCGGCGCAGTGCCGGTGGCTTCGGCGCTGAGATCGAGTTCCGAGGCCAGCGACCAATAGTCGAAGCCGGTGGGGCGGCCCTCGCGCACGATGGCGCCCGCCGCCACGTCCAGCAGAAAGCGCGGGCAATCGAGCCGCGCTGCGGCGGCGTCCAGGGCCATGGCCCGCACCTGCGCGCACACCAAACGAATGGCGCCGCCCGAATGCTGGATCGACAGGCTGCCGGCGGTGAAGCCCTCCGCGGGCGCGGCGCGGGTATCGCCGGAGACCAGGCGCAGGCGCGCCAGCGGCACGTCCAGTTCGTCCGCCGCGATCTGGGCCAAGGCAGTCAGCACGCCTTGTCCCAGTTCCACCTTGCCGGTGCGCACGGTGACAAGGCCCGGCGTGGCGAAGTCCAGCCATTGGTCGAGGCGCGGATTCTGGGTGAGGCTCGGCGGCAGGCGGTTGGACATCATGCGGGCGTTCCCGCCATGAGGCGGGCGGCGCGCTCCACCGCCCGCACCATGCGCGGATGGGCGCCGCAGCGGCACAGATGCGGCTCCAGCGCGGCGATGATATCGGCGCGCTCCGGGTTGGGCGTGCGCGCCAGCAGCGCCTTGGCCGACATCAGGATGCCGGAGAGGCAATAGCCGCATTGTCCGGCCTGCTCGGCCAGGAAGGCGTCCACCAGCGGATGGGGCGCTGCCCCGGTCAACAGGCCGTCGGCGGTCTCGATGGCCTTGTCCGCGCACTGCCACAGCGGCATGGTGCAGGCATAGGCCGGCGCGCCCTCCACCAGCACCATGCAGGCGCCGCACTGCTCGGCGCCGCAGCCGAACCGGCTGGCCTTGAGATCCAACTGATTGCGCAGGATGTGCAGCAGGACGGTGTCGTCTTCGCCCGTGACCGTGCGGGCGGCGCCGTTGATGTGAAGGGTGGCCGTCCGCATCCGCAACAATCCTCCGCGCCGTTCCGTGCGACGTGAACCAACGCCGGGGCGCCTGTCTTGGACGCATGCGCCCTTTTGGGGAGCGCCCACTGCGATCGCGCAGCCATCAGTGTCAAACTTAATAGCTTGGAATGTGTCTGCGCAATCCTGGCGTGCGCACGAGAGGCGCCATGGGTTCGATTGGCCGGAGCGAATGACGTTTTGCGGCGGCGGCGCGGCTCGCCTATGACGCTTGAGCGCCCGCTGTGGCGCCAGCGATGGAGACCAGCATGAGCCTTCCCAAGCCGCCGTCCTTCGATCTCTCCGGCAAGAGCGCGCTGGTGACTGGCGCCGGGCGCGGCATCGGCCTCGCCGCCGCGGCCGTGCTGGCCCAGCACGGCGCCGCCGTGACGCTGGTGGCGCGCACGCGCGATGAAATCGAGGAGGCGGCCGCCGAGATCCGCGCCGCCGGCGGCACCGCCCGCGCCTTGGTGCTGGACGTCACCGACATCGCCGCCACCAAGGCCGCCATCGAGGCGGAACCGGCCTTCGACATCCTGGTCAACAATGCCGGCACCAACCGCCCCGGCCCGTTCGTGGATGTCACCGTCGAGACCTACGATACGGTGATGAACCTCAATGTCCGCGCCGCCTTCTTCGTGGCGCAGACGGTGGCGGGGCAGATGATGGCGGCGAAGAAGCCCGGCTCCATCATCCACGTCTCCTCGCAGATGGCCCATGTGGGCGGCGCCGATCGCACCATCTATTGCGCCTCCAAGGCGGCCATCGAGGGCCTCAGCCGGGCCATGGCGGTGGAACTGGCGCCGTATGGCATCCGCTCCAACACGCTGTGCCCCACCTTCATCGAGACCAAGATGACGCGGCCCTATCTGACCGAGCCGGCCTTCCGCGCCAGCGTCATCGCCAAGATCCGGCTTGGGCGGCTGGGGCAGGTGGAGGATCTCACCGGTCCGCTGCTGCTGCTGGCCAGCGACGCCGGCAGCCTGATGACCGGCTCGTTCCTGCTGGTGGACGGCGGCTGGACGGCAGGCTGAACCCTTCAGCCTTTCCCCACGGCGGCGACGCCGTGGGGATGAGCGCTCAGTTGCCGTGAGCCATGGTGGTGCCGTCGCTGCGGCGGGCGTAGAGCACGAAGGTGGCGAACAGGCCGCAGACGGCGGCGAAGGTGAGCCAGAAGCCCGGCGCCGCCTTGTCGCCCGTGGCCTCGATCAGCCAGGTGGACACCGCCGGGGTGAAGCCGCCGAACAAAGCGGTGGCCAGGCTATAGGCCAGGGAGAAGCCCGAGGTGCGCACGCTGGCGGGCATGATCTCGGTGAGCGCTACCACCATGGCGCCATTATAGCTGGCGTAGAGGAAGGACAGCCACAGTTCCACCGCCAGCATTTTGCCGAAGGTGGGCTCCACCACCAGCCAGGCGAGGGCCGGATAGGAGGTCAGCAGCGTCAGGGCGGCGAAGGTGATCAGCACCGGACGGCGGCCGATGCGGTCGGAGGCGGCGCCCATCACCGGCAGCCAGAACAGGTTGGACACCCCGACGCAGAAGGTGACGATCAGCGCGTCGGAGGAGGAGAGCTTCAGCACCGCCCGCCCGAAGGTGGGGGTGTAGACGGTGATCATGTAGAAGGACACCGTGGTCATCACCACCAGCAGCATGCCCGCACCCACCAGTCGCCAATTGGTGGCCATGGAGCGGAAGATCTCGCCGGTGGCGGGGCGATGGGCGCGGGCCAGGAATTCCGGGGTTTCCTCCAGCGAGCGGCGCAGCACGAACAGGATCGGCACGATCAGGCAGCCGATGAAGAAGGGGATGCGCCAGCCCCAGGCCGACACCGTCGCCGGTGCCATCCACTCGCTCAGCATGAAGCCCAGCGCCGCGGCGACGATGATCGCCACCTGCTGGCTGCCGGACTGCCAGCTCACATAGAAGCCCTTGTGGCCCGGGGTGGCCATCTCCGCCAGATAGACCGAGACCCCGCCCAGCTCGACGCCGGCGGAGAAGCCCTGAAGCAGGCGGCCGATCAGCACCAGGATCGGCGCCGCGATGCCGATGGTGGCATAGCCGGGCACGAAGGCGATCAGGATGGTGCCCATGGACATGATGGCCAGCGTCAGGATCAGGCCCTGGCGGCGGCCGATGCGGTCCACATAGGCGCCCAGGATCAGCGCCCCCAGCGGGCGCATGAGGAAGCCGGCTCCAAATGTGCCGAAGGTGAGCATGAGCGAGGCGAACGGGCTGGCGGCAGGGAAGAAAGCGGCGGCGATCGAGGTGGCGTAGAAGCCGAACAGGAAGAAATCGAACATCTCGATGAAATTGCCGCTGGTCACGCGCAGCACGGTCAGGGCTTTGGATTGGGCGGGGGGCATGATTGGCCTTCTTGGCGATAGAATTGGCCGGACTATGACGCTTGAGATGCGCTGTGCCTAGCTTGTGATGCCATGACAGTGCCGTGCGTCGCCAAGAAAAAGGTATGAATACCCTAGGGTAAGGGTATGTATGGCCTCCTGATCTCGGCAGGCGCGAATGGCGGACTTCCCGGTTTTCGCCCCTGGGCGGACCCGCCGCCGCAGGCGCCCGGAGCGGCACGGCGGCGGTCCAGACCTTGGCCTCGATCACGCAGGCGCAGGGCAGTGGGCTTTAACGCGCCGTTGCCAAAAAAGATTTGACACAATTAAATTGTACGCTAGAAAGATGCGGCTCGCACCGGAACGCGCGAAGAGCGCTCATCTGGAGGCGGCTGTTGAGATGGAGGAATTTGGAAATGTCCGTTGACGTGAAATACACCACCCAGGCCACTGCCACCGGGGGCCGCGACGGCCGCTCCGTCACCCAGGACGGCACTCTGGACGTCAAGCTGTCCACGCCGAAGGAACTGGGCGGCGCCGGCGGCGACGGCACCAATCCCGAGCAACTGTTCGCGGCCGGCTATTCCGCCTGCTTCCTGGGCGCGCTCAAGTTCGTGGGCGGTCAGGAGAAGGTGAAGATCCCCGCCGAGACCACCGTCACCGCCACCATCGGCATCGGTCCGCGCGCCGAGGGCGGCTTCGGCATCACCGCACAGCTCAAGGTCTCGTTGCCCGGCATCGAGCGGGCGCAGGCCGAGGATCTGGTGGCTAAGGCGCATCAGGTGTGCCCCTATTCCAACGCCACCCGCGGCAATGTGGACGTGGGCGTGACCGTCGCCTGAGTTCCCTTTGCATCCGGCGCGAGCTGTGCGGCCGGGCTGCAATGCCAAAGAAAACCCCGCCACGGCTCAGCCGGGCGGGGCTTTTGTTTGCGAAAGGCGGCTGAAGCGGCGCCTCAATTCAGCAGGCGATCACCAGCCCGGACGGCAGTGCAGGCCGCCGTACGGCCCACGCCAGCAATAGCCGGGGTGCCAATAGGGGCCGTAGCCGTACCACCAGTCGATGAACAGGCTGGCGTTGGTGCCGGACATCGGCTTTTCGTCGCTCAGCAGCTTGTAATTGTAGACCAGGGTATCGCCATTGATCACCGGGTTGGTCAACTCGACCACGGCGGTGGTGGGCTTGCCGTCCACGGTCACCGCGAGGGTGGCGTTGGGGGCGTCCTTCTGGAAGCTGTCCTTGCCGGTGTTCCAGAACTTCACGAAGCTCGCGGTCGGGGCGTCGCCCGTCATGCGCTCGGGACGGTCGCTGAACATCAGGGTCTGAGGGGCCACGCCCTTCAGGGTGATGGTCTTGTCGTCGACCACCACGGAATCCGCCACCTGGACGAACAGCCAGTTGGCGGGCTTCATCTCTTCTACGTTTCCGGCCGGCTTGGCCGTCTGGGCATTCGCGCCGCTGACGGCGCAAACCACCGCAAGAAGAGCGCCGTAAATTGCTGATCTCATTGAACACTCCAAGACAAATTGGGGTCCGTCACCACGGTTTCACCGTATCATATTGCCGCCGTTTTTCCAGGCCCCCGACGCCGATTACACACATTTTAGAAAGAGGCCGGTGCCCATCTTAACCAAAGGGAATGAAGATGGGCAAATGCAAATCCGGCCATCAAAGTGATCTCACATAGCTATCGCCAGCTTATTGGAAGCATAGCTGACGTATGTTGAAGTTTTGTGTCGGCGGAACTATAGCGCTGCTGTAACCGAATTCCCCCGGCCAGGGCCGCGACGGCGCCAAGGCGATCGGTGCCAGCGCCCGCGGGGCGGCGATCCGCAGGGGTGGCATAGGTCTTGCTCAAGTAAATCTGTCGCAAGATGATGCTGCAACGCATGTCCGCAAGCGAACATGGCTGTCCATATCTGTCGCGATGAAAACGTTCGTGTTCGAACCCGTCGAGGGTCGAAGTCATATCGACAGAAGATGCGGAGAAGCCAGATGCCCATCGTGACGTTCCGGTCGCCGACCGTCAAAGATAAGCGTGTCTATGCGGTGGCCGGGGACACCAGTACGGTGCTGTCCGTGGCGCGCGCCAATGGCGTGAAGATCGCCTATGAGTGCCAGGAGGGCGAATGCGGCTCCTGCCTGATCCAGATCGAATATGTGGTCGGCCAGCCGCGCATGGCCATCGCGCTCACGGATCGGGAGAAATCCAAGCTGCGTGACCTCGGAAAGATCACCCGCGAGCAGATCAAGGAGGCGGAGGTCAATGATGTCGCCCCGCCGTTCCGGCTGGCGTGCCAATTCATCGTCCGCGAGGAGGAGATGATCATCCACTATGAAGAGGCCGGCGCCGAGGCCTGATCCCGGCCCCCTTGACCCTTTCTTGGCCCCTGCACCCTCGCGCCGTGGGCGGCTTGCCGCCTCCCGGCGCGATCAACATTCCCAATCTGGCAAGGTGATGCGTGGATACGGTCGAATACTTCCTGGCCTATGCGGTCAAGCTTGAAGAAGAGGCGGCGCTGCGCTTTGGCGAACTGGCCGATGTGATGCAGAGCTGCGGCAATGGCGAGGTGGCGTCCTTGTTCCGTCGCCTCTCCCATTACTCGCGCCTGCATCTGGCCGATGCCCGGGCGCGCGCGCAGTATCGCGACATTCCGGCGCTGAAGGCGGACGAGTATCTGTGGCCGGATCTGGAGAGCCCGGAGGCGGCGGCGATCTGGGCCGCCGATCCGTTCATCGGCCGCGAGCAGGCCCTGGAGATCGCCCGCGACGCCGAGCAGGCCAGCCTGGATTTCTACCGGAGCATCCTCGACACCACCCAGGACCCGGAAATCAAGGTCCTGGCCAAGGAGTTCGTGGAGGAGGAATCCGAGCATGTGCGCGAGATCCACAAATGGATCGCCGCGCACAAGGCGCAACAGCCGCTGCCGGTGCTGGAGGGCTAAGCGCCGCCGGCGGTCCGGTTACTGGTCCAGCAGGCCCGCCAGCTTCAGGGCCACGCCCTGCGAACCTTCCAGTCGCAGCCGGCCGGTGGAGAAGGCCAGCATCGGCCCGATCTTGCCGGAGATCAGCTTGTCCAGCGTGTCGGTGGAGAGCTTGAGCACCGCCTCCGCTTCGGCATCGCTCTCGATGACGGTGACGGCGGGGCCGGTGGCGTCCAGCAGGATGGATTGCTGGGTGTCGGTCAATTCGAACCGGACCGTATGGCCGAGGCTGGAGAGCGCATCGGCGCGCTCGGTGAGATTGTCGATCAGGGTGGCGAGGTCGGCCATGGGGCATCCGCAGGACAGAGAAGCGGCCGCGCCCGGATGACCGGGCGCGGCGGAGAAAGAACGGCCTTTAGAAGGCCGCATCGTCGAGCGCCATCATGGCCGACTTGCCGGCCTTGATGGAGCCCCACAGGCCCGCCACTTCCGGCAGCAGGCGATCGATGAAGAAGCGGGCGGTGACGATCTTGGCCTCATAGAAGGCCTGTTCGCCATTGGCGTCCGCGCGCTTGGCATAAGCGATCTCGGCCATGCGCACCCACATGTAGCCAAGCGCCACCAGCCCGAACAGGCGCAGATAATCGGTGGCGGCAGCGCCGGCCTCGTCCGGGTCCTTCATGCCCTTTTCGGCAATGTAGCCGGTGGCCAGTTGCAGGGCGCCGAATGCCTTGCCCAGCGGGCCGACCAGCGGCCCGAGATTCTCATCGTCCAGCTTGGCATCGATATAGGCCAGCACCGGATGGAAGAAGCTGCGCAGATAGCGGCCCATGTGCGCCGGCAGCTTGCGGCCCACGAGATCCAGAGCCTGCACGCCGTTGGTGCCCTCATAGATCATGGCGATGCGGGCATCGCGGACATATTGCTCCATGCCGTGGTCGCGGATGTAGCCATGGCCGCCATAGACCTGGACGCCCAGCGAGGCGTTGGTGAAGCCGAGATCCGTGAACAGCGCCTTGACGATGGGCGTCATCAGCGCGGTGAAGTCCTCGGCATTCTGCCGCTCCTCGGGATCGTTGGAGCGCTCCATCAGATCCAGATTGCGCGCCACCCAGCCCGACAGCGCGCGGCAGCCTTCATTATAGGCGCGCATGGTCATCAGCGAGCGCCGCACGTCCGGGTGGACGATGATGGGATCGGCGGGCTTGTCGGGATATTTCGCGCCAGTGAGCGCCCGGCCCTGGAGCCGTTCTCGGGCATAGGCGACAGCGCTCTGATAGGAGGCTTCGCCGACGCCCAGCCCCTGCGTGCCCACGGACAGGCGCTCGGAATTCATCATGGTGAACATGGCGCGCATGCCCTTGTGCGGCTCGCCCACCAGCCAGCCGGTGGCTTCCTCCAGCGACAGCTGGCAAGTGGCCGAACCGTTCAGGCCCATCTTGTGCTCGATGCCGGTGCACAGCACGCCATTGCGCGGGCCGGGAGTGCCGTCGTCCTTGGGCAGGAACTTCGGCACCAGGAACAAGGAGATGCCCTTCACCCCCTTGGGCGCGTCCGGCAGGCGGGCGAGCACCAGATGGATGATGTTCTCGGTCAGATCATGCTCGCCGGCGGAGATGAAGATCTTCGAGCCGCTGATTTTGTAAGAGCCGTCGCCCTGCGGCTCGGCCTTGGTGCGCAAGAGGCCGAGATCGGTGCCGCAATGGGGCTCGGTGAGGCACATGGTGCCGGACCACACGCCTTCCACCATCTTCGGCAGAAAGCGTTCCTTCAGCTCCTGCGGCGCATGGCTGTTGAGGGCCTGATAGGCGCCATGGGTGAGGCCGGGATAGAGGCCGAAGGAGAGATTGGCCGAGCACATCATCTCTTCGACGAACTTGGTGACGCTGGCCGGCAGGCCCTGGCCGCCCCATTCGGGATCGCAGGCGATGCCGTTCCAGCCGCCTTCCACATAGGTCTTGTAGGCGTCCTTGAAGCCGGTGGGCGTGCGCACCACGCCATTCTCATATTTGCAGCCCTCGGCATCGCCGATGGGGTTGAGCGGCGCCAGCACCTCGGTCACCAGCTTGCCGGCTTCCTCCAGCACGGCGTCGATCAGGTCCGGGGTGATGTCCTCCAGGCCCTTCATGTCCTTCAGGGTCTCGCTGCCGTGCAGTTCGTGGAGCACGAAGCGCATGTCGCGCAGCGGCGGCTGATAGGTCTGCATGGTCGTCTCCCGTGTCGTCTTGATCTTGATCGCCTGGCGTGGGCCAGAATCTTGTCCCTGGGGCCGGGCGTTCTTGGGGAGCGCGCAGGCCTATTCCGATGCCTCGATATCGTCCCTCTCTCCCGCGTGGGAAAGGGGGGTGGGAGAGAAACGACGAACCGCCCCCGGTTCGCGGGCATGCCCGCTTGCGCCGTTTCCCTCCCCATCCTTCCCCGCGCCCGGGGGAGGATATTTGTTGCGCGGCGGTTTTCCGTCCCGCTTCCCGGCGTAGCGCCACGTTCACCGCTTGCGACCCTCCCCCGCAAGGGGGAGGGGGCGCGTCGCACCCGGTCTCAGTTCCGCAGCGGCCGTCCGGTTTCCAGCACCGCCTCGATGCGCGCCAGCGTTGCATTGGTGCGGATGAGCTTCATGAAGCCCGCCCGTTCCAGCTCCAGCACCTGCGCCTCCGTCACCGGCACCGTATGGTCGGCGCCGCCGCCGGTGAGCACTTCCGCCAGGGCCGCCGCCACCACCAGATCGTGCTTGGTGGCGATGCCGCGCTTGGCGAAGCTTTCCGCCGCCATTTCCAGCGCCACCCGGCCGGAGGGGCCGGGCAAGGTGAGGTCCTGGGGCTTCGGCGGGGCGTAGTTCTCCGCCAGGGCCAGGGCTTTCGCCTTGGCGTCCGCCAGCAGGCGGTCGCGGTTCATGGTGATGCCGTCGGTGGGCCGCAGGAAATGCAGCTCCTTGGCCTCGGCGGCGGATTTCGACACGGTGGCGGTGCTTACCGTCTCGAACACCTTGGAAGGCGCCGGCATCGGCCCCTTGGGCAGGCTGGGATCGGTCTGCCAGCGGGTCAGCATTTCCTTGCAGCCGCCCCAGCCGGGCAGCACGCCGACGCCGCATTCCACCAGGCCGATATAGCTCTCCGCATGGGCCTGCACGGCGGAGGAATGCAGCAGGATCTCGCAGCCGCCGCCCAGCGCCATGCCGGCGGGCGCCGACACCACGGGGAAGGGGGCGTATTTGAGCGCCTGATACGCCTGCTGGCCGCCGGCCACCAATTTCTCCACCTCGCCGAAGGCGGCGATGTTGCAGGCAAACAGGGCCAGACCCAGATTGGCGCCGACGGAGAAATTGGTGCCCTCATTATAGATGACCAGGGCCTTGTACTTGTCCTTCACCAGCTTCGAGGTCTTGCCCAGGAGCGAGATGATGCCTTCGTCCAGGGAATTGGATTTGGAGGTGAACTCGAAGCACAGCACCCCGTCGCCAATGTCCCACACCGCGGCGGAACCGTTCTTCAGCACTGGCTCGGAGGCGAGCTTGATGTCGGAGAGCAGCAGCACGCCCTCGGGGCGCACGATGTCGCGATAGCTGCCGTCCAGGTCCAGATACTGGCGGCGGCCGTTCTCCACCCGGTAGAACGGCTTACCTTGCGCCAGGAAGGCCGGCACCGGCTCGCCCATGGCCTTGAGCATCTCGGCCACCGCACCGGCGCCGATGCGGTCGATCAGCTCGAACGGGCCCCATTTCCAATTGTAGCCGAGGCGCATGGCCTCATCGATGGCCACCACGTCATCCGCCGCCGCCGGCACCAGGAAGGCGGCATAGGCGAGCGTCCGAGCCACGACGCCGGCCGCATAGCGCCCAGCCGGGGTCTGCGCCGCCAGCAGGGCCTTGGGATGCTTGGACGCGGCATCCACCTCCGGCAGCGCCGCCTTCTGCTGCGCCCGATAGGCGCCGGTGGACAGGTCGATGCTCTCCTTCACCTTGCCGCCATTGTCGCGGTTGAGGCGATAGAAGCCGCCCTTGCCCTTGCGCCCGGTATAGCCGGTCTCGATCATGGTCTTGATCAGCGGCGCATCACGCACGGTGGCGTGGAACGGATCGTCCTTGGGTAGGGCCCGTTCCAGGCTGCCCTGGACGTGGGGCATTAGATCGAGCCCCACCAGATCCAGCAGGCCGAACACGCCGGTCTTGGGAATGCCGAACGGGCGTCCCATCACCGCGTCGGCCTCTTCCACCGTCAGGCCCAGCTCGAACGCCTGGCCCACCGCCAGCTGCATCCAATAGGTGCCGAGGCGATTGGCGATGAAGCCCGGCGTGTCCTTGCAGCGCACCACCGTCTTTCCCAGCTTCACATCCGCAAAGCGGGCCACGCGGTCCACCGTGGCGGCGTCGGTCTCAGGGGCGGAGACGATCTCCAGCAACCGCATGTAGCGGGGCGGATTGAAGAAATGGGTGATGAGGAAATCGCGCCGGAAGCCGTCCGGCAGGCCCTTGGTCAGCTCCGCCAGCGGAATGGTGGAGGTGTTGGACGACACCGCCGTGCCCGGCTTGCGGACACTGTCGATCTTGGCATAGAGCGCCTGTTTCACATCCAGCCGCTCGACCACCGCTTCCACGATCCAGTCGCAGTCGGCGAGCTTTTCGAGGTCGTCCTCAATATTGCCCGGCGTCACCAATTTGGCGGCGCGCTTGGACATGAAGGCGGCAGGATCCGCCTTCAACAGCTTCTCCACCGCGGTCTGGGCGATGACGCTGCGGCCCGAGCCATTGGCCTTGGCGGCGTCCGGCACGATGTCCAGCAGCAGCACCTCCACGCCCGCATTGGCGATGTGGGCGGCGATGCCGGCGCCCATGACGCCGGCGCCGATGACGGCGGCCTTCTTGATCTCGCTCATGCCAGCCTCCCTCAGACGCGCTCGAGGATGGTGGCGATGCCCTGGCCGCCGCCGATGCACTGGGTGGCCAGCGCATATCGCCCGCCTTCGCGCTTCAAGAGGCTGGCCGCCTTGCCGACGATGCGGGCGCCGGTGGCACCGAGCGGATGGCCCAGCGCCAAGGCGCCGCCATCGATGTTCAGCGTCTCGGTGCGGATGTTGAGGTCGCGGGCGCAGGCCAGCGCCTGGGAGGAGAAGGCTTCGTTCAGTTCCACCACGTCGACGTCGTCAATGGTGATGCCGGCGCGGGCCAGCGCCTTGCGGGTGGCCTCCACCGGGCCGATGCCCATGATCTCCGGTGCGCAGCCGGCCACCGCCACGCCGCGCAGGCGGGCGAGCACCTCAAGGCCATGCTTCTCCGCATAGGCTTCCGAGCACACCAGCACCGCCGAGGCGCCGTCGGTGAGCGGCGAGGAGGTGCCGGCGGTCACGGTGCCGTTCTGGTCGAAGGCGGGCTTGAGGCCGGCCAGGTCTTCCGCCGTGGTCTCGGGGCGGATGCAGCCATCTGCGCTGACGCTCTTGCCATTGATGCGGATCGGCACGATCTCGTCGGTGAACTTGCCGTCCGCCTGGGCCTTGGCGGCCTTGCGATGGCTCTCCAGCGCGAAGGCTTCCTGATCGGCGCGGGTGATCTGCCACTTGCGGGCGACATTCTCGGCGGTGTCGCCCATGCCCATATAGGCGGCCTTGTTGGCGGCATAGAGGGCGGGGTTCGGCATCGGGTTGAAGCCGGTCATGGGCACGCGGCTCATGCTCTCGATGCCGGCGCAGACGAACACATCGCCGGCCCCCAGCAGGATCTGGCCGGCGGCCATGTGGACGGCCTGCATGGATGAGCCGCAGAAGCGGTTCACCGTGACGCCGGCCACCGACTGCGGCAGCTCGGCGATCATGCCGATCAGCCGGGCGACATTGAACCCCTGCTCAGCTTCGGGGAAGGCGCAGCCGACGATCAGGTCCTCGATATCCTCGGGATTGACCTTGGTGCGGACGATCAGTTCGCGCACCACCTGAGCGGCCAGATCGTCCGGGCGGACGCGGGCGAGGTCACCCTTCTTGGCGGGCGTGAAGGGCGAGCGGGCATAGCCGGCGATGACGACGTTGGACATGGGCTCTCCTGCAATTTCCTGTCGGTCTTGTTCTTGTTGTCGTGATGATGTGATCGTGATGATCCTGCCAGGGCTCGCGCGCTGCGGCCCGTCCGTCTCCGGCGCGCGGGCTCAGCCGGCGGCTTTCTTGCGGGTCGCCTTCGGCGGGGCTGCGGCATCGGCCAGAGCCAGAGCGGCGAGGGTCTGTTCCTCGATCTCCTTCAGCTCCACCAGGCTCTCCTCCAAGGCCAGCCGCTGGTCCTCCAGCATGTCGAGCCGCGTGCGCACCTTCTTCAGCAGCAAGCGGATCTGTTCGGCCTGGGTGGGGTCCACATCGTAGAGGTCGAGATATTCCTTGATCTCGCGCAGGCTGAAGCCGAGCCGCTTGCCGCGCAGGATCAGCACCATGCGGGCGCGGTCGCGCTTGGTGTAGACGCGGATGTTGCCGGCGCGCCGGGGCGAGATCAGCCCCTTGTCCTCATAGAAGCGGATGGTGCGCGGAGTGATGGCCAGATCGCGGGCGAGCTCCGTCACCGAGAAGAAGGTGTCGGTCAGGGCGTGGTGCGGATCGCTGTCGAGTGCCATAGGTTGACCTATACGTCATGTTCCGGCTCTTAGGATACATGCTTTGCCTTCGCCATCAAGTGCCCCGGCGAGCCAGCGGCGGACTAATCGCATTGCCGACTATTGAATGCTGCGAAGCAATGTCCGTTTGTGCAATGCAATAATCAAATGTGACGCGCCGAATCCCAACAGAATGAGACACGGTGTCTTATGGTGTATGATGCAAAATCTTGGATTCAGAGAAGCGTTGCGGTGGCAGGATCCGGTGTTTGCCGTAAAATCCGTTGCATCAGCGCAACAGAGGGGAATTTGCAGTATAAAATGTGGCGCAGATGCGGCTTGCCGGTTGACCCTTGCCTCAGGATGGTCATGCTGGATGACGTATAGGGCATCTGCCGCACCATAAGGTGCAACGCACAAAAACTGGATGCCCGGGAAACGTTCTGTTGGGGGGAGGTTTTTGATGATCCTGCGCCACCGTTTGCGGCGGACCGCGCCCGTTCTCATCCTGCCGGCTCTGGCCTTGGCTGGCGCCGAAACCGCCCAGGCCGGCGGTTTTGGCCTGCGCGAGCAGAGCGCCTACTACCAGGGCACATCGTTCGCCGGCGCCGCCGCCGGCGGTGCGGGCCTGGCGTCCATGTACTGGAACCCGGCCGCCTTGAGCTTCGTGCCGGGCATGCAGGTGGAAGGCAACGTCACCTATATCGCCCCCCACGCCTCCGTCGACGTCACCCGCGCCACCGGCCCCATCACCGGCGCCAACCTCGGCACTCTGGGCGTCGGCGACATCGTCGATAATGCAGCAGTGCCAGCCGCTTACGTGAATTATGCCTGGGACCGCATCGCCATCGGCCTGTCGGTGAACGCTCCGTTCGGCTTGGTCACCGATGCGCCCTGCAACTGGTCCGGCCGCTATTATGGCTGCTACAGCCGCATCTATGACGTCAACGTCCAGGGCAATGTGGCCTACAAGGTCAATGACTGGCTGACCATCGGCGGCGGCGTCTCGGTCAACTATATGGATGCCCGCCTCTCGCAGGGCCAGATCAATGGTGTGTCGGCCGCAGGCATCGCCTACGGCAGCGGCCAGGTGGATGGCGACGACATCGGCCTCGGATTCAGCGTTGGCGCCCTGTTCACGCTGATGCCGGGCACGACTTTGGGCGTCGGCTATCGCACCTCCATCGACCAGAATCTGAAGGGGGAGGTCACGATCCTCAGCCCGGCGGCGACCGTGCTGACGGCCTTGCCCGCTAGCGCGGCCGTGACTCTGCCCGACCAGATTACCGCATCGTTCCGCTCCCAGGTCACGCCGCAATGGACGGTGCTGGGCACGGTGGAGTGGACCAACTGGTCGCAGCTGCAGCAACTGGTGGTGGTGCCGATCGGGGCGTCGTCGTCCGTGCTCGATCTCGGCTGGCGCGATGGCTGGTTCTTCTCCGGCGGTCTTGAGTATCAGTGGGATCCCAAGCTCGCCCTGCGCACCGGCCTCGGCTATGAAATCTCCCCCGTTACCGATGAGGTGCGTAATCCCCGGCTTCCCGATAGCAACCGCTTCTGGGTTTCCGTCGGCGCAACCTATGCCTGGACCGATCAGTTGAGCTTCGACTTCGCTTATACCCATATCTTCGGGCAGAGCGGCAACATCAACCTCAGCCCGGCCGATCCCGCCAACGCCCTGCGCGGCACCTTGGTGGCCGAAGTCAACAATGCCTATGTGGACATCGTCTCGCTGGCGGTGCGCTACAAGTTCGATGCGCCTCTGCCCAAGACCGCCGGGCTCTATGTGAAATAATCCGGGAGCGTGCGGGCGCCTCTGCCGGTATTCCGGCACAATCAGCGCCTATGATGCGGTCGCGGCGGGAGTCATTTCCGCCGCGTCGGATTCGGGCACCCCGTCCGCCGGGGCGCGCGATCTGCCGTGAGGGAGCCGCCGGAGAGCGGACGACCGGGGAGCCCCGCGCCTGTGGGCGTGGGCAAGGGAGGAAAGCGATGCTCCATCGCATCAATGAAACCGCTGTTTCAATGGGGCCGCTGACCGATCTGCTGGACGCCAGCGTTGTCGCCCACAGCGCCCGGCCGGCGATGAATTTCCTCGGCCGGCGTTGGACTTATGCCCAGTTGGGCGATCTCGTCGCCCGCAGCGCTGCCGGTCTGCAGCGCCTGGGCGTCACCAAGGGCACGCGGGTTGGCTTGTGTCTGCCCAACACGCCGTATTCGGTGATCTTCTACTTCGCCATCCTCAAGGCTGGCGGCACGGTGGTGAACTTCTCGCCGCTCTATGTGGAGCGCGAACTGAGCCACCAGATCCGAGATTCCGGCACCACCATCATGGTCGTGCCGGATCTCAAGATCATCCACGCCCGCGTCGCCGCGGTGGCGGCGGAGGCGGGGCTGCAGAGCATCATCGTCTGTCCGTTCGCCGAGATCCTCTCGCCGCTGAAAGGATTGCTGTTCACGCTGTTCAAGCGCAAGGACCACGCGGTCTATGATCCGGCCGATGGCCGCCACATCCCCATGAAGGTGCTGCTGGCGGATACGCCGCCCTTGCGTCCGGTGCCGGTGGACCCGGAGCATGACGTTGCGGTGCTGCAATATACCGGCGGCACCACCGGCGTGCCCAAGGGCGCCATGCTCACCCACGCCAATCTGGCCGCCAATGCCCATCAGGTGATCGATCACGTCCACTGCCTGGCGGTGGGGCAGGAGCGGGTCATCGGTGTGCTGCCGCTGTTCCACGTCTTCGCCATGACCATGGTGATGAATATTCCCATCGCCATCGGCGGCGAGATCGTCCTGGTGCCGCGGTTCCAGCTGGACGACGTGCTGAAGACCATCGCCCGCACCCGCGCCACGGTGTTTCCGGGCGTGCCGACCATCTATGGCGCCATCAACAATGCACCGGCGACCGCAAAGCACGATCTCTCCTCGCTCAAGCTGAGCGTCTCCGGCGGCGCCCCGCTGCCCATGGAGGTGCGCCACCAGTTCGAGACGCTGACCGGCTGCAAGCTGGTGGAAGGCTACGGCCTTAGCGAAACCTCGCCGGTGCTCACTGCCAACCCGCCCTTGGGCGAGATCAGGGATGGCTCGGTGGGCACGGCGGTGCCGGGGACGGTGCTGGAGATCCGCAGCCTGGACGATCCCCGCCAACTGATGCCCCAGGGCGAGAAGGGCGAAGTCTGCGCCCGCGGCCCGCAGGTTATGACGGGCTATTGGCAGCGGCCGGACGAAACCGCCGCCGCTTTCGTGGACGGCGCCTTCCGCACCGGCGACGTGGGCTATCTGGATGCCGACGGCTATCTGTTCCTGGTGGACCGTATCAAGGATGTGATCCTGTGTGGCGGCTACAATGTCTATCCCCGCGTGATCGAGGAAGCGCTGTATCAGCATCCGGCGGTGGCCGAGGCGGTGGTGATCGCCATTCCCGATCGCTATCGCGGCCAGGCACCCAAAGCGTTCGTGACGCTGAAGGTGGGCATTGCAGCTACCCCTGAGGAATTGCGCACCTTCCTCACCAGTCAGATTTCCAAGGTGGAGATGCCGAAGGAGGTCGAGATCCGCGACCAGTTGCCTCGCACCCTGGTGGGCAAGCTCTCCAAGAAGGAACTGGTGGAAGAGGAAAAGAAGAAGGCGGCCCAGGGCTGAATGCACTGAAGCCAAAGCTTTTTTTGCATCTCCTCCGCCTGTGCGCCCCGCGCGGTGTCCCGTCGTGCGGCCGCCCCTGGAGTGCCCCTGACGAACGGGCATGCTATGCGGAAGGGCGCGCCGGGCGCCGAGACCCGGTCATAGCCCTGGATGCCATTCATGCTCACTGACAGGACCGTGGCGCGTGCCGTTGCCATTGCCTGCGCCGTCATCGCTCTGTTTGCTGCGGCCTGGGTGATCTCCGACGTCTTGCTTCTGGTGTTCGCGGCCATTCTGGTGGCGGTGGGCCTGCATGGCGCGGCCAGCGCCGTGGTGCGTTACACCGGATGTCCGCCCAAGGCGGCCCTCGCCATCGTCTGTCTCTCCGTTGCGGGCTTCCTCGCCGCGGTCTCCTATCTGTTCGGCAACATCATTTCCGCCCAGGTGACGGAACTGTTCCATCGTCTGCCTTCGGCCTGGCAGACGTTCCAGGACGAGTTCCATCTGCGCGGCATGATGGACGACCTGATGCGCCGGGCGGAAGCCTCCGCGCCCTCCGGCGCCACCGTGCTCTCGGCGGTGCGGGGCTTCACCACCAATGTCGCCAATGCGCTGCTGGGGGTGTTCCTGGTGGTGGTGGGCGGGCTCTATTTCGCCTTGCAGCCGAAGATGTATCGCGACGGGCTGCTGTCGCTCTTGCCGCAGGAGCGCCGGGCCGAGGCCTCTGCGCGCCTCGACAATGTAGGCGAGGCGCTGCGTTGTTTCCTCAAGGCGCAGCTGATCGCCATGGTGGTGGTCGGCCTGCTGAGCGGAGTCGGCCTTGCCGTCCTGGGTATTCCCGCCGCGCTGGCGCTGGGGCTGTTCGCGGGACTGGCGGAGTTCGTGCCCATGGTCGGCCCGGTGATGGCGGCGATTCCCGCGCTGCTGCTGGCGCTCACGGTGGGTTTCGAGCAGACGCTCTACACCTTGATCCTGTTCGTGGTGGTGCAGCAGGTGGAGAGCAATATCATCTCCCCGGTGCTGCAGCAGGAGATGGTGTCGCTGCCGGCGGCGGTGACGCTGTTCGCCGTGGTGGCGTTCGGAACCCTGCTGGGGCCGATCGGGCTTCTGCTGGCTACCCCTTTGACCGTGCTGGTGTTTGCGCTTGCGCGTCCGGAGGGGCACTGCAAGCGCTGACCGCTCGCCGGGCGCTGCCGAGCGGTCCAGTTTGCGGTCGCCCCCGCGGCGTGTATGTTCTCGCGCCTCGCGCCGAACTGCGCCGGGAGGGATCGCCCGATCCTGTCCCCGATGCGGTCCTCCCTTCAGCGCGTTGCTGTCTTGGCTGGCGGGAGGCCGGCCGGTGAGCGGGCGCTAGCCAAGCCTGCTTATACATCAGGAGTTCGGCAGCACGTGGCGGGCCTGCGCTCGACCGGCTGCCGATGGGCATGGGGATTACGCTTGCATGGCCCGCGATACCACGGACGCCACTCCCATTGAGTCGCGCGATGAGCTGGTCGCCTATCTGGAGGCCGGCAACAAGCCGGACACGGCCTTCCTGATCGGCACGGAACACGAGAAGATTCCCTTCACCCTCGGGCGCCACGAGCCGGTGCCCTATGATGGCGAAAAGGGCATCCGCGCGATCCTCGAAGGCATGCGGGACGTGCTGGCCTGGGAGCCGATTCTCGAAGGCACCACCATCATCGGCCTGTCCGACCCGCGTGGCGGCGGCGCCATCTCGCTGGAACCGGGCGGCCAGTTCGAGCTCTCCGGCGCGCCGCTGGCCTCCATCCACGAGACCTGTTCCGAGCTGAACACGCATTTGACCCAGGTGCGCAACGTGGCCGAGCCGCTCGGCATCGGCTTCCTGGGCATCGGCATGAGCCCGAAATGGACCCGTGCGGAAACCCCGGTGATGCCGAAGGGCCGCTACAAGATCATGTCCGGCTATATGCCCAAGGTCGGCAAGCTGGGCCTCGACATGATGTTCCGCACCTGCACCGTGCAGGTGAATCTGGATTTCTCGTCCGAAGCGGACATGGTCGAAAAGCTGCGGGTCAGCCTGGCGCTCCAGCCGGTGGCGACCGCGCTGTTCGCCAATTCGCCCTTCACAGAGGGCAAGCCCAACGGCTTCCTCTCCTTCCGCTCCGAGATCTGGCGCGACACCGACAACGCCCGTTCCGGCATGCTGCCGTTCGCGTTCGAGGACGGCATGGGCTTCGAGCGCTATGTGGATTATGCGCTTGATGTGCCGATGTATTTCCTCAAGCGCGGCGATGGCTATATCGACGTCTCCGGCTCGTCCTTCCGGGACCTGATGGCCGGGCGCCATCCCGCCGCCCCGGGGCAGACCGCCACGCAGGCGGACTGGATCAACCACCTCTCCACCATCTTCCCGGAAGTGCGGCTGAAGCGCTATCTGGAGATGCGCGGCGCCGATGCCGGCCCGTGGGCGAAGCTGTGCGCGCTGCCGGCATTCTGGGTCGGCTTGCTGTACGACCGCCAGAGCATGGATGCCGCCTGGCAACTGGCGAAGGGCTGGAGCGCCGAGGAGCGCCAGGCGCTGCGGGATGACGTGCCTCGGCTTGGCCTCAAGGCGCACATCGCCGGCCGCAGCCTGCACGACATCGCCCGCGATCTGCTGGCGCTCTCCCGCGCCGGGCTGGCGCGCCGCCGCCGCCTGGACAGCCAGGGACGCGACGAGACCCGCTTCCTGGCGCCCATCGACGAGGTGGTGGCCAGCGGCCGCACCCCGGCGGAATGCCTGCTGGAGCGCTTCCACGGATCGTGGAACGAGTCGGTTGAGCCGGCCTTTGAAGAGCTGGCCTACTGATCCGAGCAAGTCAGAGCAGGGGCCGCCGGGCGCGGCCTCTGGGCAAAGCGAGCGCGCCGCTTGCGTTATTCGGCGGCGTCAGCCTCGGTCAGGTTGTCCAGGCCCTGGATGATGTGCTGGGCCAAGGCATCCGCCAGCACCGATGGCTCGTGGCGATTGCGCAGCAGGCCGATGTCGCACGGGGGCAAGGTCGGGAAGCCATCGGCCGGTCCCAGCACCCGCATGCCCGGCCGCAGGGCTGATTCCGGAAATACCGACACCGCCAGGCCCGCCAGCACCGCTGCTGATACCGCGCCATGGTTGGGACTGGAATAGAGGATACGGTGGGGATGGCCGGCGCCGTTGAGCCGGGTCACAGCCACTTCCCGCCATTGGCAGGAGGGCTGCCCCAGTGCGAGAGGCGTCGGCATTTCCAGATGCGCCGAGTGGCGCAGCGAACCCACCCAAAGCAGGCGTTCGCGACGGATCACCTGGGCATTGCGGCCGGGGATATCGGTGGCGGTGATAATGGCCAGGTCGATGCTGCCGGTGGCGATCCGCTCCTTGAGCGATGCGCTGGGCTCGCACACCACGGTCAGTTCCACTGAAGGGTGGGTGCGGGAAAACCGCGCCATGATGTCGGGTAGATAGCGGTCGGCATAATCATCCGGCACGCCGAGGCAGACCCGGCCCGAGAGCATGTCGTCGGCAAACACCGACACCGCTTCCATGTTCAGCTTCACGATGCGGCGGGCGTAATCCAGCAGGCGTTCGCCGTCCTGGGTCAAGCGCGAGGCGCGCCCGTCGCGGGCGAACAGGGGCCTGGCCACCCGATCTTCCAAGCGCTTCATCTGCATGGAGACGGCGGATTGGGTCTTGTGAACCACCTCGGCGGCCTTGGTGAAGCTGCCGGTTTCCGCGATCGCCACGAAGGTCCG
>CALRNP020000086.1:0-20932 GCA_943369575.1 Azorhizobium sp. AG788 | reverse complement strand
CATGCGGATGTTGGTGCGCACCGTGGTCTGGAACAGCATGGTCTCCTGCGGCACCAGCGAGATGAGCGAGCGGATCTGCTCCTCACCCATGGAGCGCAGGTCGATGCCGTTCACCCGCACATGGCCGCTGGCGGGCGTGAACTGCTTCTCCAGCAGGCGCAGGATGGTGGACTTGCCCGAGCCGGACGGCCCCACCACCATCACCCGCCGGGGACAATCGATGTCCAGGTCGACGCTGTGCAGCGTTGGGGTTGCGCCGTCATAGCTGAAGTTCACATTCTCGAACCGCAGCGAACGCACCGGGCCGTCGACGGCATCCGGCCGCTCGGGATCGGGGGCGGCATCGGGCTTGGACAGCAGGCTCTGGACCCGCTCCAGGCCGCCGACGCCCTGAATCAGCAGCGGCAGCTGGGCGCCGATGAAGCCGGCGGCGCCGCCGATGGTGAGCAGCAGCGTAATGAAAGCGACGATGGTGCCGGAGGACACCTGACCCTCCACCGATTGCATCGCGCCCAGACCGATCACCACCAACTGGGCAGCGCTGACGCCGAAGCTGGTCATGCGCCCCACGAGGCCCGATGAGAAATACTGATGGTAGCTGGCCGTGAACAGCTGCCCCAGCTGACCGGCGAACAGCTTCTGCTGCATCTCCCGCAGCCCGAAGATGCGGATGACCCGCTGCATCAGCAGCGTCTCCTTGACGATATGCGCCAGCCGCGCATCGTCGGAGCCCCGCTCGTAATTGTAGCGGACGGCGCGCTTGCTGAAGCCGCGCGGCAAGGTGAAGGCGAGCACCAGCGTCACCAGGGTGGCGATGGCGAGCTGGGTATCGAGGCTGAAGGCCACGGCCACCGAGCCGATCAGCATTAATCCCTTGGAGAACAGGCCCGGCACCGCCCAGATGACCGCCTTCTCCACCACGGTGAGATCATTGGAAAAATCGGCGATGATCTCGTCCGTATTGGAACTGGCCAGCTCGCGTGCATCAATATTGTTGATCTTGGTGAACATCTGCGCGCGAATGTCATTGAGGATGCGCGGCCCCAGCTTGGCGATGGTATAATCCAGGATCACGCCGAAGCCGGAGGCGGCCAGGAAGCCCCAGGTCAGATAGGATAGATAGGTGCGGATGACCTCCACATTGCTGGTCTTGATGCCCTGGTCGAACAGGATTTGCAGCCATACCGGCACCTTGACCGCGTAGAGGATCTGCACCGCATTGGCGAGCAGGAACCAGAACAGCAGCACCTTGTGCTGCGCTGCCGCCCGCATCACCCACAGCACCAGATAGGCCGGCCCCTTCTGCGAGGTGCCGTGCTTGATGGCCTCCTGCCATTTCAGCTCCAGGGCGCCGGCGGAGACGCCGGTCACATCCCGGCTGGCGGCATCCACCGAGCCGTCGCTGGTCATGGCGCGGCCGAACTTGATGAAGCCCTTCGGCCCCTTGGTCGCCAGCAGATATTCCACGAAGGCTGCCGCCCGGCGCACGTCCTTATGGTCCACGTCCGGCAGCAGCAGCCGGCCGGCGAGGCCCTTCAAATCCTTGGCTTCGGCCTGAGGGATGCGCACCGGCACCGGCTTCTTGCCGTCCTCCCGCGCCACCTCCTGCAACACCGAATGCAGCAGCCCCAGCCCCAGCAGGCCCCAGGCGCCGCTGGGCATCGCCAGCTTGTAGGTGAACAGATGATGGGCGAGCCGGCGCACCGGATCCCGCCGCGCCTCTTCCGGATTGGCGGCCATGGCGGCGGCGATGAAGCTGCTGTCCGGCTTGATCGCCAGCCGGTCACAGGCAACGCCATAGAGGCGTTTCAGCTTGTGCTGCACCTCGTCTTCCGTCTCGTGTTTCTTGAACCAGTCGAAATGCCGGATGGACATGGCGGCTCTTTAAAATTCCAGGGGTGGCTGGGGAATGGTGCGAGCGCCGGCCGAAGCCGGCGCCGAAACGGTGGAAGTCGAACGCCGCACGCGCCCGCTAGTGCGCGGGCGATCACGAAGTGGAGCGGTGGTAGCAAGCCCCTCTGGACGGCAGCCATCCGGGTGTCGCATCGTACGCGCGCCGGGGACGCTGTCCCCCTGGCGCCGCGCCCCGCCTGCCTGTGCCGATGTCAGGCGGCGCGGAAGCGCCCCGCGCCCGATGACTTCGCACAAACAATCGCAGGAGTGACCATGCCGGCCCACAGCGCGCCCCTCGACGAGGCCACCATTCAGCTCCTCGACCGCGACGGCGCGGTCTGCGTGCGGGGCGCCTTCGCACCGCAGTGGATCGAGCTCGCCGCCGATGGCATCCGGCATAATCTCGATCACCCCAGCCCCATGTTCCAGAGCTTCGGAAAGGAGGGGGAAAAGGGCAGCTTCTCCTCCGACATCTGGTCGCGCCGGCAGATCCGGCAACTGGAGACCTTCGCGCTGGAATCGCCGGCCGCGGCTATCGCTGCCCAATGCCTGCGCACGAGCGCGGTGCGGCTGCTCCAGGACACGTGGTTCGTGAAGACGCCGGGCACGCAGGTGCGCACCCCCTGGCACCACGACAATGTGGTGCTCGGCCCGTTCTGCTCCATCTGGGTGGCGCTGGATCCGATTCCGAAAGAAGCCGCGCTGGAGTTTGTGCGCGGCTCGCATCGCTGGCCGCAATTGTTCATGCCGGCCAACTTCTTCGACGCCGAGCAGAAGGACTTGCCGGCGGTGGAGGAGTTCTACGCCCGCTACCACGGCCAGTTCGACATTTCCGCCGACCAGACCTTCTCCCGCGTGCCCGACATCGAGGGCCATCGGGCCGATTACGATATTCTGAGCTGGGAAATGGAGGCGGGCGATTGCCTGGTGTTCCACGCCCGGACCCTGCACGGCTCGCCGGGCAACAGCCTCGATCACGATACCCGCCGCATGGTGACGCGCTGGGTGGACGAGACCGCCGTGCTGGCGCCCCATGGCGGCACGGTGGTGGATCGGCTGGTGGCTGAGGGATTCGACGTGGATCTGGCCATCGGCGCCCCGATCCGCGGCGCGCTGTTTCCGCTGCTCACGCCCCTCGCCTGAACATAAGCTCCGCCCGGCTGTGCACGCGGCCGGGCGGACGGCGCCTCGCAGCGCACCGTGCGCGCGCGCCACACCGACGGCCGCCCGGCGCGCCTGCAACCGGCTGCCGCTTCCCATCCTGTTCCGGGCGGCGCGACGATGGCGCGCTGGCGGATGGGATTCTGCCCGGCGGTCATGGAGATACATCCCGCCCCCTTTACAGCCAAACTTCTGTTCGCAGGCGCAAACTCTACCGCGCGAGGGCCGCATAAAAATTGCAATCTATATTGAAGTCAACAGCATTTCGGGGCATGTTGCGGCGACGTGAATGTTTTGTGAAACACAACTCGCACTGAATGCTTTTTTCAGGCGTTCAAATACTGACATGGTCAAAAATCGACACTTGCGCACGCGTCGGACGCCCTCTAGCGTCGTACCTGCAACCTCTGGCAGGAGCTGGTGCCGTGGCTAGTATGTTTATGACGATCTCTCGTTGTCACGTGAAGGCGGGCAGTGAAAAGGAAGCTCGCGAGCTTCTCGAGAAGGAAATGCTGCCGAACGACGGCAAAAAACCCGGTGACGTGATCGAAGGCCTGGTCGGCTTTGGACTGATGAAGTCCAAGAAGGACCCGTCCATGTACGGCATCGCCACTGTGTGGGAAAGCGAAGCTGCTTTCGACAAGATGTCGTCCAACCCGCGCGCCAAGGATGGCGGCGGCATCGTCGAGAAGCTCCAGAAGCTTTGCGACGGCGACATCAAGGGCGAAGGCTTTTACATCGAAAGCCTCTGAGGCTTGTGGCAGCGATCGTGATCGCTGCCGCTCATCCCCGCACGGGATCGCCGGGCCTGATGAGCTTCATCAGCGCCGGGCATCGTCCTATGCGGGGGTGATCGTTTTGGCGTCCCCTGCGCCGTTTCACATCGCATACGGCTGGTGACATCGGCGCCGACGGCTCTGCCGGCGCGGCGGGTGGTGCATGCATCTGAAGGTGTGTCGCTCGGTTCGCGTTGTCGCTCGGTTCGCGTTGTCGCTCTGTGCGCATGGCGGTCGTTTCGCATTGGCGGCGGGCTTCGCTCCAACCGGCGGGACCACAGAAAAGCCCGCACGCCGCATCTGTTTTCAAGGGTTGAGACGTGGCTCGAGGTCCGATCGAAGACATCTACGGTTTGACTGAAATGCAGCGCGCGATGCTCGTGCGATGCGTCGCCCATCCCGACCAGCCCTATTATATGGGGCAATGGTGGGCCGTTCTGACCGGCCCCCTCGATACCGCACGGCTCAGCGCCGCATGGGCCGACGTGGTGGCGCGCCATTCCGCGCTGCGATCCGGCTTCCATTGGGAACTCCAGGCCGGCCCGGCCCAGGTCGTACTCGCCGCTCCCGCCTTCGCGGTCGAGCGGATCGACTGGTCCGATCAGGCCGATTGGCGTTCCGCCCTCGACACCCTGCTGGCGGATGATCGGGCACAGCCGTTCGACGTGCGTCGCCCGCCGCTGATGCGCGTGCGCCTGGTGACGCTCGCCCCCGACCGCCATCTGCTGGTCTGGACCCGCCATCACCTGACCGTGGACGGCTGGTCGCTGGGCGAAATCCTGGGCGAGGTGCTCACCCTCTATGGCGGCGGCGCCCTGCCGCCCGCCTTGCCGTTCCGCCGCTATGTGGACTGGAGCCTTAGCCGCGACACCGCCGCCGGGCAGGCGCACTGGAAAGTGGTGCTGGCCGGCCATGTGCCGGAGCCCTTGCCCGCCGCACCCGCCGGCGCCGCTCCGGTCATGGGCGAGGTGGTGCTGGATCTGGCGCCCGCCGTCGCCGCCCGGCTGGATCAGGTGGCGCGCACGCAGCGGTTGACCCTCAGCACGCTGGTGGAAGGCGCCTGGGCGCTGGTGCTGGCGCGCGTGACCGGCGCCGACGATGTGCTGTTCGGCTGCGTCGAAACGGTACGCCCGCCGGAATTGCTGGGCGACCGCTCAGCCCACATGGTCGGGCCACAGATCGGTCTGCTGCCCAGCCGCATCGGCCGCGACGCCACGCCCTTGCGCCAATGGTTGGCCGATCACCAATCCCGACGCGCCGCCGGGCGCGAAGCGGGGCCGCTGGGGCTCGACACCGTGCGCGACCTGCTGGAGCTGCCGCGGGATTTGCTGCCGCTGCGGGTGCTGATCGCGGTGCAGACCTATCCGCTGGCGCTGGTGGATGCCTTCCTCGCCGCCGGCCTGGAGATCGCCGCCAGCGGCGACGTCACCTTGCCGGACATGCCGCTCAACCTCATGGTGGAGATCGGCGACAGCTTCCAACTGCGCCTGATGTACGACCATCAGCACGTCGCCCCGCAGGCGGCGAGCCAATATCTGGACCTGCTGGCAACAGCGCTGGAGCGGCTGCCGGACCATCTCGACGCCCCCGCCGATACGCTCGACGTGCTGCCGGACACCATCCGGCAGAAGCTCGAGGCCGCGCTCCAGGGCGCGCCCCTGCCGCCGCCGGCCGGCACGGTGCTGGATGTCATCGGCGCCCACATCCGCACGAGGCCGGATGCGCCCGCGATCCGCGCCGATGGCCGCACCTGGACCTATGCCGATCTCGGCGCCCACGCCGCCGCCCTCGCCGCCCGGCTGGCCGCCGCCGGTGTGCGCCCCGGTGCCCGCGTCGCGGTGATGCTGGAGCACGGCCCGGAGGCGGTGGCTGCCATTCTCGGTATTCTGCTGGCCGGTGCCGCTTATGTGCCGCTCGACCCCGAGGCGCCGCCGGAACGACGCGCCCTGATCCTGGCCGGCGCCGGTTTCGCCGCGATCGTCACCCGCCGGACCTCGGCGGAAGCCTTTGCCGGGCATACGCTGCTGGCGGTGGAGGACGTGGCGTCCGATCCGGCCACGCTGCCGCCGTCGGAAGCCTGGAGCCGCATGCCCGGCGCCACCGCCGCCGACGCGGCCTATGTGCTCTTCACCTCCGGCTCCACCGGCGTGCCCAAGGGCGTCGTCGTCGGCCATGACAATCTGCGCTACCACGTGGCGGCCAGCGCGGCGGAGAATGCCGACCTGCCCGTCGGCCGCTTCCTGCTGACCTTTCCTCTCTTCTTCGACGGCTCGGTCACCGGCCTGTTCTGCACGCTCTGCGACGGCGGCACGCTGGTCATGCCCACCGCCGCCCAGGCGCGCGACGCCGACGGCCTGGTGGCGCTGATCCGCGCGGCGGATGCCACCCATGTGTGCATGACCCCCTCGCTGTGGACACTGCTGCTGGACGCCGCCGGCCCGCAGGGTCTGCCCGGCGTGCGCATGGCTAAGGTGGCAGCCGAGCCCTGCCCGCCGACGCTGGTGGCGACCCACGCCGCCCGCGCGCCACATGCGGTGCTGTGCAATGAATATGGCCCCACCGAAGCCACCGTCTGGGTGTGCGTGGAGCGCTGCCGGCCGCAGACAACCGGAGACAGCGTCGCCATCGGCCATCCGCTGCCCGGCACCCGTCTGCATGTGATCGATGCCGGGGGCCGCCCCTGCCCGTTCGGGACCATCGGCGAACTGGCGGTGTCCGGGCCGGCGGTGGCGCGGGCCTATGTGGGCGCTGCGCCCGGCCTCGTGCTGCGCACCTCCCTCCCCGGTGAGACCGATGCCTCGACGCCGACCTATCGCACCGGCGACCGGGTGTCGCTCGATTTCGATGGGCGCATCTACTTTCACGGCCGCCGCGACCGTCAGGTGAAAGTGAGCGGCTACCGGGTGGAGCCCGGCGAGATCGAAGCGGCATTGCAGGCGCAGCCCGGCGTTCTCGAAGCCGCCGTGGTGGTTGAAGAAACCGAGGGACGACCCGCCCGCCTCGTGGCCCATGTCGCCGGCGGGGTCGACGCGTCGGACGACGCCAGCCTGCGCCGCCTGCTGGCCGCGCGGCTGCCCGCTTATATGATCCCGTACGCCTTCGTGCGGCATGCCCGCTTGCCCCGCACCGCCGCCGGCAAGGTGGACGCTACAGCACTTCCCCGCGCCCAAGTGGCGGAGGCGGCGGCCGCCCCGCCCGAAGGCCCGCTGGAGACCCAATTGGCGGCGATCTGGAGCGACCTGCTGGGGCGCCCCGGCGTCGGTCGGCATGATGATTTCTTCGCCCTCGGCGGCAGTTCGCTGCTGGCCATGCAGATGATCGCGCGGGTGCGGCGCGAACTATCGGTGCCGGCGACCCTGGCGGACCTGTTCAGCGCGCCGGACGTGGCCCGGCTGGCGGCGCGGATCGGCGCCGCGCCCGACCCGGCGGAGGCCGGCCCAGTTCTGGCCGTGCGCCGCCGCACACGGGTGGAGCTGCCGTCGTGATCGCCCGCCACCGGACGGGGGCACGCTGATGGCCAGCGGCTACATCGCCGGCCTGTCCTTCGCCCAGCGCCAGATCCGCATGGCGGAACTGCTACGGCCCGGCCGCACGCTGTTCGCCATGCCTCTGGTCCTGCGCCTGTCTGGGCCGGCGGATATCACAGCGCTGCGCGCCGCGCTCCATGCGGTGATGGCCCGCCACGACAGCCTGCGCGCCACTTTTCCTTTGGTGGACGGCAGCCCGGTGCAGGCGGTCGCGGACCCCGCTCCGTTTGCCCTGCCCGTCATTGAGACCGGCCTGCCCGCCGCCAGTGCCCAGTTCACAGCGCGGGTGATGGCCCAGGTGCAGGCCATGGCGGACGAGCCGTTCGACCTTGCCAGCGGCCCGCTGGTGCGCGTCTGCCTGCTGACGGCGGCCGATGGCGGCGCTGTTCTGGCGGCGGTGCTGCACCATATCGTCTGCGATGGCGCCTCGCTCGACCTGTTGGTGCGGGATCTGGCCGCAGCCTATGACGATGCGCTCTCCGGGCGCGCGGCCACGCTGCCGGAGCTGCCGCTGCAATTCCCCGATTTCGCCGATTGGGAGCAGGAGCGCTTCGGCGCCCCCGGCCCGGCGCTGGACAGCGCCATGGCCGCTTGGCGCGAACGGCTCGCCGGCGCCCCCGGCCGGCTCGACCTGCCCTATGACCGCCGCGCGAATGGCGAAGAGAGCGCCCGTTCGGCCCAGGCCCGGCTGGTGGTGCCGGGCGAGATCGCGACCCGCCTCGGCGCCTGGGCGCGCAGCGCCGGCACCAGCGAATTCAGCCTGTATCTGGCTTTGCTGTTCGCCGTGCTGCGGCGGTGGAGCGGGCTTGATGATCTGGTGGTCACCATCCCCGCCGCCAAGCGCGACCGGCCCGAATTCACCGATCTGATCGGCTTGATGGTCGACACGCTGCCCATTCGCGCGGCTGTCAGTGCGGACACCAGCTTCACCGCACTGCTGGCCCAGGTGCGCGATGGCCTGCGCGCCGCCATGTCCGATCGCGACCTGCCGTTCGAGCGCATCGTCGAGGCCAGCGGCGTCGAGCGACGGGGCGCGGCGGCGCCGTTCATGCAGGTGCTGTTCGGCGCGGCCGAAGAGCCGCCCGCCGCTATCACCGCTTTGGACGGCACCCGCTTCGAGCGCCTGCCCGAGCAGTTGGAGCAGGCGGCCAAAGCCGATCTCTCGCTGGTGTATGAGGCCGGCGCCGACGGCCTGCATCTGTGGTGCCGCTATGATTGCGGCCTGTTCCAGGCCGAGACCATCGAGGCTTTGCTCGGCTGGTTCGGGCATCTGGCGGCCGCCGTGGCCGAGGCGCCAGAGCGCCCGGTTCTGGAACTGCCGCTGCTGTCGGAAGACTCGGGGCGCGCGCTGGTGGCCCGCTTCAATGCCGCCGCCCCGCCCTATGAGCGCGATGCCAGCGCCATCGACCTGTTCTTCCGCGATGCCAAGGCCCATCCCCACACGCCCGCCATCGAAGAGGACCGGCGCACCCTGACCTATGGCGCGCTCGCCGCGCGGGTGCGCCGTCTCGCCACCGTGCTGGCGGCGGAGGGCGTGGCCGTCGGTGACGTGGTGCTGCTGGCCCTGCGCGTCTCCACGGCGCTGATCGAAGCGCAACTGGCAGTGCTGACGCTGGGCGCCGCTTATGCCCCGCTCGATCCGGCCTATCCCAGCGAGCAGCGCGATGCGCGCGCCCGCCGTGCCGGTGCCCGCCATGCGGTGGTGCTAGATATCGCCATGACACCGGCGGGCTGCGCCGCTTTGCCCTGGCCCCGGCTGGTGGGCGATGCGGAAACCGCATCGCCCCATCCCGGCTGCGCGGTGGCGGCGGAAAGTCCGGCCTATGTGATGTTCACCTCCGGCTCCACCGGCTTGCCCAAGGCGGTGTGCGTGCCGCACCGCGCCATCGTGCGGCTGGCGCGCGAGCGGGGGCTGGCGGCGCCGGGCCTGCGGGCGGCGGTCTATTCCAACCCGGCGTTCGATGCCTCGACCCTGGAAATCTGGCTGCCGCTGCTGAATGCCGGCACGCTGGTGCCGGTGGATCGCATGGTGGTGATGGACCCGCGCGGGCTGCGCCTGTTCCTGGCCGAGGCGCGCATCTCGCTGCTATGGATCACCGCCGGCCTGTTCTCGCAGATCGCCGCCATCGACCCCGCCGCCTTCGCCGGCCCGCGCCGGGTGGTCACGGGGGGCGACGTGGTCAATCCCGCCGCCGCCCGCGCCGTGCTGGCGGCCGGCCGGGACCAGGGGCTCAGCCTTATCAATGGCTATGGCCCCACCGAGAACACCACCTTCAGCACCACCTTCGACATCGCCGGCCTCGACGATGACGACCTGAGCATTCCCATCGGCGCCCCCATCGCCCACAGCACCGCTTACGTGCTGGACCCGGCCGGCCGGCCGCTGCCGCCGGGGCTGGTGGGCGAGATCTGGGTGGGCGGCGACGGCGTCGCCTTGGGCTACATGGGCGAGCCCGATCTGACCGCCGAGCGCTTCCGCCCCGACCCGTTCGCCGCTGCCCCCGGAGCGCGCATGTATCGCACCGGCGATCTCGGCCGCTGGCGGGCGGACGGCAATATCGTCTTCCTCGGCCGCGCCGATAGCCAGGTGAAAATCCGCGGCTTCCGCGTCGAGCTGGGGGAGATCGAGGCGGTGCTGGCCCAGCATCCGGACGTGGGCGCCGCCGTGGCCGCCGCCCCCCGCCGGGCCAGCGGCGAGCGCGACCTGATCGCCTATGTGACGCCAAGGCCCGGCCGCACGCCGATGCCCGCGGAATTGCGCGCCCACCTCCAGGCGCACCTGCCGCGGCAGATGGTGCCGCACGCCTTCCTGGTGCTGGAGCGCTTCCCGCTCAACGCCAACGGCAAGGTGGACCTGCGGGCCCTGCCGCCGGTGGAGGTGACCGACAGCGGGGCGGATACCGCCAGCGAGCCGCGCACCCCGGAAGAACGCACCCTGGCGCGGATCTGGGGCGACCTGCTGGGCAGCCCGCAGGTGGGCGTGCAGGACAATTTCTTCCATGTGGGCGGGGATTCCATCCTCACCATCCGTTTGGTGGCGCGGGCCTATGAGGCCGGGCTCGACATCGAATTAAAGGACGTCTTCGACCATCCCACCATCGCCGACCTTGCCGCCATCGCCGTCCACCGCCAGCGTGGGGCGATGATGGAGGGGCATGGCGTGCGGCACGATGTCGATCTGATCCCCTCGGCCCGCGATCCGCGCAATCCCTGCCGCTTTGTCAGCCTCACCATCGCGCGCACCGTCTCGGCAATGGACATCGGCTATGCCATCCAGCGCCTGGCCGAGCGGCACGATGCCCTGCGCCTGGTTCTGGTGGCCGATGCGGGCGGGCGGGCGCTGGCGGTGTCGGACTTTCTGCCCGCCGTGCCGGTGCGCTTCGTGGACGTGCCGGCGGCGACTTTCGATGATCTGGACGGCTGGATCGCCGACCACCGCACCCGGCTGGCCCGCGGCATCGATCTGTCCGCCGGGGTGACCATCGCCGCCACCCTGGTGAAGCAGGACAACGCCCCCGCCGCGCGGCTGGCGGTGGTGCTGGCGCTGCACGAGGCGGTGGTAGACGACCGCGCCCTGCTGCTGCTGGCGGCCGAGCTGGAAGCGGAGCTGACGGCCGGCCCCGGCAGCGCCCACCGCCCGGCGCCGCCTTTAAGCTTTTCCCAGTGGCTGGCCTGGCTGGATGGCCATGCGGCCAGCGCCACCGTGCGCGAGGCCGCCATGGCCCGCGAAGCGGCAACGCCCGACGCCCCGCCCGCCTTCATCGACAGCACCGCAGGGGCGCCCGCCGATCTGCTGCTGGACGCCGCCACCTCGCGCGTGCTGCTGGAGGATCTGCCCGGACGGCTCGGCGTCTCGCTGCTGGATGCGCTGCTGGTGGCGCTCGGCGAGGCGCTGGGCGCCGGCCCGGCGGTCGACGTGGTGGATGCCCGCCGCGCTGTGCCGGCCGGGGCGCCGGACGCCGCCGGCCTGATCGCCAATCGGGACGCGCTGCTGCCACTCCAGGCCGGCGCGCCGGGGCGCGGCCTGGAGGCCCGCCTGCGCGCCGCCAAGACCGCGCGCCAGCAAGCGGAGCCGTTGGGTCTCGCCATCGGCGCCGTACGCTCGGCCTTTCATCTGGCGGAAGCTGCCATCGGGCTGGCGATCCTGCCGGTGCCGGCACAGGATCCGGCCATCCGCCTCCATCACGCCCCGGCCTTTTCCGCGTCGGTGCGCGCCAGCCTCACCGCGCGGGTGAGCGGCGGGCGCCTCGCTTTGGCCTGGTCCGGGGCGGCGCCGGAAGGCGGGCCGCAGGTCCTTCTTGACGCCATCGCGGCGGCACTCGCGGCCATCGGCCGCTGGGCGCAGGCGCAGCAGGCGCCGCTGCTGACCCCTGAGGATTTCCCCCTCGCCGGCTTGGACGCCGAGACCCTGGCGCGGCTGGCGGCATCGGCCGATGGCATCGAGGACATCTATCCGCTGGTGCCCATGCAGGAAGCCATGCTGCTGCATTCCCTGAGCCGCCAGGGCTCGGTGGTGAATGTGGAGCAAAGCTGCATGCGCTTCAGCGGCACGCTCGACATCGCCGCTTTGCGCAAGGCGTGGACGCTGGTGTTCGACCGCCATCCGGTGCTGCGCACGGTGTTCCGCTGGCGCGGCTTGAGCCGGCCGCTGCAACTTGTGCTCCGCGCCAATCGCCAGCCGGTGGAATTGGAGACCTGGCCCGCCTTCAACGCCGAGCGGCTGGAGCAGCGCCTGGCCCAGGACCGGGCGGCCGGGTTCGACCTGGAGAGCGGCCCGCTGGCGCGGCTGATCCTGATCCGGGTCAGTGCCACCGAGGCCTATCTCATCGCCAGCTTCCATCACATGCTGGCCGACGGCTGGTGCCTGGCGCAATTGGAGCGGGAAGCCCGCGCCGCCTATGAGGCCCTGCGCCGGGGCGTGCCGCCGGTGCTGGCGCCGGTGGCGCGGTTCCGCGATTTCGTCGCCTGGAGCGCCACTGCCGACCGCGCGGCCATGCGCGAGGCTTTCATTCCTCTGCTCACCGATGCGCCCGCCCAGCCGGCGCTGCATGCGGCGGGCTCAGGCGAGGTGACCTTCACGGCGGTCCGCCGCCAACTTTCGGCCCAAGACAGTAAGGCGCTGTCCGATCTATCGCGGCGGCGCGGCCTCACCATCGCCGCCCTCGCCCATCTGGCCTGGGGCCTGTGGTCGGCGGCCCGGCGTGGCTATGCCGACACCGTCTTCTGCACCACCGTTTCCGGCCGTCCGCCGCAGGTGGCGGGCGTCGAGCAGATGGTGGGACTGTTCATCAACAATCTGCCGGTGCGGCTCCGCTTCGCGGCCGACACCAGCCTGCTGGCGCTGGCCCAGGAGATGCAGCGCCAGATCGGCGCCTTGCAGAGCCACGCGCAGGTCTCGCTCATGGATCTGGGCGAGGCCGCAGGCATCGGGGATCGGGCGTCGGCTTTGTTCGACACCCTGCTGGTGGTGGAGAACATGCCCTCCGGCACCGACGCCTGGACCGGCGCCGGCGGCCTCAAGGTGGAGAATGTCCACACGGCGCTGAAGACCGCCTACAGCCTCACCGGCGTGGTGGTGCCCGGCGAGCGTATCGGCCTGTCGCTGGTGCTGCCGGATGTGGACGGCACCGCCGCCGCCATCGGCGAAGCCATGATGGACGAGTTCGCGGCGCTGTTCGCCGCCTTGCCCGGCGCCATCGAGCAGACGGTGTCCGCCCTGCCGCTGCCCGCGCCGGCCCCGGTGGCGCGCGCGGTGGCGGACGCCGCCGCATGGACTGGACACGACGCGCAGACCATCGGCCATGCCGCTTCGGAGGCCGTGTCCCCCGCTGACGGCACGGTGGAAGCGACGGTGGTGGAGATTCTCTCCGCCATCGTGGGCCGAACCGTGGGCCTCAACGATGATCTCCTGGCCGGCGGCTTAACCTCGCTCGGGCTGGCCGCCGCCGCCGTGCGCCTGGCCGACCGGCTGGGTCGGCCGGTGCCGGTGACGGCGCTGATCGAGCACCGCACCCCGGCCGGCCTGATCCGCGCGCTCGCGGGGGCTCCGGCGTGGGACGCCGTGGTGCCGCTCACCGGCGGGGCGGGCGAACCTTTTGTCTGCGTCCATCCCATCGCCGGCGATGTCAGCGCCTTCCTCGAACTCTCCCGCGCCTTTCCGCCGGAGCTGCCGTTCTGGGCGCTGCAGGCGCCGGGGCTGGAGCCCGGACAGGAGCCGCCGGGCAGCGTTAGCGCCCTCGCGGCCGCCAATCTCGCCGCCCTGGCCCGCCGGGGCCTGCCCGCCCCGAAGCTGCTGGGCGGTTATTCCTTCGGCGGCATCGTCGCCTATGAGATGGCCTGCCAGTTGGCCGCCAATGGCACGCCGCCTGAGCGGCTGGTCATCATCGACACGCCCGCGCCGCTGGGCAGCCGCTCGGTGCTGCCGCAGGACCACGGTCATGCCGAAGCCCAATGGCTGATGCGCATGGGCGATGTGCGCGCCCGTCACCACGGCACCGCGCTGCGCCTGCAGCTGGAGGACTTGCTGCCCCTCGAGACCACCGCCCGCTTTCAACTGGCGCGGGACCGCATGCTGGAGGCCGGCCTGATCGCGCCCGAGGCGGATGCGGCATGGCTGGCCCGCGCTTATGGCGCCAGCCGCGCTTTGTACGACGCCTTCCTCGCCTATGCGCCGCCGCCCGGCGCCCCGCGTGATCTGCCGCTCAGTCTGGTGCGGGCGTCGTCGGTACGCTCCGGCGACCTCGACGAGGGCGACACCGCCGTTGTCTCGGCGCCCGACATGGGATGGTATCAACTTGTGGACCGGCTGTTGGGCGTGCACATGATCCAGGGAGATCATGTATCGATTCTGTCGGGCCAGGCTGCTGTGGATACAGCGTCGGCCATCGCCAGCGCTCTTGATCGCCCCTCTTTCGCGTGCGGGTAGGACGAACCATGGGCGCGACCGGCATCCGCCGCAGGTCACGGGAACGGCATGGCGCGGCACGCTGGCGCCGGTCAGCCCCCACGACGCTCGGCCTTGCCGGCGCGGTGGCCGGCCCGTTGATGCTCACCGCCTGCATGGTAGGGCCGAACTTCCAGGCCCCACCCGCCCCCGAGGTGACCGGCTACACCGCCGATGGCCGCCTGCGCTCGACGACCGCCACCGACATCGCCGGCGGCGCGCCGCAGCATTTCGAGGCGGCGATGGAGGTGGGCGGCCAGTGGTGGCGCGAGTTCGGCTCGCCCCAGCTCAATGCCTTCGTCGAGGAAGCAATCCGCAACCATCCCAGCGTGCGTGCGGCCCAATATGCCTTGCGCGCGGCGCGGGAAACCGCCTTGCAGACCCGTGGCGCCCTCGCCCCCCAGGTCGATGGTGTCGGCACCGCCAATCGCGAGATGGTGCCGGCCGCCTCCGGCGGCACCACCGGCCCCGCCTCGCTCTACAATCTCTATAACGCCACGGTGAACGTCACCTACACGCTGGACGTCTGGGGCGGCATCCGCCGCCAGGTGGAAGCGGCCGATGCCCAGGCCACCTACCAGCGCTTCGAGATGGAAGCGACCTATCTCGCCCTCACCGCCAATGTGGTCAACGCCGCCATCACCGATGCCTCGCTGCGGGCGCAGATCGCCGCCACCCGCGAGATCATCGCCGCGGAGGAGGACCAGTTGCAGCGGGTGCGGCAGCAGATGGAGGTGGGTGCCGTCTCCCAGGCGGACGTGCTCGCCCAGCAATCGACGGTGGCCCAGAGCCGGGCCGCCTTGCCGCCGCTGCTGAAGCAACTGGCCCAGGGCCGCAACCAGCTGATGGCCTATCTCGGCCGCCTGCCCAGCCAGGATCGCGGCGAAAGCCTCAACCTCTCCAGCCTGCGCCTGCCGCGCAAGCTGCCGGTGAGCCTGCCGGCGCAATTGGTGCGCCAGCGCCCCGACATCCGCCAGGCGGAGGCGACCCTGCATCAGGCGGCAGCCACGGTGGGCGTGAACACAGCAGCCCTGCTGCCGCAATTCACCCTCACCCCGACACTGGGCACCGATGGGCTCACCATCCCGCAATTGTTCACACCGCAGAGCCTGGCCTGGACGCTGGCGGCCAATATCCAGCAGAAGCTGATCGACGGCGGCCAGCTCTACCGCACCAAGGAGGCCAGCGTCGCCACCTTCGAGCAGGACTACGCGCTCTACCAGAACACGGTGCTCACCGCCTTCCAGAACGTGGCGGATGCCTTGCGGGCGGTGCAGTATGATTCCGATACCTTGAAGGCCCAGGCGGAAGCGGAAAAGTCGGCCTATGACAGCCTGAAGATGTCGCAAGAGCAGTTCAAGTTCGGCGCCATCGGCTATGCCATCGTGATCACCTCGCAGCAGACCTACCAGAACGTCGTCATCACCCGCATCCAGGCCCAGGCCACCCGCTATACTGACACGGTGGCGCTGTTCCAGGCGCTGGGCGGCGGTTGGTGGAACCGCATCGACGAAACCAAGGACGCCTACGCCCGCAACGGCGGCTATTTCGAGGGGCCGAACGGCCCCAGCCTCGCCGCCACCACGCAGGCCGCCCCCCCGCTCATTCCCGCGCCGGTGCCGGCGCCCGACGCAGCCATGGAGACGACCCGGTGACCAGACGGCGTGCCGTGATCGTGTTGGCGCTCCTCGTGCTTGGCGGGGCGGCCTATTTCGGGGTGAAGCACTTCACCGAGGCCGGCCCGGCCGCTCCCCACCGCGGCGCCCCGGTGCAGACCGTCGCGGCGCTGCCGGCGCAGCGGCAGAGCTGGCAGCCCAGCATGGAACTGGTGGGCGAATTGCGTGCCTCGGAAGGCGCGGACCTGGCGCTCCAGGTCTCCGGCATCGTGCAGTCCATCGATTTCGAGTCCGGCGACACGGTGGCGGCGGGCGCGCCCTTGCTGCAATTGCTGGCCGACGACCAGATCGCCAAGCTCGACTCCCTGAAAGCCACCGCCGCGCTCAATGCCGTGACCCTGAAGCGGGATACCGAGCAGATCAAGATCAAGGCGGTCAGCCAGGCCACGGTGGACGCCGACCAGGCCAATCTGAAAAATTCCGAGGCCCTGGTGGCGCAGCAGCAGGCGCTGGTGGCGCAATATGCCCTGAAGGCGCCGTTCGCCGGGCGCCTGGGCATCCGCGGCGTGGATCTGGGCCAATATGTGAGCGCCGGCACCACCGTGGTCACGCTCCAGGCGATCGATCCCATGTTCGTGGACTTCTTTGTCCCCCAGCAATTCTTCGGCCGGCTCAAGGTGGGCCGCTCCGTGAATGTGAAGATCGACGCTTATCCCGGCGAGCTGTTCCCCGGCACGGTCAGCGCCATCAACGCCAAGGTGGAGAGCGGCAGCCGCAACGTGAAGGTGCGGGCGTCGCTCAAGAATCCGGAAGGCCGGCTGGTGCCGGGCATGTTCGCCAAGGTCGCGCTGGAGGTGGGCACGGCGGATGAATTCGTCACCCTGCCGCAGACCGCCATCGTCGCCAATCCCTACGGCTCGACCGTGTTCGTGCTGGAGAAGGCGCCCGACGGCAAGACCCTGGTGGCGCGGGAGACCTTCGTGAAGACCGGACAGGCGCGCGGCGATTTCATCGCCATCACCTCCGGTGTGAAGGAGGGCGACACCGTGGTGGTGGCCGGCCAGATCAAGCTGCGCAACGGCACGGCGGTGGTCGTCGACAACAGCCGCATTCCCAAGGCCGAGGCCGATCCGAAGGTCTCGGACTGACAGGAGACGGACGATGCCCTTGACCGATATCTTCGTCCGCCGCCCTGTCCTCTCGCTGGTGGTGAGCGCGCTGATCCTGGTGATCGGCCTGCGCGCCATGTTCGCGCTGCCGATCCTGCAATATCCGCAGATGCAGAACGGCGTGGTGACCATCACCACCACTTATGCCGGCGCCGACGCCGACATCATCGCCGGCTTCATTACCTCGCCGCTGGAAAACGTCATCGCCCAGGCCAACGGCATCGACTACATGACGTCCACCAGCCAGACCGGCGCCAGCGTCATCACCGTCAACCTGCGGCTGAACTACGATACCGGCAAGGCGCTCACCGAGATCAGCACCAAGGTCAGCTCGGTGCTGGACCAACTGCCCAACGGCACCCAGCAGCCGATCATCGCCCTGAAGACCGGCGCCACCATCGACGCCATGTACATCGCCTTCTCCAGCACCATCCTGGCCGAGAATGAGGTGACCGACTATGTCGCCCGCCTGGTGCAGCCCAAGCTGCAGGCAGTGGCCGGGGTGCAGGTGGCGGAGATCCTGGGCGGCAAGAACTTCGCGCTGCGGGCCTGGCTCGATCCGGACAAGCTGGCGGCGCTGGGCCTCACCGCCACCGATGTCGCCACCGCGCTCGGCACCAATGACTACATCTCCGGCATCGGCAACACCAAGGGCCGGCTGATCCAGGTGAAGCTGTCCGCCGCCACCAATCTGCATTCGGTGGAGGAATTCCGGAACCTCATCATCAAGAACGTGTCGGGCGCCGTCATCCGCCTCCAGGACGTGGCCAACGTCACCCTGGGCAGCGACGATTACGACAGCCGCACCAGCTTCAACGGCAAGTCGGCGGTCTATATCGGCATCCAGGTGGCGCCCTCCGCCAATCTGCTGAACGTCATCACCGGCGTGCGCCAGATGCTGCCCGGTATCTTCGCCGATCTGCCCACCGGCCTGTCGGGCACCGTGCTCTATGACGCCACCCAGTTCGTGAACTCCTCCATCCATGAGGTGGTGCACTCGCTGTTCGAGGCGGCGCTGATCGTGACGCTGGTGGTGTTCCTGTTCCTGGGCTCCTGGCGCTCGGTGCTGATCCCCATCGTCACCATTCCGCTGTCGCTGATCGGCAGCTTCGCGGTGATGCTGGCGTTCGGCTTCTCCATCAACCTTTTGACCCTGCTGGCGCTGGTGCTGGCCATCGGCCTGGTGGTGGACGACGCCATCATCGTGGTGGAGGGCGTGAACCGCCACATGGAGCGCGGGCTGAAGCCCATGGAGGCCGCCATCACCGCGGCGCGGGAACTGGCGAGCCCGATCCTGGCCATGACCACGGTGCTGATCGCGGTCTATGTGCCGGTGGGCTTCCAGGGCGGGCTCACCGGCTCGCTGTTCACGGAATTTGCCTTCACCTTGGTGGCGGCGGTGATGGTGTCGGCGGTGGTGGCCCTCACGCTGTCGCCCATGAGCTGCGCCCATCTGCTGGCGCCCTACGACCCGAACGCCCGCACCGTGGACGCACGCATGGTGCGCACCATCGACGGTGTGATGAAAGCGGTGACCGGCGCCTACCGCTCGGCGCTGTCCGCTTCCCTGCATGTGCTGCCGCTCACGGTGCTGTTCGGCGCCGTGGTGCTCTCCAGCATCTATTGGCTCTATTCCCACTCCACCGCCCAGCTGGCGCCGCCCGAGGACCAGGGGGTGATCCTGACCATGATGTCGGCGGCGCCCAACGCCACGCTGGAGCAGCGCGAATTCTACGTGCAGCAGATCTACGACGTGCTCGACAAGCAGCCCGAGACCGACCTCGTGTTCCAGATCGACATGCCCAGCGCGGTGATCGGCGGCTGGGTGCTCAAGCCCTGGGACCAGCGCACCCAATCAGCCCTGACCCTCGCGCCCATGGTGCAGGAAGAATTCAACAAGATCGCCGGCGTACGGGTGGCGGCGTTCCAGCTGCCGCCGCTGCCAGGCAGCAGCGGCCTGCCGATCCAGTTCGTGCTGAAATCCAACGACACCAATCTGCGGCTCTACGAAGCCTCGCAGGACTTCCTGGCGGCGGCCATGAAGAGCGGCAAGTTCATCTTCCTCGACAGCGATATGAAGATCGACCAGCCGCACGCCAGCGTCCATTTCGACCGCGACAAGGTCTCGGCCCTCGGCCTGAACATGAGCGACGTCGGCGCCGCCATGGCCACCATGCTGGGCGGCGGCTACACTAATTATTTCGACCTGGGCGGGCGCTCCTACAAGGTCATCCCGCAGGTGATGCAACAGAACCGGCTCAATACCGATCAATTGGTCAATTATTACATCAAGGCCGGGGACGGCACCTCCGTGCCGCTCTCCACCGTCGCCTGGATCGAAACCAAGACCGTTCCCCAGTCGCTCAACCACTTCCAGCAGCTCAATTCCTCGACCATCTCCGGCATCGCCATGCCCGGCGTGTCGGACGGCGAAGCGCTGGCGGAACTCAAGGCCATCGCGGCCACCACCCTGCCCTCGGGCTACGGCATCGACTATGCCGGCCCCTCGCGGCAATTGGAGAATGAATCCAACGGCTTCATCACCACCTTCGCCCTGGCGCTGGTGATCATTTTCCTGGCGCTGGCGGCGCTGTTCAACAGCTTCCGCGATCCGCTGGTGATCCTGGTGTCGGTGCCCATGTCGCTGGCCGGGGCGCTGGTGTTCATCTATCTCGGGGTCGGCGGCGCCACCATCAACATCTATACCCAGGTGGGCCTCGTCACCCTCATGGGGCTGGTGAGCAAGCACGGCATCCTGATGGTGGAAGTGGCCAACACCTTGCGCAAGGAGGGCATGGCCAAGCGCGAGGCTATTCTTGAGGCCGCGACCATCCGCCTGCGGCCGATCCTGATGACCACGGCGGCTATGGTGCTGGGCGTGACGCCGCTGATCATCGCCACCGGCCCCGGCGCCAATTCGCGCTACAACATGGGGCTGGTGATTGCGACGGGTCTGTCCATCGGCACGCTGTTCACGCTGTTCGTGGTGCCGGCCTTCTATCTGCTGCTCAGCCACAATCGCGAAGAGGCCGAGTCGGTGTCGGAGCCGGCGCCCATCTGACGGGGGACAGGCGCGGCTACGCCGCCGGGCGACGGCCGGCGCGGCCCAGCAGTTCGGCCAGGCCCACCACCACGCAGCACAGCCCCATGAGCAAGATGGAAATGGCGGCGGCGGCGGGAAAATCCGAGCCGGCGTCGGAAATCTTGCTGTAGAGCACCAAGGGCAGGATGTTCACCTGCGTCCCCACCAGCGCCAGCGCGGTGCCATAGGCCCCGATGGCCACCGCCGCCGTCAGGCAGAAGGCGGTGAGCAGCGCCGGCAGCACCTGCGGCACCAGAATGTCCCAATAGGCGGTCACCGCCGAGGCGCCCAGCGAGCGGGCGGCGGCGATCTGGGCGCGATCGAAATTGATCAGCACCGGCAGCATCACCAGCACCACACGCGGGATCAGATAATAGGAATAGGCCAGCCCCAGGCCGACGGGGGAAAAGATGAAGCCGCCCACCACGGCGGGATCGGCGCCGAGCCGCGCCAGCAGCAGGGTCACAAAGCCCGAGCGGCCGAACACCAATATGAAGCCATAGGCGATCACCAGCCCGGAGAAGGTGAGCGGCAGCGAGATGGCGAACAGGGTCGCCGCCCGCACGCCGGCCGACAGGCGCGCCAGATGCAGCGCCACCAGGAAGCCGACCACCACAGAGAAGGCCGGCGCCAGCGTCCCCAGGATCAGGCTGCCGCGCAGGCCGGCCCAGAACACCGGGTCGGTCAGCACCCGCCCGAACGCCGCGCCATGATCATCCGCCGCCTCTCGGACCACGGAGAGCAGCGGCAGTACGAAGAACAGAG
>CALRNP020000085.1:0-20966 GCA_943369575.1 Azorhizobium sp. AG788 | reverse complement strand
ATCACCGGGGCCGGCGCGACCTACGGCTCGGGGATGCAGAAGATGATCCTGGCCGCCACCGAGATGGTGAATGCGGCTGGCGGCGCCGCCGGCCGCACGCTGGAAGTGTTTGCGGAGGATGACCAGACCCAGCCGCAGGCGGCGGTGCTGGCGGCCAAGAAGCTCATCGAAGTCAACAAGGTGCAGGCGATCCTGGGCACCTGGGCCTCCGGCGTTTCGCTGGCGGTGGCCCCGCTCACCAACGATGCCGGCCTGCTGCTGATGAACACGTCGGGCGCCCCGGCGCTATCCGTACCCCCGGCCAATGCCAAGGGCCTGCTCTATCGCTTCCAGGCTACCAACGACCTCTATGGCCGCGCCTTCACGCAGTTGGCGCAGAAGGAAGGCTTCAAGCGCCCCGCCACCATGGCCTACAACAACGCCTCCGGCATCGCCAACACCGAGGGCTTCCGCAAGACATGGGAGTCCAAGGGCGGCAAGGTGGTGGAGACGGTGGTCTATGAGCCCAATCAGCCCAGCTACCGGGCTGAACTGCAGAAGGTGCTGGCGGCCAAGCCCGACGTGATCGTCATGGGCTCCTATCTGGCCGACACCACCATCATTCTGCGCGAGTGGTTCCAGACCGGCGAGAACACCAAGTTCATCATCCCCGGCTGGGCGGCGAGCCCGGATCTGGTCAAGGCGCTCGGCCCGGAAGTGACCGAAGGCATCTTCTCGGTGGACAGCATCTCCAACGAGGGCTCCGGAGCCTACAAGGCATTCGATGCGGCCTATCTGAAGGCCATGGGCCAGCCGGGCGCGACCAATGTCTATGCGGCCATGACCTGGGACATGGTGGTGGTGCTGGCGCTGGCCATGGAAGCCGCCGGCCCCGGCGCCGACGTCGCCACCATTGCCGCCAAGGTGCGGGAGGTGGCCGGCCCGGGCGGCACCCAGGTCTCCACCTTCGCGGAAGGCAAGGCGGCGCTGAAGTCCGGCAAGATCGACTATCAGGGCGCCTCCTCGGTCCTCGACTTCGACCAGTATGGCGACGTGACCCCGGACTTCGGGATTTCAGTGATCTCGAAGGGCAAGATCGAGCGCAAATATGTCGTGAGGGCCTGAGCCCCACCTGCCCCCGGCGCCTGCACCTTAGGCGCCGGGGCTTCGTTCCGGCGGCAGCAACGCCGCCCCGCCTCAGATCCCATTGTCTGCTTCATTCCTGTCCACTCGGCGCGGGAAAAGGATGTTTGCCGTGACTGTCGCCCCGTTTCCCTCCCGCGTACCGCCTGTCCAGGCGCGACGTCCTGTGTCAGCGAGGCCCGCATGAGTGGTTTTCTCGAACTCGCCATCAGCGGCCTGATGTCCGGCCTGGTGATCGGTCTGGCGGCGCTGGCAGTGACCTTGGTGTTCGGTGTTGCCGGTTTCGCCAATGCGGCCACCGGCGATTTCATGACCACCGGCGCCTATGCCGCTCTGCTGGGGGTGAGCGCGTCGGGCTCGCTGATCGTCGGCGGCGCGGTGGGCATGAGCGTGGGCGCCGTGGTGGGCATCGCCTCTTATGTGCTGGTGTTCCGCACCCTGGAGGGGCGCTCCTCGGTTTCCGCGCTCCTGGCCTCCATCGGCATCGGCTTCGTCATCCGCGCGGTGCTGGGCGTGGTCTATGGCCATGGCCAGCAGGTGTTCCAATTGCCTTTGGTGCGCCCCTGGCGCTTCGGCGATTTGCGCATCCAGCCCAATGACCTGAAGATCGGCATCACCGCGCTCCTGGCCTTGCTGGCGGTGTTCCTGGTGCTGCATGCCACCCCCATCGGCCGGCGCATGCGGGCGGTGGCGGACGATCCCATGCTGGCGCGGGTGTCGGGCATCGCGCCGCGCCAGGTGATGCTGGCGCTGTGGGCGCTGGGCGGGGCGGTGGCGGCGCTCGCCGGCGTGCTGTTGGGCATCAAGACCGTGGTGTCGCCGGAAATGGGCTGGGAGATGCTGATCCCGGTGTTCGCCGCCGCCATCCTGGGCGGCATCGGCCATCCGGTGGGCGCGGTGCTGGCGGGGGTGATCCTCGGCGTGCTGCAGGAACTGGCAACGCCCTATGTGGGCTTCACCTACAAGCTGGCGCTGGCCTTCGTCATTCTGCTGGTGGTGCTTTTGGTGCGACCGCGCGGCCTGTTCGGCCGGGTCGAGGGGGTGCGCTGATGGATGCCTATCTGACCGCCATCGCCATCATCACGGCGATCTATGTGCTCCTCGCTCTGGGGCTGAACCTCCAGTACGGCCTCACCGGCCTGATCAATTTCGGGCATGTGGGCTTCTTCTGCATCGGCGCCTACACCACCGCCATTCTCTCCGAGCACGGCGTGCCTCTGGTGGTGACCTTTCCGCTGGCGGCGGCCTTCGCCATGGCGGCGGCCTGGCCGCTGGGGCTCGTGAGCATCCGGCTGCGGGAGGACTATTTCGCCATCGTCTCGCTGGGATTCTCCGAAGTGGTGCGGCTGGTGGCCACCAGTGAGCGTTGGCTTACCAATGGCGTGCAAGGCATCGCCGGCATCCCCAAGCTGTTCGCCGGCTGGCTGAGCGGCGCCGCGCAATCCTATGCGGTGCTGGGCCTGCTGATTGTCTTCAACGCCCTCGCCATTCTCGCCATGCTGCGCATCGTGCGCTCGCCGTTCGGCCGCATGATCGAAGCGATCCGCGACAATGAGGAAGCGGTCAAGGCGCTCGGCAAGGATCCGGCGGTGTTCAAGATCCAGGTGCTTGTGCTGGGCGCCGCGCTCGCCGGCCTCGCTGGCGCGGTCTATGCCCATTACATCGGCTACATCTCGCCCGAGCAATTCCTGCCCCTGATCACCTTCCAGATCTGGATGGCCATCATCATGGGCGGCGTCGGGCGCATCTCCGGCGCCCTGGTGGGCTCGGCGATCCTGATGCTGTTCCTGGAAGGCTCGCGCTTCCTGCGCGACGTGATGCCGTTCATCTCCGAAGTCAACATGGCCAGCGTGCGCCTCGGCGCCGTGGGCCTGGCGCTGATCTTGTTCACCATGTACCGCCCGCAGGGCCTGATGGGGGATTTCACCCGCAAATGACCCTCTCCATCCAAGGACTGACCAAGGCCTATGGCGGCCTGCGCGTGGTGGACGACGTGCGCTTCGAGGTGCCCGCCGGCGCCCTGGTGGGCGTGATCGGCCCCAATGGCGCCGGCAAATCCACGTTGTTCTCGCTGATCACCGGCTTCCTGGCGGCGGACGCCGGAGATGTGGCCTTCGAGGGCCGCTCGGTGGGGCGCGCTTCGCCCATGGAGCGGGCGCGCGCCGGCATGGTGCGCACCTTCCAGGTGCCGCGGGAATTCACGCATCTCACGGTGCGGGAAAACCTGATGGCCGCCGCTCCCAGCCAATCGGGCGAGCGGCTCATCGACACCTTCTTCCGCCCCGGCCGCGTGAAAGCGGAAGAAGCGGCCATCGCGCTGGAAGTGGCGGAAACCATCGCCTTCCTGCGCCTGGAAAAGGTGGCCGAGGTGCCCGCGGGGCGCCTCTCCGGCGGCCAGAAGAAGCTGGTGGAACTGGGCCGCGCCTTGATGACCGGCGCCCGCATGATCCTGCTGGATGAGCCTTTCGCCGGCGTGAACCCGGTGCTGATCGAGGAGCTCTCCGTGCGCATCCAGGAACTGAACGGGCGCGGCATCGGCTTCCTGATCATCGAGCACGATCTGGCGGCGCTGAACAAATTGGTGTCGACGCTGCATGTGATGGATCGCGGCCAGCTGATCTGCTCGGGCAGCCCCGCCACCGTGCTGAGCGACCCGCGGGTGCGCGACGCCTATCTCGGAGGCGCGGCGGCATGATGCTCACCATCGAAAATCTCGCCGGCGGCTACGGCGAAGTGAACATCCTCAACGGCATCGACCTGACCCTGTCGGCCGGCGAGATCCTCACCGTCGCGGGCACCAATGGTGCCGGCAAGTCCACGCTGGCCAAGGCGGTGGTGGGCCTGCTGCCCCGCGTCACCGGACGGGTGTTGCTCGGCGACGAGGACATCACCCGCATGCCGGCGGAACGGCGCGCGCGGGCCGGCATCGGCTATGTGCCGCAGGTGGCGAACGTGTTTCCCTCGCTCTCCATCACCGAGAATCTGGCGGTGGTGGAAGGGGTCAGCGACCAGAAGGCCCGCATCGCCGAATTGCTGGAGATGTTCCCGGCCCTGGCCGAGCGCCGCCGGTCGCGGGCGGGAAGCCTGTCCGGCGGCGAGCGGCAGCAATTGGCATTCGCGCGGGCGCTGATGACCCGGCCGACGGTGATCGTGCTGGACGAACCCACCGCCGCTTTGTCCCCGGCCATGGTGGGCGAGAGCTTCGCCCGCATCGCGGCGCTGGCGAAGACCGGAACGGCGGTGCTGCTGATCGAGCAGCGGGCCCGCCAGGCCCTCGCCATCTCCAACCGTGGCGCCATCCTCGATGGCGGCAAGGTGGCGCTCGCCGGCGAGGCGGGGCCGCTGCTGGCGGATGAGCGGGCGGCCAAGCTCTATCTCGGTCACGGTTGATCGGGCAACCGGCGCGCTCAGAGGTTCGCCGGCTCCAGCCCCAGTTCCTGGGTCAGCCAATCGGCGAACATGCGCACCGCCCGCCGCGGCTTGGCCTTGGGCGGGAACACCAGGAAGTGGCCCACATAGCTGACATCGCGGGCGATGCCGGCCAGCGGGGCCACCAGCCGGCCATCGGCCAGTTCGCGCTCGGCGAGACGGGTGGATTCCAACGTCACGCCCAGCCCGTCCACGGCGGCGGCGATGGCCATGAACGAGCGGTCGAACCGGCTGCCGCGCGGGCTCGGCGGGGATAGGCCATTAGCGAGGAACCAGGCGTTCCAGCGCACGCGCTTGTGCTCGCTCTCGATCAGATCCTGGTCGAACAGATCGGCGGGGGTGCGGATGGTGGCCGCCAGTTCCGGCGAGCAGAGCGGGCGCACGGTCTCCTCTCCCAGGGGCACAACACTCAGCCCCTCCTGGTGCGGCGGGCCGTAGCAGATGTCCGCATCGAATTCATCAGTGTGAAAGCGCGGATAGTCGGTGCTGGCGGACAGGCGCACCGTGAGCCCCGGCTGCTCGGCGATGAGCCGGCGCAGGCGCGGCATCAGCCATTGCGCCGCCATCGACGGCGCGCAATGCAACCGCAGCACGTTGCCAGAGCGCGAGCCCACCATCTCCAGCCCGTGCCGCACCTCGTCAAAGGCGCTGGAGACGCGGCGATACAACGCCTCCCCACCGGGATTGAGCCGCACGGTGCGGCCCTCGCGCTCGAATAGGGCCACGCCGATCAGATCCTCCAGCTTGCGGATGGCATGGCTGACCGCGCTGGGGGAAATGCCCAGTTCCTCCCCGGCGCTGCGGAAGGAGCCGGTGCGGGCGGCGGCCTCGAAGGCGCGCAGATTGCCGAGCGGGAGGGTTTTCATCGCCCAATAGATGAACACGATTCATCGATAGGAGCAATTTTTGCGTTTTTCCTCGGCGCTCCCGCACACCAATATGCCGGCAATCAAAAAGCGTATCGGGAGGATGAGACGTGCTACTTCAAGGCAAGATCGCCGTGATTTCGGGCGCCGCGGGACCGCGCGGCATTGGCTTTGCCACCGCGAAGACCTTCGCGGCCCAGGGCGCCACCGTGGCCATTCTCGATCTGGACGGCGAAGGCGCCAAGCGCGCGGCGGCGGAACTGGGCACCGGCCACATCGGCCTCGCTTGCAATGTCACCGACAAGGCGGACTGCGCCCGCGCCATCGGCGACGTGCTCGCCGCCACCGGGAAGATCGACATTCTCATCAACAATGCCGGCATCACCCAGGCCATCAAGGTGTGGGACATCGACCCGGAGAGCTGGGACCGCATCCAGGACGTGAATCTGCGCGGCGTGCTCTATCTCTCGCAGGCGGTGATGCCGCACATGCGCGAACGCAAGGCCGGCGCCATCGCCTGCATGTCCTCGGTCTCCGCCCAGCGCGGCGGCGGCATTCTCGGCGGGGCGCATTATTCCGCCGCCAAGGCCGGCGTGCTGGGGCTGGCCAAGGCCATGGCCCGCGAACTGGGCAATGACGGCATCCGGGTCAATTGCGTCACCCCCGGCCTGATCCAGACCGACATCAATGCCGGCAAGATCTCCGACGAGAACCGTGTGAAGATTCTCGAGAACATCCCGCTCAACCGCCTGGGCGTGCCGCAGGACGTGGCGAACATCTTCCTGTTCCTGGCCTCCGATCTCTCCGCTTATGTCACCGGCGCGGTGATCGACGTCAATGGCGGCATGCTGATCCACTGATCAGATAGCGATGCGGGCCCGCGCGGCCTGACGCGCGCGCCCCCTCTCAACGGGATCGAACCGATGACTTCTGCCTCCCTCGGGCATAATCGGCAATTGGCCGAGAAAGCCCACGACATTCGCAAGACCGCGCTGGAGATGGGCAAGGTCCAGGGCCAGGGCTATATCGCCCAGGCGCTGGATGTGGCCGACATTCTGGCGGTGGCCTATTTCCACGCCATGACCTATCGCCCGGAAGATCCCGAATGGGAGGGGCGCGACCGTTTCTATCTCTCCATCGGCCATTATGCGATCGCGCTTTATGCGGTGCTGATCGAGGCCGGCGTGGTGCCGCGCGAGGAATTGGAGACCTATGGCGGCGATGACAGCCGCCTGCCCATGTCGGGCATGGCCGCCTATACGCCGGGCATGGAGATCACCGGCGGCTCGCTGGGCCAGGGCCTGCCCATCGCCATCGGCGCTTGCCTCGGCCTGAAGCGCAAGGGCTCGAAATCCTTCGTCTACAATCTGTTGTCCGACGGCGAACTGGGCGAAGGCTCCACCTGGGAAGCGGCGCTGTCCGGTGCCCATTGGAAGCTGGACAACCTCATCGCCATCGTCGACGTCAACAACCAGCAGGCGGACGGCCCCTCCTCGCAGGTGTTGTCGTGCGAGCCTTTGCTGGACAAATGGAACGCCTTCGGCTGGTTCAGCCAGCGGGTCAACGGCAATGATCTGGACGCTCTCGTGAAAGCGTTCGATGCCGCCCGCGCCCATCCGGGCCCGCAGCCGCGCGTCATCATCTGCGACACGCTGATGGGCAAGGGCGTCTCCTTCCTGGAAGCGCGCGAGAAGAACCATTTCATCCGGGTCGATGCCGACGAGTGGGACACGGCCATGGCCGTCCTCGAGGCGGAGTTCGCGTCATGAGCAGCAAGAAAGCCTTCGCCGCCCCGCTCGCCAAGGGGGAGGCCGGCAAGCCGCGCCTCACCACCTCGGCCATGATCGCCTCCATCGCCTCCGAGGGCCAGCGCACCAAGGCGGCCCCCTTCGGCCATGCCTTGGCGGAACTGGCCCGCAGCCGGCCGGAGATCGTCGGCCTCACGGCGGACCTGGGCAAATATACCGATCTGCACATCTTCGGCCAGGCCCATCCCGAGCGCTATTATCAGATGGGCATGGCTGAGCAATTGCTCATGTCCGCCGCCGCCGGCATGGCGCGGGAAGGCTGCATTCCGTTCGCCACCACCTATGCGGTGTTCGCGGCGCGCCGGGCCTATGACTTCATCTGCATGGCCATCGCGGAAGAAAATCTCCCCGTGAAGATCGTCTGCGCTTTGCCCGGCCTCACCACCGGCTATGGCCCCAGCCATCAGGCCACCGACGATCTCGCCATCTTCCGGGCGATGCCGAACCTCACCATCATCGATCCCTGCGATGCGCTGGACATCGAGCAGGCGGTGCCGGCCATCGTGGAGCATAACGGCCCGGTCTATATGCGCCTGCTGCGCGGCAACGTGCCGATGGTGCTGGATGAATATGACTATCGCTTCCAGCTCGGCAAGGCGGCGCTGCTGCGCAATGGCGCCGATGTGCTGTTCATCTCCACCGGCTTCATGACCATGCGCGCGCTGGAGGCGGCGGACGCTCTGCGCGCCGATCGGATCGAGGCCGGGGTGCTGCATGTGCCCACCCTCAAGCCCCTGGATGAGGCCGCCATTCTGGCCGCCTGCGCCAAGCCGGGACGGATGGTGGTGATTGCGGAGAACCATTCCGTGGTCGGCGGCCTGGGCGAAGCGGTGGCCGGGGTGCTGATGCGCAACGGCGTGCATCCGCCCTTCCGCCATGTGGGCCTGCCCGATGCCTTCCTGGATGCCGGCGCCCTGCCCACGCTGCACGACCGCTACGGCATCTCCACCACCACCGTCACCGAGCGCGTGAAGGACTGGCTGGCGCGCTGATTTTTTTTGCGCCGATCCGGCCCGTCACGGGCCATGCCATCACCGACCCACGCGCGCCACCGCGCGCGGGTCTCAAGGCCGAGATCGCCCGTGAGAGGCGGCCGGCCGGAAGGGTCCTGAGGACCTGCGGGAGGAACAATGACCACCATCGGCTTCATCGGCCTCGGCGCCATGGGTCTGCCCATGGCCCAGAACCTTGTGGCGCGCGGCTTTTCCGTGCGCGGCTTTGACTTGCGCCCCGCTGCGCGGGCCGCGCTGGCGCAGGCGGGCGGCAGCGATGCCGCCTCCGCCGCGCAAGCGACACGGGGCGCCGATGCCGCCGTGCTCATGGTGGTGGATGCCGCCCAGGCCGAGCAGATCCTGTTCACCGATGGCGCCCTCGCCGCCCTCGCCCCCGGCGCCATGGTGCTCCTCATGGCCACCTGCCCGCCTGCTGCGGTGGCGGCCATCGCCGCGCGGGTGGCGGCGGCGGGGTTCGGCTTCGTGGATGCGCCGGTGTCCGGCGGCGTGGTCGGCGCCACCGCCGCCAGCCTCACCATCATGGCGGCTGCGCCCGCCGCCACCTTCGCCGCCGCCAAGCCGATCCTCGACGCCATGGGCGGCAAGGTGGTGCATGTGGGTGACGCGCCAGGCCAGGGGGCCACCGCCAAGGCAGTCAACCAGTTGCTCTGCGGCGCCCATCTGGCGGTGGCCGCCGAAGCCTTGTCGCTGGCGGAACGCCTCGGCGTGGACATGACGGTGATGCTGGACATCGTCGGCGGGTCCGCCGCCGCCAGTTGGATGCTGCGGGATCGCGGCCCGCGCATGCTGGAAGAAACGCCGGCCGTCACCAGCGCCGTGGACATCTTCGTCAAGGATCTGGGCATCGTGCTGGAGGCCGGGCGCGGCGCCAAGACGGCGCTGCCCATGGCGGCGCTGGCCCATCAGCTCTTTCTCTCGGTCTCCGGACGCGGCCTCGGGGCCGCCGACGACAGCCAGGTGATCCGCGCCTATCGCAGCCTGCAAGGGCACGGCGACTGAGCAACGTCGCCGGCCGCAAGCTTCTCATTTCAAGTCGCCAGCCCAAACGCCAGCCAAGCCGCACAAGCGGCACATAACAACCAGAAACGCCGCACAAGCGGCAGCCAAAAACCTAGGGAGTGACCCATGACCCAGACGCCGAAAGTCCCCGCCGCCGGCCTCACCCGCCGCCATCTGCTGGCCGCCGCAGCCGCCGTGCCGCTGGCCGGCATCCTGCCCCGCCGCGCCCATGCGGCAGAATTCAACTACAAGCTCGCCACCGGGCAAGACCCCACCCATCCGGTGAACACGCGCGCCCAGGAAGCCGCCGACCGCATCCGCGAGGCCACCAAGGGCCGCATGGATATCAAGATTTTCCCGGCCAACCAGCTCGGCTCGGATACCGATCTGCTGGCGCAGGTGCGCAGCGGCGGGGTGGAATTCTTCAACCTCTCCACCTCCATCCTGGCCACGCTGGTGCCGGTGGCCGGAATCGTGAACACGGGCTTCGCCTTCCCCGACTACGCCACCGTCTGGAAGGCCATGGACGGCCAGCTCGGCACCTATATCCGCGAGCAGATCGGCAAGGCTGGCCTCGTGGCGCCCATGAAGCTGTGGGACAACGGCTTCCGCCAGATCACCTCCTCCACCCGCGAGATCAAGACCCCGGAAGACCTCAAGGGCTTCAAGATCCGCGTCCCGCCGGCGCCCATGCTGACCTCGGTGTTCAAGTCGCTGGAGGCCAGCGCCACGCCAATCAACTTCAACGAGCTCTATTCCGCGCTCCAGACCAAGGTGGTGGAAGGCCAGGAAAACCCGCTGGCGATCATCGCCTCGGCCCGCCTCTATGAAGTGCAGAAATATTGCTCCATGACCGGCCATGTGTGGGACGGCTATGTGATGCTGGGCAACCGCCGCTCCTGGGCCGCGCTGCCGGAAGATGTCCGCGCCATCGTGATCCGCGAATTCGACGCCTCCGGCCTGTCCGAGCGCGCCGATATCGCTGCGCTGAGCCAGTCCCTGCGCCAGGATCTCACCGCCAAGGGCGTCACCTTCCTGGATGTGAACCGCGAACTGTTCCGCGCCGCTCTGGCCAAGACCAGCTTCTATGGCGACTGGCGCGTGAAGTATGGCGATGAAGCCTGGGGCCTGCTGGAAGCCGCCGTCGGCAAGCTCGGGTGAGGCCATGGCACACGCGATCCTCGAGCCGGTAACGGCAGACACGGGCGCCGGCGCCGCCTGGCGCCGGGGCGTCCTCAAGGTGGAGCGGGGCCTGATCCGGCTGGTGGAGGTGCCCGCCGCCCTGCTGGTGCTGGCGGAGGTGGTCATCCTCTTCGTCGGCGTGGTGATGCGCTATTTCCTGCATCTGCCCATCGTCTGGTCCGATGAACTGGCCTCCGTGCTGTTCATCTGGCTGGCCATGCTGGGCTCGGTGATCGCGTTCCAGCGCGGCGACCACATGCGCATGACCGCACTGGTCGGCGCCGTGCCGCCGCACTGGCGCGCGGTGCTCGAAACGCTGGCAGTGGCGGCGCCGCTGATCTTCCTGGCGGCGGTGCTCCATCCCAGCTTCGAATATGCCGAAGACGAAATGTTCGTGACCCTGCCGGGTCTCGATGTCCCCAACACCTGGAAGGCAGCAGCCCTGCCCGTGGGCCTCGGCCTCATGGGCCTGATGGGCGTGCTGAAGCTGCTGCGCACGCCCTCGCTGATGCGTGTGGCCGGCGTCGCGCTGGCGCTGGCGGCCATGATCGCGCTGGGCTATCTGGCCGCCCCCTGGCTGAAGACCATCGGCAACTACAATCTGGTGATCTTCTTCGTGGGGCTGGTGGCGGCGGCGGTGTTTGCCGGCGTGCCCATCGCCTTCTCCTTCGGGCTGGCGACGGTGGCCTATCTCACCTTCACCACCTCGGCGCCCTTGGTGGTGGTGGTGGGCCGCATGGATGAGGGCATGAGCCATCTCATCCTGCTCTCCGTGCCGCTGTTCGTGTTCCTCGGCATGCTGATCGAGATGACCGGCATGGCGCGGGCCATGGTTGGCTTCCTCGCCAGCCTTTTGGGCCATGTGCGCGGCGGCCTGTCCTATGTGCTGATCGGGGCCATGTATCTGGTCTCGGGCATATCCGGCTCCAAGGCGGCGGACATGGCGGCGGTGTGCCCGGTGCTGTTCCCGGAAATGATCAAGCGCGGCGCCAAGCCGGGCGATCTGGTGGCGCTGCTGGCCGCCACCGGGGCGCAGACCGAGACCATCCCGCCCTCGCTGGTGCTCATCACCATCGGCTCGGTGACGGGGGTGTCCATCGCCGCTTTGTTCACCGGCGGCATGCTGCCGGGCCTGGTGTTGGGCCTGGCCTTGTGCCTGCTGGTGCGCTGGCGCTATCGCAACGAGGATCTCTCCGGCGTCACCAAGGCGACGTTCCGGCAGATCATGATGGCGCTGCTGATCGCCGCTCCGGCCGTGGCCCTGCCGTTCGTCATCCGCGGCGCGGTGATGGAAGGGGTGGCGACCGCCACCGAGGTCTCCACCATCGGCATCATCTATTCGGTGGCAGTGGGGCTGCTGATCTACCGCCAGTTCGACTGGAAGCGGGTGGTACCCATGCTCACCGATACGGCGGCGCTCTCCGGGGCGATCCTGCTGATCATCGGCGCAGCAACCGGCATGGCCTGGGCGCTGACCCAGTCCGGCTTCTCGCAGGAGTTGGCGCGGGTGATGGCCGGGCTTCCCGGCGGGGCGGCCACCTTCATGGTGGTGTCGATCATCGCCTTCATCATCCTCGGCTCGGTGCTGGAAGGCATCCCCTCCATCGTGCTGTTCGGGCCGCTGTTGTTCCCCATCGCCCGCAGCATGGGCATCCATGAGGTGCATTATGCGATGGTGGTCATCCTGGCCATGGGCGTCGGCCTGTTCGCCCCGCCGTTCGGGGTCGGCTATTATTGCGCCACCGCCATCGGCGGCGTCAGCCCGGACGAAGGCATGAAGCCCATCGTCGGCTACATGGCCGCTTTGCTGATCGGCCTGGCCCTGGTGGCCGCCATTCCCTGGATCTCCACCGGCTTCCTCGCCTGAGGCCCCTCCCCCTTTGAAACGACGCCCGCGCCCGATTGCGCGGGCCAATGAGGACGCGTGTTCATGTCGATGCTGCACCCCCACCCTCCGGCGGCGGCCGGCGTCACCCCCCGCCAGATGGCCGATGCCATCCGCTTCCTGGCGCTGGACGCCATCGAGCGCGCCGGCGACGGCCACCCCGGCGCGCCTTTGGGCGGCGCGGAAGTGGCGACCGCTCTGTTCACCCGCCACCTGAAATGCAATCCCGCCGATCCGCTGTGGGCCGATCGCGACCGTTTCGTGCTGTCCAACGGCCACGGCTCCATGCTGCTCTACGCGCTGGGCCATCTCTCCGGCTATGCCGGCCTGCCCATGGAGCAGATCCGCCGCTTTCGCGACTTGGGCGCGCACACCCACGGCCATCCCGAGCGCAACCCGGAGTTGGGCATCGAGGTCACCACCGGGCCGCTCGGCCAGGGCATCGCCAATGCGGTGGGCATGGCGGTGGCGGAAGCCTGGCTGTCGGCCACCTTCGGCGCCGATATCGTCGATCACCGCACCTATGCCCTGGTGGGCGACGGCTGCCTGATGGAGGGCATCGGCCATGAGGTGATCTCGCTGGCCGGGCATCTCAAGCTCGGCAAGCTGTGCTTCCTGTGGGACGACAACCGGATGACCGACGACGGGGTCACCGATTTCTCCATCTCGGAAGATGTCCGCGCCCGCTTCCGCATCGCCGGCTGGCAGGTGATCGATGCGGACGGCCATGACGTGGAGGCGGTAGACGCCGCCTTGATCCTGGCGCGATCGGACCCGCGCCCGACCATGATCGCCTGCACCACGGTCATCGGCAAAGGCCTGCCCCGGCTGGAAGGCCAGCGCGGCGCCCATGGCGGGCGGGTCTTCGCCCAGGATCTGCTGGAAGCCCGCGCCGCCGCCGGCTGGACCGCCGGCCCGTTCGAAGTGCCGCAGCCCGTCGCCGAGGCGTGGCGCGCGGGCGTCGAGGGGCGCAACCGGCCGGCCTATGCCGCGTGGCAGGCGCGCCTCGCGACGCTGCCGGCGGATCAGCGGGCGCTGTTCGAGCGGCTGATGCGCGGAGACTTGCCGGACGGCTGGGTGGAGGCACTGCGCGCCCATGCCCGCACGCTGGCGGCCGGCGCTCCGGCGCAGTCCTCCAACCAGGCCACCGCCGATATCGTCGATTTGCTGGCGGGCGTCATTCCGGAGCTGTTCCCCGGCGCGCCGGACCTGGAAGGCCCCACCAATTGCAAGCGGGTGCTGCGCGCCTTCACCGCCGAGAATCCCGGCGGGCGCTATCTGCACTATGGCATTCGCGAGCATGCCATGGGGGCGATGATGAACGGCATGGTGGCCCATGGCGGCCTGCTGCCGTTGGGCGCCACCTATCTGGTGTTCTCCGATTACATGCGGCCCGCGTTGCGCATGGCGGCGCTCATGGAGCTGCCGGTGATCACCATTTACAGCCACGACAGCATCGGCATCGGCAAGAACGGCCCCACCCACCAGCCGGTGGAGTTCCTGGCCTCCTTGCGCGCCATGCCGAACATGGCGGTGTTCCGCCCCGCCGATGCGGTGGAGACGGCGGAATGCTGGGAGGCGGCCTTGCAGCGCCGCCACGGCCCCTCCTCCATGATCTGTTCGCGCCAGACCCTGCCGCCGCTGCGCACCGAAGCGGGCGAGAACCGCAGCGCGCGCGGCGCCTATGTGCTGGCAGAGGCAGAGGGCGGCGCCCGCAGCGTCACCCTGCTGGCCACCGGCTCGGAAGTGGCGGTGGCGGTGGCGGCGCGCGACAGGCTCCAGGCGGAAGGCGTGCCGACCGCCGTGGTGTCCATGCCCTGCTGGGAACTGTTCGAGGCGCAGGATGCCGCCTATCGCGCGGCCGTGCTCGGCAAGGGCACCGCGCGGGTGGCGGTGGAGGCGGCGGTGAAGCTGGGCTGGGAGCGCTGGATCGGCGAAGATGGCGGCTTCATCGGCATGAGCGGCTTCGGCGCCTCCGGTCCCGGCGACGAGCTGTTCGTGCATTTCGGCATCACGGCCGAGGCTGTGGTCGCGGCCGTGCGCGACCGGCTGTGACGGGGCAGCGTTGAGGGAGATGACCATGGATCATCCGGACCACCACATCGTCTTCCTCGACCGCGCCACCCTGGCGCCCGAGATCGCCCTGCGGCGCCCGGCCTTCGCCCATGACTGGACCGAGCATGCACGGACCGCTGCCCATGAGGTGGTGGAGCGGGCGCGGGACGCCACCATCCTCATCCTCAACAAGGTGCAACTGACGGTAGATACCATCTCGCGCCTGCCCAACCTCAAGCTGGTGGCGGTGGCCGCCACCGGCACCGACTGCGTCGACAAGGCCGCCTGCGCGGACGCCGGCATCGCGGTCTGCAATGTGCGCGGCTATGCGGGCGCCACCGTTCCCGAGCACACCTTCGCTTTGATCCTGGCGCTGTCGCGCTCGCTGGTGCCTTACCGGGCCGACGTGCTCGCGGGGGAGTGGCAGAAGGCTGGCCAGTTCTGCTTCTTCAATCACCCCATCGGCGACCTTTCCGGCCGGCGGCTGGGCATCTTCGGCTCTGGGGATCTGGGTGGGCAGGTGGCGACGCTCGGGCGGGCGTTCGGCATGGACGTGGTGTTCGCGGACCGCAAGGGCGCAAGTGAGACCCGGCCGGGCTACACGCCATTCGTGGAGGTGATCGAGACCGCCGATGTGCTCACCCTGCACTGCCCGCTCACTGACGAAACCCGCGGCCTGATCGCTGCTCCCGAGTTCGCCCGCATGCACCGCAAGCCGCTCATCATCAACACCGCGCGGGGCGGGCTGGTGAATGAGGAGGATCTGGAGCGCGCCCTCGACGCCGTCCAGGTCTCCGGCGCCGGCTTCGACGTCACCCTGCCGGAACCTCCGCCCCTCGATAGCCCGCTGATGCGCATGGCCCGACGGCCCAACGTGATTGTCACGCCCCACACCGCCTGGGCGTCCCGCGAGGCGCAGCAGGCGCTGGCGGACCAGCTCATTGACAATATCGAGGCGTTCGCGGCCGGACAGCCGGCCCATCTTGTGGTGGAGGCGGGACGCTAGGCGGCGCGATTTCCCCCTCCGCCGCCGGCCCCGGCGCCCTTACCGAGCGACCGCCAGCCCTACTTCGCCAGGCTCATGGCGTAGCGGTTCAGCAGCCACACCATCTGCTCGAACACATCGGCGCTGTTCCAGATCGCCTGACGCTCCAGCGCGGTGAGATCGGGGGCGCGGTGCCACAGATCATCCCGCAGCTTCTTCATCAGCGCCGAGCGGTCGGCGGTGATGGCCGAGAGCACCGCCGGCGACATGTCGTCGAAATTGGCCACCTCGTCCGCCACGGCGCGGGTCATGGCATGGGCCGCCTCGGCCAGCGTGGCGCAGAAGGTGGCCGCCGCCGTGCCCTTCATGCCGTCGAGCCCCTGGGCCAGGTTGGCCAGGCAATCCTGGAGGCTCCTCAACACCTGATTGGCGTTCCACAGTTGCAAGACGCGATCGAGATCCTCCGGCTGGCCGGGCATCTGCAACCTCTGTTTCAGGAACGTATTGATGGTGCCGTTCAGTTCGTTGCCGGCCTCGCGCAGCACCTTGGGGCTGGCCTTGGCCACCAGCGGCTCCATCCCGTCCACCTCGTCCCCGGCATCGCCGCGCACCTTGCGTAGGAACAGGGGCAGGCGGTTCAACAGGCGCAACTGCTCCTGCTCCACCATGGTGATGGCAGCGGTGGGCTCGATGGCGTCGTTGAACTGGATATAGAGCGGTTTGCTGAGCGATTCCGCCGGTGTCTCCGGGCTCATGCGCTCCACCAGCGCGAACAAGGGCGTGCTCAGGGCCGAGGCCACCACCGCCGAGACGATCTGGAACATCCAGTGCACCGCCGTCACCTGCAAGGCGGCATCCAGGGTGATGGACTGCACCAGGGCCTCGATCAGCGGAATGCCGGCATAATGCTCCAGCATCAGCAGCGGCAGCATCACCGCCACGCCGATCAGCTTCAGCACCAGTTGGTAGAGATTGAGCTGGCGGGCAGTGCCGCTCAGCCCGGCGCCCTGGACGATGGACATGATGCCGGCGCCCAGATTGGCGCCCACCACGATCAGGAACGCCTGGTCGATGCCCAGCACCCCGCTGCCCACCAGCGCCACCGCGATCACCGACACCGTCTGGCCCTGGATCACCGCCGCCAAAGCGGTGCCGGCGAGAAAGCCCCACAGATAGAATTCATTGGCGAAGGCCAGCACCGCCTTCACCGTGGGCGAACCGCTGAGCGGCCCGGAGGCCTGCACCATCAGTTGCACCCCGTACAGCAGCAGGAACAGCCCCAGCAGCGCCGCCACCAAATTGCGATACTTGGCGTTGCGGTCATAACCGAACAGGAAGGCCAGCCCGATCAGCCCCACCCCGGTCATGATGGCAGCGCCGATGTCCAGCGAGGCCAGCAGCAGCCGCAGGGTCGAGCCGGCATACGACCAGGTGACGATGGGCATGGCGCTGCGCACGGTGGCGGCGCCGGCGCTGACCAGCGAGATGACGATGAAGGTCACCGCATTGGTGCTCTGGATCACCGCCCCGGCGGCGATGCCTGCCAGCATCGCCTTGATCGGATTGCCGGTGGCTCGGGCCACCAGCTTGTGGAATCCGGGGCCGGCAACCTGCTTCATGTTCGCGGTCAGAAACTGCGTCCCGATGAAGACGAAACCCAATCCGGCAAACAGCCCGATGGCAATATTCACGCAATGCTCCGCGGCTCTGACGAACAAGGCTTCAAGCCTGACCGCGTCTTTAGGCGATCGGCCGCGGTGGCACCAGTTGGCGAATGGTCGGGCACCGGCGCGACCGGCCAAGGCAGAGCCTTCCGCTACCGCGTCCGATCGCCGCGCCCTGCCGCTGTGTCCCTAGGGAAGGTGACCGCTGCGGGCCGGCCCGCAGGCCGTTTACATGCCCGGCCCGGCCCGCGGCCTTCGCAGGCGCAATATGTCGCCGGCTGCCGATGTCTGCGCCCGGCCCGCCCCCTGCGCGCACCACACCTTGCCGCGAGCATCGAACGGAAATGTTCGGCCCGCGTCATGTGTAGGTTATAGAGGCACCAGGTGGACGACCAATTGGAATGACCCGCGTGATGACTCCGAACCGCGACGCCGTTTTTGCCCAGGTGACAGCGCCGGACCATGAGGCGCTGCAGCGCGTGTTCGATCGCCTTGCCGCTTATATGAACAGCTGCATCCTCGGCCAGCCCGCTTTCGTGGATCTGCTGCTGGTGGCTGTGCTGGCGGATGGCCATCTCTTGGTGGAAGGCGCGCCCGGCCTGGCCAAGACCAAGGCCATCAAGGCCCTGGCCAAAGCCATCGACTGCAACGACCAGCGCATCCAGTTCACCCCGGATCTGCTGCCCTCGGACCTCACCGGCACCGACATCTACCGCCCCGAGACCGGAACCTTCACCTTCCAGGCCGGGCCGGTGTTCCACAATTTCATCCTGGCGGACGAAATCAACCGCGCCCCGGCCAAGGTTCAGGCGGCGCTGCTGGAGGCCATGGGCGAGCGCCAGGTCACCGTGGGCGGCACCACCTACAAGCTCCCCGACCTGTTCCTGGTGATGGCGACCCAGAATCCCATCGAGCAGGAAGGCACCTATCCGCTGCCGGAAGCCCAGTTGGATCGCTTCCTGCTGCATGTGCGCCTCGACTATCCCGATCTCGCCGCCGAGCGGCAGATCCTGCGGCTGGTGCGCGGCGAAGCGCAGGGCGAGGTGATCGCCTTCGGCCATAAGGTCAGCCAGGCCGCCATCTTCGCCGCCCGCCGCGATGCGCTCTCCACCTATATGTCCGAGGCGGTGGAGGAATATATCCTCCAACTCGTGTTCGCCACCCGCACGCCGGAGCTGTATGGCGGCGATCTGGCCGGCGTGGTGGCGTTCGGCGCCAGCCCGCGCGGCACCATCGCGCTGGATCGCTGCGCCCGCGCCCATGCCTGGCTGCGGGGCCGCGACTATGTGGTGCCGGAAGATGTGCAGGCCATCGCCAAGCCCACTCTGCGCCACCGCATCCTGCTGACCTTCGAGGCGCAGGCGGACGGCATGAGCGCCGATAGCTTTATCGACACCCTGCTGGCCCGCGTGCCGGTGGCGTGACCGGGTGCTCTCGCGGATGCCTCCGATGACCGATTATTCCGGGCCGGCCTTCTACGGACTGGTGGCCCGGCTGGACGAACTGATTGCGGCGCGGCCCGGCGGCGCGGACGGGTTTTCCCCCGCCGTGCGGGTGCGCACCCATCAGAACGGCGGCTATCGCTCGGCCTTTCGCGGCCGCGGCATGGAGTTCGACGAGGTCCGTGCCTATCAGCCCGGCGACGACATCCGCACCATCGACTGGCGGGTGACGGCGCGCACCGGACGCACCCACACCAAGCTGTTCCAGGAGGAGCGCGAACGCCCGGTGCTGATTCTGCTGGATGCCCGCACCTTCATGCGCTTCGGCACCCGCGACACCTTCAAGTCGGTGCTGGCGGCGAAGGCAGCGGCCGTGCTCACATGGGTATCCATGGAAGGCGGCGACCGCGTGGGCGGCGCGGTGGTGACGCCCGCCGGCATCACCTCCCATCGCCCCCAGCGCAGCCGCAACCGCATCCTCGGCTTCGTCAAGGCGATGGCGGAAGCCACCCAGGCCGGGTTCGGCGCCCCACCGCCGCCGACGGAGCCGACCCTGGCCGATGCCATCGCCCGCCTACGGCAGGGGGCGCGGCCGGGCACTTTGGTGTTCCTGGTCAGCGACTTCCACGATTTCGGCGCCGCTGCCGCCCGGGAACTCAACCGCCTGTCGCTGCAATGCCAGGTCACCAACATCTTCGTGTTCGACGCCCTGGAGGCGAACACGCCGCGATCCGGGCACTATCCCATCAGCGATGGCGAGGCGATCAGCAGCCTGAATGCCGACAGCGCCGCCGTGCGCGCCGCTTATGCCCAGCGCTTCGCCGCCCGCCGCGATGCCGTGGAGGCGCTCTCCCGCCAGCGCGGCATGGCCTTCATCGCGCTCCAGACCGGAGACGATCCCAAGGTTCTACTGCACCCCGAGCGCATGCAGCGGGCGCGCCAAGGCGCGCGAGGGGCAGCCTGATGCCGGAGATCAAGCCGCCGCCGCCCACCGGGCCGGCCCCCTGGCTCAACGCCCCGCCCATCGATCCGCAGGCCGCGCCCTCCACCGAGCCGCCGGCCGATCCGCTGGCGGACTTGCGCGACATTCACCTGCCGCCCGACGTGCCGTTCTGGCCGCCGGCGCCGGGCTGGTGGATGCTGGCCGGGCTGGTGGTGCTGCTGCTGATGGGCCTTGCCTATCTGGAGTGGCGGCGGCGACAGACCTTGTCCTATCGCGCCGTGAAAGCGCTGGAGGCCATCGGCGCCGATCACGCCCGCTATCCGGATTCCCGCGCGGTGGCGGCGGAAGCGGCGGTGCTGATCCGCCGCGTCGTCCTCAGCCGGCCGGGGCGGGGCGAAGCCGCCGCACTGACCGGCGACGCCTGGCAGAGCTATCTGGGCAAGGGCAAAGCCGGCGTGCCGGCGGAGATCAGAGCCTTCCTGGCCAAGGCGCCCTATCTGCCGCCGCAAGGTCCGGCCTCGGCGGCGGTGGAGCGCACGGAACTGGTGGCGGCGCTGCGGCGCTGGATCAAGGCCAACGCATGATCCAGTTTCAATGGCTTTGGGCCTTCGCCCTCCTCCCCTTGCCCCTGCTGGTGCGCTGGCTGGTGCCCGCCGCCCCGCGCACGCGGGCCGGGGCGCTGCGGGTGCCGTTCTTCGCCGAGGTCAACCGCTCCGGCGGCGCGGCCGCAACCCGGCGGCGGCGGATCGGGACGCTCCTGGTCATGACCGTGATCTGGCTGCTGCTGGTGGCCGCCGCCGCCCGCCCGGCCTATGTGGGCGCGCCGGTGCCGGTGCCGGTGGAAGGCCGCGACCTGATGATGGCGGTGGATCTGTCCGGCTCCATGGCTCGTCAGGATCTGTCCCAGGACGGCGTTCCCACCGACCGCCTGACGGTGGTGAAGGCGGTGGCCGACGATTTCATCGCCCGGCGCACCGGCGACCGGGTGGGGCTGATCCTGTTCAGCTCCCGCGCTTATATCCAGGCGCCGCTGACCTTCGACCGCAAGGTGGTACGTGAACTGCTGCGCACCTCGTCCATCGGTCTCACCGGGCAGGAGACCGCCATTGGCGACGCCATCGGCCTGGCGGTGAAGACCCTGCGCAATCGCCCCGCCGACGAGCGGGTGCTGGTGCTGCTCACCGACGGCGCCAACAATTCCGGCGTGCTGGACCCGATCCAAGCGGCGGAGGTGGCCCGGCAGAACCAGGTGAAGATCTACACCATCGGCGTCGGCGCCGATGCCTTCGCGGTCGGCCAACGCACGGTGAACCCCTCGTTCGACCTGGACGAGGAAGCCCTCGCGAAGATCGCCGACATGACCGGCGGGCGCTATTTCCGCGCCCGCGATGCCCAGGGCCTCGCCGCCATCTATGACGACATCGCCCGCATGGAGCCGGTGGCGGGCGAGCCTCTGTATCTCAGCCCCACCGTGTCGCTGTTCCAATGGCCGCTGGGGGCGGCGCTGGTGCTGAGCCTGGTCTTGGGCGCGGCGCTGCTGCGGCCGGCCCTTGCCCGCCGCCGCGCCGTGCCG
>CALRNP020000084.1:0-20994 GCA_943369575.1 Azorhizobium sp. AG788 | reverse complement strand
CAGGTTCTTGACCTCAGAGGCGACCACGGCGAAGCCGCGCCCGGCCTCACCGGCCCGCGCCGCCTCGATGGTGGCGTTCAGCGCCAGCAAATTGGTCTGGCCGGCGATGTCGCTGATGAGGCGCAGGATGTCGCCAATGCGGCGGGCGGCCTCGGACATGGTGGTGACCTTGGAGGCGGCGTCATTGGCCTCGGTGACGGCGACGCCGGCGATGCGGGCGGACTCCTTCACCCGCGAGCCGATCTCGGTGACGGAGGCGGACAATTCCTCGGCGGCGGCGGCGACTGCCCCCACCATATCGTTGGCGACCTGCGAGGCCTGGGTGGCCTGGCCGGAGCGGTTGGAGGTCTGCTCGGCCATGATCGACATGCCGCGGGCCGAGGCCTGAAGCTCCTCGGAGGTGGCCGAGACTGCGCCGGCGATTTGCCCGACCACCCGCTCCAGTTCGTCCGCAACATTCTGAAACGCCGTCTTGCGCTCCTGTTCGGCCTGGAGGCGGATGGTGACCTGCTCGTCCTGAAGGCGGACCATCTCCTGGCTGTTGCCGCGCAGCACCTCGACGGCGCGCCCGATTTCACCCACCTCGTCCCGGCGCTCGAGGCCGGGGATGTTCACGTCGAAGACCCCCTTGGAGATCTGCTCGATGCCCACCGCCAGGGTGCGGATCGGCTGCACCACGCGGCGGGTGATGAAGATGGCAAAGCCGATGATCAGAGAGACGATCGCCACGATGCCGCAGCAGGCGAGGATGAAGCCGAGGCGGGCATTGGCGATGCTGGACTGAGACTGAATGGCGGCGGCGGCGAACGCCGCATCGCGCGGGGCCAGTGATTTCACAAGGATCGGGCTGATCTGAGCGCGCCACTCGGCCACCGGCATGGGGGCGGGAGCATCCGGAGACTTGGCTGCATCGTAGATCCTCCGGGTGACCTTGCCGCCATCGACGAGGAAGCCCTTTTCGGCGACATCGATGGAGGGGAGGATGCCGGGAACGTCTTCCAGTTCATTGGCTGCATGGCTGAGCACCGCCCAATAAGCGGCGACCTGACCATCCAGCAACAGGAACTGCTCCACATTCTCCGGCGTGAACTTTTTGCCGGAACTGAGATAGGTGGTGAGCATGGTGGATCGGCGGCCGGCAGTGTCGCGCATGGCGGCAGAAATGCGGGCGAGAGATGCAAGGCGGCCGATGGAGGTGTCTTCGTCGCTGGCGCGCAGTTCGAGGGCAGCGGAGATCTTGCCGATCGAGATCAGCACATCGGTGGCTTCGGGCACGTAGCGAGAGACGATCTGGGGGTCGCGTTCGGCGCGAGGTTTCATCGTCTGCGGCCAGGCCTTGTCGCGCAGGTCGCGCAGGGCCTTGGCGGCCGCCGTGATCTTGCCTTCAATGGCGGCCCGATCGCTGGCATTCAGCGCCGCCGCGAGCGTCTGCGCCGCAGTGAGGAACTCGTCAGTGCGGCCGATGTTGCGCTTGGCGGTCTCGATCAATGCCGGGCTGGCAGCAGCTTCGCCCAGCAGGATCTGATTGAAGTCGCCGCGCTCGACCGAGTATCGCTCATTAACGTATGCGAGGTTGGCGAACACCTGCATCAGCGACTGTGCCCTGACGGCCGCGTGCCACTGGCGCCATTCACCGACCGCAAACATGACCCCGCCTGCAAGCGAGACTGCTCCCAGTGTGGAAATGCAGAGAAGAAACAAGCCCCGAATGCGCATCCCATCCTCCGGATCGCAGAAATCTAGGGGGCATCCTCAATGAGTAATCTTGTTTGAGGCTGTCTTTCGCATTGCCAGCTATCTATGGGTGCAATGCACAACTTTTTGCGCTGCGACATCATCCATGCTGCCCGGCAAGCTCTGGGCGTGCAAAAGCGCCGAAAAAGACAAGTGTCTATCTCGGAGCCAAGAACGCATCAGCGCGCAGGCGTCAGTTCAGCAGATCGCGCCGCACCCGCCAGCCGCCAGCGCCGTCGGCCGCCAGGGCTTCGGCCACGCGGGGATGGCGCACGGGCTCGTCGGAGGTGTCCGGCTCGAGATTCTGCTCGGACACGTAGGCGACGTATTCATTCTCCGCATTCTCGGCCAGCAGGTGATAGAAGGGCTGGTCTTTGCGCGGCCGGATGTCCTCCGGGATCGACAGCCACCATTCCTCGGTATTGTCGAATACCGGGTCCACATCGAACACCACGCCCCGAAACGGGAAATGGCGGTGGCGGACCACATCGCCGATGGAGAAGCGGGCGGTGCGGGTGCGGGTCGCGGCCACCTCCTCGGTGGGCGCGGGCGCCTCAAGGGCGGCGAGGGCGGGACCGGCCAAGTCGCGCGCGGTCGCGCGCTTGCGCGCCCCCGGCGTGCCCGACTGTCCCTGTTCCTTCACGCTCCGCGCCATGTCCCTGTTCCCTTACATCCACATTCCGCCGGTGCCGCATCCGGTGCCGCATCGTGGACCCCGCATGAGTCGCCACCATCCTGCGCCGGATCACCTTGCGCAAGGCCCTTGCGCAAGCCCCTACGGCGGCCAGCGCCGCCGAGGGGGGGGACAGGCGCACCGCCGCCGGTGGCTACAGCCCATAGACCTTGGCGAGGTCCGCGTCCTTCGCCGCGACGATCCGCGCCAGATCGACGATGACCTTCGCCTGCTTCCAGGTGGCGTCATCCTGCATCTTGCCGTCGATCATGACCGCGCCGGCGCCGTCCGGCATGGCTTCCAGGATCTTCAGCGCGAACGCCACTTCCCCCGGATCGGGGCTGAAGACCCGCTTGGCGATGTCGATCTGGGTCGGGTGCAGGGACCAGGCCCCAACGCACCCTTGCAGGAAGGCGTTGCGGAACTGGCTCTCACACGCGGCCAGATCGGCGAAGTCGCCGAACGGGCCATAAAACGGCTTGATGGCCGCCGCCGCGCAGGCATCGACCATTTTGCCGACTGTATAATGCCACAGGTCCTGTTGATAGGCCGCGCGCGGATTGTCGCCGTCCGGGTCGGCCAGAACCTTGTATTCCGGGTGGCCGCCGCCGACGCGGGTGGTCTTCATGGCCCGCGAGGCGGCCAGATCCGCCGGGCCGAGGCTCATGCCGTGCATGCGCGGGGAGGCGGCTGCGATGTCCTCCACATTCTTCACCCCTTCCGCCGTCTCCAGAATGGCGTGGATGAGGATGGGCTTGCGCACGCCATGCCTGGCTTCCAGCTGCGCCAACAACTGGTCGAGATAGAAGATGTCCCACGGCCCATCCACCTTGGGCAGCATGATGACGTCCAGCTTGTCACCCACGGCGGCGACGATCTGGGTGATGTCGTCCAGCGCCCAGGGGCTGTTCAGCGCATTGATGCGGGTCCACAGGCCGGTGCTGCCATAGTCCACCGCCTTGGCCATCTCGATGAAGCCGGCGCGGGCGGCTTCCTTGGCATCGATCGGGATGGCGTCTTCCAGATTGCCCAGCACCACATCCACTTGTTTGGCGATGTCCGGCACCTTGCCGCGCATCTTCTCCAGATGCGGCGGCACGAAATGGATCATGCGCTCCAGCCGCACCGGCAGGTCGCGATACGGGGCGGGCGCGCCAATGGCGAGCGGCTTGAAGAAGTTGCGCGGCAGCTTCACGTGATCCCCCCTGGATATTGTACCGCCAGAATGGACAGCCGGCGGGGCAGGGGCAAGAGTAAGCTTGCCGTGCAGCATGGCCCTGCGGCAGTGCAGCGCGGCCGACCGCAGCGCGGGGCTGGCACGCCCTTGTGGCTTGACCTCCTTGTGGCTTGACCTCGACCGCCCGCCCCCTAACGTCGCGGCCTTCACACAGGAGGGATCACGCATGCTGTCACGGCGCCACCTGATGGCCGGCCTCGCCCTCTCCAGCTTCGGCGTGCTGGGCGTGGGGATCGGCCCCGCCCGCGCGCGGGTGGAGCTGTCGGGCCTGCCCCGCGATTACCTGATCGGCTACGGCAGCCTCATCGATGCCGACTCGCGCGCCGGCACGGCGGGGGCGCGGCTGGAGGCGGTGCCGGTGCGGGTATCGGCGGACTTCGGCTATCGCCGGGTGTGGAACCTGCTGGCCGGCAGCGGCTTCACCGCGCTCGGGCTGGAGCGCGGTGGCCCGGATGCGCCGGCCGAGACCATCAACGGCGCCATGTTCGCGGTCGATGGGCCGACGCTGGCCAAGTTCGATCGCCGGGAATCCGGCTACGATCGGGTCGCGGTGCCACCTGCGCAGATCCAGTCGCTGTCCTGGCTGCGGCTGCCGGACACCGGCACCGCCTGGATCTATGTGCCTAAGCCCGGCGCCCGCTCCGGCACACCGGATGCCGGCCATCCCATCGTGCAATCCTATGTGGATCTCGTGCTCGCCGGTGCCCTGGCCTATGGCGAGCCGTTCGCGCGCGAGGTGGTGGAAACCACGTTCGGCTGGGACAGTTTCTGGCTGAATGATCGCCCCTTCGCCCGCCGGCCGTGGATGGCCAATCCCTCCGCCGGGATCATCGACCGCTTGCTGGCGACCACGCCGCCGGCGCAATCGGCATTCGGGCGGCGGCTGCTGAGCGAGGATTATGCGGCCCGCTATTTGATGCCGGCGCGGGCGGCGGAACCGGCGAAGCCGTGAGCGCTACCGCAGTGCATCGCGCATAGCTGCCTGCGGCGCCTTGCGTGTGGCATGGCTTGTGAGGACACGGCGAACGTCGTCTCTTCTCGCCTGTTCGTCCCTGCAGGTGCCATGACCGACCTCTTCGGCCTCGCCTTTCCCTTCTTCGGCCTGATCTTCCTCGGCTTCGCGTGCGGGCGCTTCGTGCGCTTGCCGGAGGAGGGGCTGGCGTGGCTGTCCTTCTTCATCATCTATGTGGCGTTGCCGGCGCTATTCTATCGCATCGTCTCGCAGACGCCGTTCGCGGAACTGGCCAATCCGCGCTTCATCCTGGCGGCCGTGATCTCCACCGCCACCACGGCGGCGCTGGCGCTGGCGATCGCGCTCTGGTTCCTGCGCGGCAACCTGGCGCAATCGGCCATCGCGCTGAATGTCGGCGCCTATGCGAACGTGGGCTATATGGGCCCCGGCCTGTCCCTGGCGGCGCTGGGCGCGGAGGCGGCGACGCCGGCGGCGCTGATCTTCGCCTGCGACAGCCTGCTGTTCTTCACTTTGGTGCCGCTGCTGATCGCCGTGCACGGCCGCAGCGGCCATCTCGGGGCGACGCTGCTGACGGTGGTGAAGCGCATCGTCACTCATCCGTTCAACATCGCCACCTTCCTCGGCGTGCTGGCGGCGGCGTTCGAATTCCGCGCCCCCGGCGCCGTGGAGCGGATGCTGGATTTCCTGAAGAATGCCGCCGCGCCCTGCGCTCTGTTCACGCTGGGCGTCACCGTGGCGCTGCGTCCCCTCCAGCGGGTGCCGCCGGAACTGCCGCCGCTGCTGGGGCTGAAGCTCTTTCTCCACCCCGCCATCGCGCTGCTGGTGTTCAGCGCCCTGGGGCCGTTCTCGGACCATTGGATGGAGACGGCGGTCTTGATGGCCTCGCTGCCGCCGGCGCTGAACTGTTTCGTGCTGGCGCGGCAGTATCGGGTCTATATGGAGCAGGCGTCCGCCGGGGTGCTGGTGGGGACCGTGCTCTCGGTCGCCACCGTCACCGGGCTGCTCTATCTGATCCAGCAGAAACTGCTACCGCTACATGTGCTGCATTGAGCGGGGCAGGCGGGGGCGAGCCCCCACCGCCGATCCGTTCTCTTACGCCGCCCGGTTGCCGAGGCCGAGGCGCATCACCTGGCGGCGCAGCGGGCCGATGCGGTCCAGCAGATAGAGGCCGAGGCCGCGCGCGCCCTGGACGGGCACGAGGTCGGACAGCAGCGAGCGGTTGAGCACATCCACCGCCGCCATGCGGCCGTGGATGTCGCGGTCGCGATCGGCGGCATAGCGCTTCAGCATCTCCGGGCCGCCGAGTTCCAGATCCCGCTGGCCGGCGAGATCGGCCAAGGCCGCCGCGTCCCGCAGTCCGAGATTGAGGCCCTGGGCGCCGATGGGCGGCATCACATGGGCGGCTTCCGCCATCAACGCGACCCGCGGCGCCGTGAGGGCGCGGGCGGTTTCGGCCGCCAGCGGGAAGGCGGCGCGGCCTTCCTCCACCTCGAAGGCGCCGAGGATGGAGGCGGCGCGGCGCTCGAACTCCCGCGCCAGCGCCGGCAGGTCGAGACCCAGCAGGCGCACCGCCTCCTTGTCGTCCACCACGCAGACGATGCTGGAGCGGTCGCCGGGCAGCGGCACCAGCGTGAAGGGGCCGGTCTCGGTGTGGAATTCGGTGGAGATGTCCCAGTGCGGCCGGGTGTGGCGCACGGTGGCGGTGACCGCCACCTGCGGATACTCCCGCTTCTTCATGGTGATGCCGCACGCTTCACGCACCCGCGACTGGCGCCCGTCGGCGGCGACCACCAGCGCGGCCTCCACTGTATCGCCGCTATCGAGGGTGAGGCGCGCATGGCCTTCGTCAACCGCGAGGTCGCTGAGCGAGGCGTGCAGCACCGTGAGGCCGGGCGTCTCGGCGGCGATCGCCGCCAGTTCGCGCCGCAGCCGGTCGTTCTCGATATTGTAGCCGAACGCTTCCAGGCCGATTTCGCTGGCCTTGAAGGTGACTTCCGGCGCGCGAATGAGGCGGCGGGTGCCGTCGACGATGCGCATGTCGCGCAGCGGGGCGGTGTGCGGGGCCAGCCGCTCCCACACGCCGAAGCGCTCCAGGATGGGAATGGAACTGCCGAGCAGCGCAGTCGTGCGATGGTCGGCGCCGCGCTCCGGGCCGGTGATGAGCACGGTGGCGCGCCCCGAGGCGGCCAGGCCGATGGCGGTGGCAAGCCCGGCCGGTCCCGCGCCGACGACGGCGATCTCCCCATGCGCTGTGCCTGCCATGATCGACCTCCGTTTTCATAATGAACCAAGCCAGTTTAGCGCGTGCGGAGGCGCCCGTCGCGCAGACGCATCGTCCCAGTCTGGCTCGGTCTTGCACATGTGCAGGTTCGGCGCGCTACAACCTAGTGAGGGTGCATGGCACGAAATGCTCTTAGAAGTTGCAAAGAGCGAGGTCTTGAACTTATGGTGGCGCCGTGCGCCGGGCGTCCGATCCACGGTCGTCGGCAGCATTGAGGGAGGGTTCAATGGCCACCTACAACGGCACTTTCACCGTCGTGAATTGCACCAATGCCACCATTACCAACGTCTCAGTGGTTCACACCTGCGCCAGCTTCACCAACAGCGCCACGGCAGGCAGCCTGGCGCCGGGGGCGGCGGTGGCGACGAGCATGAATTCCCAGTCAGGCTCCAACGATCTGTGGTCGATCACCTTCACCATGAACGGCCAGACCTATTCGCGCTCCGGCAAGCAGTGCAACTACATGCCGGACGACTCCCCACAGGGGGTGGTGATCTCGCTGTACCTGAAGAATTTCTCCATCCTGCTTCCTGTCACCAGCTCCTGCCTGAACAACTATTATTCGACCCCGTCCATGCTGCGGACGGACGCCCTAGCCGCGGCCGAGACCACCGGCGGCGTCAAGGAAGACTGATCCGTTCCGGCCCTTCGGGCGCGTTGCGCAAGCGCACGCCCGGGGGGCGATCCGCCGCGCAGCCGGGGGCGGCATGCTTGCGCCGCCCCACGCAGCTCCTATGATCCGGCCGGCGGAATTGGTGCGGGGTACGGACGATGGTTGCGGCGGTTCGGGTACATCAGGTGGGCGGTCCCGAGGTGCTGTCCTATGAGCGCATGGACCTGCCGCCGCCGGGGCCGGGCGAGGTGCGGCTGCGCCACACCGCCATCGGCCTGAACTTCGTCGATACCTATTTCCGTTCCGGCCTCTACAAGGCCCCGGCTTTGCCCTTCATTCCCGGCAGCGAGGGCGCCGGCGAAGTCGAGGCCGTGGGCGAGCATGTCACCGATTTCCACGTGGGCGACCGGGTGGCTTATGCCACCGCCATGGGCGCCTATGCGGCGGTGCGCAACATCCCCTCCTCGGCGCTGCTGCACCTGCCGGCCGCCATCGACGACCGCACCGCCGCCGGCATGATGCTGAAGGGCATGACCGCCTCTTATCTGGTCAAGCACACCTATGCGGTGAAGCCCGGCGACGTGGTGCTGATCCAGGCTGCGGCCGGCGGCGTCGGGCTGATCCTGGCCCAATGGGCGCGGGCGCTGGGCGCCACCGTCATCGGCACCGTCGGCTCCAAGGAAAAGGCCGAACTGGCGCTCACCAGCGGCACCGACCATGTGATCCTTTATCGCGACGAGGATTTCGTGCATCGGGTGAAGGAGATCACCTCAGGCAAGATGTGCGACGTGGTCTATGACGGCGTCGGCCAGGCCACCTATCCGGCCTCGCTGGACTGCCTGAAGCCATTCGGCCTATGGGTCTCGTTCGGCAATGCCTCCGGCGCCATCCGTAATTTCGACCTGCTGGCGCTGTCGCAGAAAGGCTCGCTCTACGCCACCCGCCCGACGCTGGGCACCCATGTGGCGACGCGCACCTCTTTGGTCGCCACCGCCAACGATCTGTTCGAGGCGGTGTTGACCGGCGCCATCAAGGTTCCGATCCACCAGAGCTATGATCTGAAGGACGTGCAAAAAGCCCATCGCGACCTGGAAAGCCGTGCCACGACGGGCTCCACGGTATTGCTGCCTTGAGGGCGCGCCGCCGATCCTGACCCTCCGGGAGGTGCCGGCACGGCCGGCGCGCGGGCGGTGTTCCGCCCGCAAATCATGCGAAACATTCGCAAAAATGCGCCGGCATGGCTTGCGCGCTCGCGCATCCTGCATGATATGTCCGAGTCCATAAAACCACACGGCAGGGCTCTCGGGTCCGCCCGTGCTGCGACGGACCCGTTCCGGCCATGATGCGCCAATACGAGCTCGTCGAGCGCGTTCGACGGTACAATCCCCAGACCGACGAGGCGTTGCTCGACCGCGCCTATGTCTATGCCATGAAGGCCCACGGCACCCAGCTGCGCGCCTCCGGCGACCCGTATTTTTCCCACCCGCTGGAAGTGGCGGCGATCCTGACCGAGCTGAAGCTCGACGACGCCACCATCATCGCCGCGCTGCTGCACGACACCATCGAGGATACCGGGGCCACCAAGGCCGAGATCGAGCGCCTGTTCGGCGGCCAGATCGCGCAATTGGTGGAGGGCCTCACCAAGATCAAGAAGCTGGACCTGGTGTCCAAGCAGGCCAAGCAGGCGGAAAACCTGCGCAAGCTGCTGCTCGCCATCGCTGACGACGTGCGCGTGCTGCTGGTGAAGCTCGCCGACCGCCTGCACAACATGCGCACGCTGAAATATGTGCCGCAGGAAAAGCGTGACCGCGTCGCCCAGGAAACCCTCGACATCTACGCGCCGCTCGCCGCCCGCATGGGCATGCAGGAGATGCGCGAGGAGCTGGAAGACCTGTCGTTCCGCCAGCTCTCGCCGGAAGCCTATGCCTCCATCACCGCCCGCGTGGCCGAGTTGCGCGAGCGCAACGGCGCGCTGGTGCAGGAGATCGAGCGTGAACTGACCGACGAACTGGCCCGCCGCGACATGAAGGCCGAGGTGAAGGGCCGCGAAAAGAAGCCGCATTCCATCTGGGGCAAGATGGAGCGCAAGGCCATCGGTTTCGAGCAGCTCTCCGACATCTACGGCTTCCGGGTGATGGTCGGCAGCGTCGACGACTGCTACCAGGCCCTTGGCGTGGTGCACACCAAGTGGCGGACGGTGCCGGGGCGGTTCAAGGATTATATTTCCTCGCCCAAGCCCAATGACTATCGCTCGCTGCACACCACCGTCATCGGCCCCAAGCGCCAGCGCGTGGAATTGCAGATCCGCACCCACGACATGGATGAAATCGCCGAATACGGCATCGCCGCCCATGCGCTGTACAAGGATGACACCGGCGCTCCCGGCGTCATGCTGTCCAATGAAAGCCGGGCCTATGCCTGGCTGCGCAAGACCATCGAGAATTTGGCCCAGGGCCTCTCGCCGGAAGAGTTCCTGGAGCACACCAAGCTCGAACTGTTCCACGATCAGGTGTTCTGCTTCACCCCCAAGGGTCGGCTGATCGCGCTGCCGCGCAAGGCCACCCCCATCGATTTCGCCTATGCGGTGCACACCGACATCGGCAATACGGCGGTGGGCTGCAAGATCAACGGCACCATCGCGCCTTTGGTCTCCGAGCTGAAGAATGGCGACGAGGTGGAGATCATCACCTCGAAGGCGCAGACGCCGCCGGGGGCGTGGGAGACCATCGCCGTCACCGGCAAGGCCCGCGCCGCCGTGCGCCGCGCCACCCGCACCGCCGTTCGCGCCCAATATGCCGGCCTCGGCCGCAAGATCGCCGAACGGGCGTTTGCCCGCGCCGGCAAGGCCTTCTCCGAGGAAGCGGTGGCCAAGGGCATGCCGCGCCTCGCCCGCACCGCGGTGGAGGATGTGTTCGCAGCGGTGGGGCGCGGCGAGATCAAGACCGATGATCTGATCCGCGCGGTTTATCCCGAATGGACCGCCCAGCGCCCCGAGGACCGCGCCACCGGCGGCAACAAGGCGCCGCAGGGCGAAGGCTGGTTCGAGCTGAAGCGCGGGCACAACCTCAAGTTCAAGATCCCCGACGGGGCAGAAGAAGGCTACGCCTCAGCCATTCCGATTCGCGGCATCAATTCCGACCTGCCGGTGCGGTTCGCACCCGAGGGCGGGGCGGTGCCGGGGGACCGCATCGTCGGCATCCTGGCGCCGGGGGAGGGCATCACCATCTACCCGATCCAGTCCCAGGCGCTGCAGCATTTCGAAGATGCACCTGAGCGCTGGCTGGACGTGCGTTGGGACGTGGATGAACTCAGCGACGGCCGCTTCCCGGCCCGGATCGTGGTGACGGCGGTGAACGAGCCCGGCACGCTGGGCCAGGTGGCGACCATCATCGGCGAGCGCAACGGCAACATCGCCGGCATCAACATGCGCTCGCGCTCACCGGACTTCACCGAGTTGGTGATCGATCTGGACGTGTTCGACCTGCGCCACCTCAACGGCATTCTCACCGATCTGCGCGCCCGGCCGGTGGTCTCCAGCGTCGAGCGGATCAACGGCTGAGCGGTCGGCGGTGGGGCAGATTTGCCCCGCAAGCATTGATTTTGCGGCGGCAAAGCCCGATCAATGCGCACCATTTCGTCATCCGGCGCCGCGCGCGTGCGCGCCCGCCGCGTGATCGCCAGGAGACTATCCTCATGACCGCGCGTGCGCCGATCCGGCTGGGCTTGAACGTGGACCACGTGGCCACCGTGCGCAACGCGCGCGGCGGCGCCCATCCAGATCCCGTGCGTGCGGCCCTGCTGGCGGCCGCCGCCGGCGTCGACGGCATCACCGCCCACCTGCGCGAAGACCGGCGCCATATTCGCGATGCCGACATCGCCCAGATCAAGGAACAGGTGGCGCTGCCGCTCAATTTCGAGATGGCGGCCACCGACGAGATGGTGGCCATCGCGCTCGCCACCCATCCGCATGCCTGCTGCCTGGTGCCGGAGCGGCGCGAGGAGCGCACCACCGAAGGCGGGCTGGATGCGGCAGGGCAGGCCGGCGACCTGATGCCGAAGATCAAGGCGTTGAAGGCGGCCGGCATCCGGGTGTCGCTGTTCATCGCCGCCGATCCCGCCCAGATCACGGCGGCGAAGGCTTTGGGCGCGGACATCATCGAACTGCACACCGGGGCATGGTGCGAGGCGCTGGCGGCAGGTGAGCTTGCCGCGGCCGAGGCTGAGTTCGAGCGGCTGCGGCTGGGCGCACGGCAGGCCGCCGACCTGGGTCTGGAAGTGCATGCCGGGCACGGACTCGATTTCGAAACCGCCGCGCAGATCGCTCACTTTCCTGAGATCGTGGAATTGAACATCGGTCACTTCATGATCGGCGAGGCTATTTTCGACGGTCTCGACGGTGTGGTGCGGCAGATGCGCGAGGCCATTGATCGCGGGCAGGCTCTGGGAGCGCGCGCGGCATGATCCTGGGCATCGGCTCCGATTTCACCGACCTGCGGCGCATCGAGAAGTCACTCGCGCGCTTCGGCGACCGCTTCGTGGAGCGCATCTTCACGCCGGAAGAGCAGGCCAAGGCGCAGGCCCGCGCACGCCCGGCCGAAACCTATGCCAAGCGTTTCGCCGCCAAGGAAGCCTGCGCCAAGGCACTGGGCACCGGCATCGCCCGCGGCGTGTTCTGGCGCGACATGGGGGTGGTCAATCTCCCCTCCGGCCAGCCGACTCTGGAACTGACCGGCGGTGCCGCCGTACGGCTGCGGGAACTGGTGCCGCCCGGCTACGAGCCGCGCATCGCATTGTCGCTGACGGATGAGGGGCCGCTGTCGGCGGCCTATGTGATCATCAGCGCCGAACCCATCGGCGCCAGGGACGGTGCAGCGGCCTGAGCCAAGCTTGCGCGGGCGGCGCGTTGCCGCGCGACGGTGAAACGTCTATAGCAGCACAATCCGCACGTGCCGGAGGCTGCCGTTACGAAAGGGTTTTGGCCCCTTTTTCGGCGCGTTTGGCGGCACACTGCGCGGACCTCGTTTCATCGGACCCCCTATGACCGCGACCAGTGATTCCAAGAAGGACGGCGGTTTTCTCGAAACCGTCCGCGTCATCGTCCACGCGCTGCTGATCGCGCTGGTGATCCGTACCTTCCTGTTCCAGCCGTTCAACATCCCCTCCGGCTCCATGAAGGATACGTTGCTGATCGGGGACTATCTGTTCGTCTCCAAGTACAGCTACGGTTATTCGCGGTTCTCGATTCCGTTCTCGCCGCCCCTGTTCTCCGGCCGCATCCTTGGGCAGGAGCCGACTCGCGGCGACGTGGTGGTGTTCAAGCTGCCCAAGGACAATGAGACCGACTACATCAAGCGGGTGGTCGGCATGCCCGGCGACAGCATCCAGATGATCGACGGCGTGCTCAACATCAACGGCGTTCCGGTGAAGCGCGAGCGCCTCTCCGACGTGAGCGAGGATGACGGCACCGGCCGCATGGCGCCGGTGAAGCGCTGGCGCGAGACGCTGCCCAACGGCGTCTCCTACGAGACGCTCGATATCGTCGACAACGGCTTCTACGACAATACCCAGGTCTATCATGTGCCTGCCGGGCACTTTTTCATGATGGGTGACAACCGGGACAATTCCGCCGACAGCCGCGTGCTGAGCCAAGTGGGCTATGTGCCGTTCGAAAATCTGGTCGGCAAAGCCCAGATGATCTTCTTCTCCATCGATGAGCGCGCTGCCGCCTGGCAGGTGTGGACGTGGCCGTGGGCCGTGCGGTGGTCGCGGATCTTCAGTCAGGTCCGATGACAGCTTCTCCCGACCTGGCGCTCCTTGAGGAGCGCATCGGCCATCGTTTCAACGACCGCGACCTGGTCGATCTGGCGTTGACCCACATCAGCGCCGTGAAGGGCGAAGGCCCCCGCGTGCGCTCCTATCAGCGCCTGGAGTTTCTCGGCGACCACGTGCTCGGCAGCGTGGTATCTCATATGCTCTACGCCACCTTTCCCAAGGCGGAGGAGGGCGAACTGTCCCGCCGCCTGGCGGAACTGGTGCGCGAGGAAGCCTGCGCCGAGGTAGCACAGGACATGGGCCTCGGCGCCCATTTGCGGCTGGGGCCGGGCGAAAGCCAATCCGGCGCCCGCGAGCGCCGGGCGATCCTGGCGGACGTTGCGGAAGCGGTTGTAGCTGCGGTTTATCTCGATGGGGGCTATGATGCAGCCCTGAAGGTGGTGGAGCGCTTCTGGCGCAGTCGCCTGGAGACGCCCCGCCGCCCGCTGCGCGATGCCAAGACGGTTTTGCAGGAATGGGCGCAGGCGCGTGGCTTGCCGCCGCCGGTCTATCGCGATGTGGGGCGAACCGGCCCCGACCATGCCCCCAACTTCCGCGTGGCGGTGGACCTTCCCGGTCTGACCGCGGTGGAAGCGGCGGGGGCCTCGAAGCAGGCGGCGCAGAAGGCTGCGGCGGCTGCCTTTCTCGCCCGTGAGGGTGTGGTGACGGAGAGTGGTGAATGAACGAGCTGGTACGGGCGGACGGAGAGGGTGCGGAGCCGACACGGTGCGGCTTCGTGGCCCTGCTCGGGGCGCCCAATGCGGGCAAGTCCACGCTCACCAATCAATTGGTGGGCTCCAAGGTCTCCATCGTCTCCCATAAGGTGCAGACCACCCGCGCCATCGTTCGCGGCATCGCGCTGGAAGGCGCCGCCCAGATCATCCTGGTGGACACCCCCGGCATCTTCGCGCCCAAGCGACGGCTGGAGCGGGCCATGGTCTCCACCGCCTGGACCAGCGCCTCGGACGCCGATCTGGTGGCGCTGCTGGTGGATGCCAATCGTGGCATTGACGCGGACATTGAAGCTTTGCTGGCGCCGCTGGCGCAGGTGAAGCGGCCCCGCGCCCTGATCCTCAACAAGATCGACCTCATTCGCCGCGATACCCTGCTGGGACTGGCGGCCGCTTTGACCGAGAAACTGTCGTTCGAGCGGGTGTTCATGGTTTCGGCGCTGAACGGCAATGGCGTCGAAGACGTGCGCCGCTGGTTCGCCGAGACGGTGCCGGCGGGGCCGTGGCTCTATCCGGAAGACCAGATCTCCGACGCGCCTCTGCGCATGCTGGCGGCCGAGATCACGCGCGAGAAGCTGTTCCTGCGCCTGCATGACGAACTGCCATACCGCTCTACGGTGGAAACCGAATCGTGGAAGGAATTGAAGGATAAGTCGGTCCGCATCGAGCAGACGATTTTCGTGGAGCGTGAGAGCCAGCGGAAGATCGTGCTGGGCAAGGCCGGCGCGACCATCAAGGCCATTTCGTCGGAATCGCGGGCGGAACTGTCCGAGATCGTCGAAGTTCCGGTGCACCTGTTCCTGTTCGTGAAGGTGCGCGAGAATTGGGCGGACGATCCGGAGCGCTATCGCGAAATGGGCCTGGAATTCCCCAGAGGAGACTGACATCGCCGTGGAGTGGACCGACGCGGGCATCGTTCTCGGCGTTCGGCGCCACGGAGAGAGCAGCGCCATCGTCGAACTGCTGACTCGCGACCGGGGCCGGCATCTCGGGCTGGTGCGTGGCGGGGCAGGGCGGCGGATGGCGCCTCTGCTCCAGGCCGGCAACACCCTGCACGCCACCTGGCGCGGGCGCCTGGAGCACCAGTTGGGGCATTTCCAACTGGAGCCGGTGACCCTGCGGGCCGATGCCCTGATGCAGACGCCCCACGGCAGCTTCGGCGTGACCCATCTCACCAGCCTGCTGCGCCTGCTGCCGGAGCGAGACCCGCATCCCGGCCTGTTCGCCACCGCCGATGCCATCCTTGACGCTTTCGACGCGCCCGCCCATGCGGGGGAATTGATGGCTCGGTTCGAAATGGCCGTGCTGGCGGAATTGGGGTTTGGGCTCGACCTCAGTCGCTGTGCAGCCACCGGCGGCAACAATGATCTGGCCTTCGTGTCGCCGAAGAGCGGTCGTGCGGTGTCGCGCAGTGCCGGAGAGCCTTACGCGGAAAAGTTGTTCCTCTTGCCCACCTTCCTGATCGGCGGCGTCGTTCCGCCGGCGCTGGAGGACATGGAGGAGGCGCTGCGGATGACCGGCCATTTCCTGACCACCCGTGTCATGGAGCCGCGCGGGCTCGCCCTTTCGGCGGCCCGCGCAGGATTTCTCACGGCTCTCAGGCGGTCGGGGAACGCCCGCTAGGCGCGTTCGCCCGCTCAGCGACCCCAGCCGGGGCCGGGGGCCGGGCCGCCCATGCCGCCCTGGTAGCCATAGCCAGGACGTCCGGCCGCGGGATAGCCCGGCCGGCCGTAGCCTGGGCGGGGCGGGCCCACCCGAACGTTGGTGCACCGCTGCACCACGATGCGGCGGCCATTGCGCCAGATGGTGGCCGGCCGACACACCCGGCGCCAAGCCACGCTTTCCGCCTGCGTCCCGACCGATGCGGAAGGATGTACCAGAGCTCCGCCGGCATTGGACAGAGATGCCGCAGATGCCCCGGAGGTCAGAGCCGCAAACGAAAGAAAGGCGGCGCCGCAGAGAGGGAGAATCATTTTCTTCATTTTGGCGTTTCCTTGTGAGGATGCCTCGTGCCCAGGGCACTTGATCGCGAAGTAGAAGTCGCGGGACCGTTCTTCTGTTCCCATCTCTCCTTCGATTGCGATCTATTCGCTAAGATCAGCGTGAGGCGCGCTCGCCCTTCCCGATGGGAGCAGGTCCCGCGGCTGGTCGAGGGATCACGGTGCGGTGCGTCATGGCGCGAGACAGGGGCAGTGAAAGGCAGATGCGGCCCGAACGGCATTGATCCGGGCCAGAGCCCGGATCAAGCGGGCGGATCAGTAGTAGCCGGGGCCGCCGCGATAGGGGCCACCATAGCCATAGGCCGGCCGCCCATAGGCATAAGGCGGGGGGCCATAGGCGGGACGGCCGTAGCCATAGCCGCCGCCACCCCCACCCCCATGCCAATCCACCCACACGTTGCGGCAGCGCTCGACGAACACCTGCTGGCCGTTGAACCAGCGGGGAACGGGCCGGCATACCTGCCGCCATCCCACGTTCTCGACGGGTAGCTGTGCGGCCTGCGACTGTATCGGCAAGGTGCCGCCGACACCGGGCAAGGTGGCAGCCGACGCGCCGGTCAGCATCACCGAAAAACCAAGAAGGGTTGCACCGCAAAGCGGAAGAAAGATCTTGGTCATGTCAGCTTCTCCTTCGAAGCTTTATGTGTGCGTATTTGCACGATGCTTCAATATTGAGAGGCTCGGTGTCTCTATTATGTCCCGCAAAGGCAGGTTGTAGGAATTTATGAAGGCAAATAAGGTGTCTAAACACCGCGATTCTGAACCGGCATTCATGAACATAAACGGCGATTGCCGTTCCGTTCATCCGTGGGTCACGGCCAAGGCAGACCCGCGACAAAGCTGTGCAGGGGCATGCTTCTCCTTGTCTGATGCGAAGCGGCACGCTACTCCCAGCACATGGCAACCCGACCCCTTCCGCCCGAAGGCACCATCGAGCCGGTGCAGCTGAAAGCCGCGCTCGAGGAGCGCTATCTGGCCTATGCTCTGTCCACCATCATGCATCGGGCGCTGCCCGACGCCCGTGATGGACTGAAGCCGGTCCACCGCCGCATTCTCCATGCCATGCGCCAGCTGAAGCTGGACCCCGGCTCCGGCTTCAAGAAGTGCGCCCGCGTCGTGGGCGACGTCATCGGCAAGTTCCATCCCCACGGCGACCAGTCGGTCTATGATGCCTTGGTGCGCCTCGCCCAGGAGTTCGCCCAGCGCTACCCGCTGGTGGATGGCCAGGGCAATTTCGGCAATGTGGACGGCGATAACGCCGCCGCCATGCGATACACCGAAGCCCGCCTGACCGAGACCGCCCGCCTGCTGCTGGATGGCATCGACGAGGATGCGGTGGACTTCCGCCCCACCTATGACGGCTCCGAGGAAGAGCCGGTGGTGCTGCCGGCGGCGTTCCCCAATCTGCTCGCCAACGGCTCGCAGGGCATCGCCGTGGGCATGGCCACCGCCATCCCCCCGCATAATGCCGCCGAGCTGCTGGACGCCTCGCTCTATCTGCTGGACCACCCCAACGCTCCGGCGTCCGACCTGCTGCAATTCGTGCCCGGCCCAGATTTCCCCACCGGCGGCATATTGGTGGAAGATCCCATCGGCACGGCGGAAGCCTATGCCACCGGGCGCGGCTCGTTCCGCGTGCGGGCGCGCTGGGAGAAGGAAGAGACCGGGCGCGGCACCTATGTGGTGGTGGTCACCGAGATTCCCTATGGCGTGCCGAAATCGCGCCTGGTGGAGAAGATCGCCGAACTGCTCACCGACAAGAAGCTGCCGCTGCTGGCGGACGTGCGCGATGAAAGCGCCGAAGACATCCGCCTGGTGCTGGAACCGCGCGCCCGCACCGTGGATGCGGCGGTGCTGATGGAAAGCCTGTTCAAGCTCACCGAGCTGGAAGCCCGGGTGCCGCTGAACATGAACGTGCTGGTGCGCGGCCAGATCCCCAAGGTGCTCTCCCTGGCGGATGCGCTGCGCGAATGGCTGGCCCATCGCCGCGACGTGCTGCAGCGCCGCTCGCGCCATCGCCTGGCGGAGATCACCCATCGGCTGGAAGTGCTGGGCGGCTATCTGATCGCCTATCTCAATCTTGACGAGGTGATCCGCATCATCCGCGAGGAGGATGAGCCGAAGGTGGAGCTGATGCGCACCTTCGAGCTGACCGATGTGCAGGCCGAAGCCATCCTCAACATGCGCCTGCGCTCCTTGCGCCGCCTGGAGGAGATGGAACTGCGCAAGGAGCACGACAAGCTCAGCAAGGAACAGGACCAGCTCAACAAGCTGATGGGCTCCGAGGCGGCGCAGTGGAAGGCCATCGCCAAGGAGATCGCCCACACCCGCAAGGTCTATGGCCCCGAAACCGAGATCGGCAAGCGTCGCACCAGTTTCGCGCCGCTGCCGGTGTTCGGCGAGGATGCCTTCACCGAGGCGCTGGTGGAGCGCGAGCCGGTGACCATCGTGGTCTCCGCCAAGGGCTGGATCCGCGCCTTGAAGGGCCATGTGCCGGACCTCACCGGCATCCAGTTCAAGGGCGACGACACCCTCGCCCATGCCTTCTATGCCGAGACCACCTCCAAGATCATGGTGTTCGCCTCCAACGGGCGCTTCTACACCCTGGATGCTTCCAAGCTGCCGGGCGGGCGCGGCCATGGCGAGCCCATGCGGCTGATGTTCGAGCTGGAGCAGGAAGCGGAGATCGTCTCGGTGTTCGCCCACCAGCCCGGCCACAAGCTGCTGGTGGCCTCCAAGGAAGGGCGCGGCTTCCTGGTGGCGGAGGACGATTGCATCGCCACCACCCGCAAGGGCAAGCAGGTGCTGGTGGTCGATCCGCCGGACGCGGTGGCGCTGGCGGTGCCGGCGGACGGCGATACGGTGGCGGTGATCGGCGAGAACCGCAAGCTGCTGCTGTTCCCCATCGCCCAGGTGCCGGACATGACCCGTGGCCGCGGCGTGCGGCTCCAGCGCTATCGCGAAGGTTCGCTGTCCGACCTGAAGGTGTTCAACCGCGCCGACGGCCTGACCTGGGAAGACACCTCCGGCCGCACTTGGACGGTGACCGAGCTGCTGGACTGGCAGGCGGAGCGCGCCTCCTCCGGCCGACTGCCGCCCAAGGGCTTCCCGCGCAACAACAAGTTCGGGTGAGGCCATGAGCACCGGGGCGATCGACGAGGTATCCGCGCCCGCCGCTGATGCCTCGCGCGGTCCCCTCGCTTTGCTGCGGCGGGTGGTGCGGGCCCGCGAGATTTCTCTGGTGGTGCTGGCGGCCCTGATCGGCGTCTGCGCCGGCATCGGCGTCACCGCCGTGAGCCGCGGCGCGCAATTGATGCACGAATGGCTTTATGGCGCCCCGCGCATCAGTTCGCTGCCCGGCCCGCTGCCGCTGCATCTGCTGCTGTGGCCGGCCATCGGCGGGCTGGTGGTCGGCGGGCTCGGGCTGGCGCTGAAGCGCTGGCGGCCATGGCCCATCGTCGATCCCATCGAAGCCAATGCGCTGCATGGCGGGCGCATGTCGCTGGTGGACAGCTTCATCCTGGCGCTCCAGACCATGCTGGCCAACGGCTTCGGCGCCTCGGTCGGCATGGAGGCGGGCTATACCCAGACCGGCTCCGGCATCGCCTCCACCCTCGGCAGCCTGCTGCGGCTGCGGCGGGCGGATCTGCGGGTGATGGTGGGTTGCGGCGCCGCCGGTGGCATCGCCGCCGCGTTCCAGGCCCCGCTCACCGGCGCCTTCTACGGTTTCGAGCTGATTATCGGCGTCTATGCCATCCCCGCCGTGGCGCCGGTGATGACGTCCGCTTTGGTGGCCTATTTGACCGCCCAGCAATTGGGGGCGATCTCCACCCCCATCATCCTGCCGCCGCTGGGGCCGCTGCTGGCTTCCTCCTACGCGCCGTTCCTGTTCCTGGGGCTGGTGGCGGGGCTGGTCGCCATCGGCATCATGCGGCTGGTGACATTGGTGGAGAAGGGCTTCGCTCGCAGCGGCATCCCCTCCTATCTGCGGCCCATGGTGGGCGGGCTCGGGGTGGGGGCGCTGGCGCTCTACACCCCCCAGGTGCTCGCCAGCGGTGAGGGCGCGCTGCATATCCAAGTGGGCACCGGCGTCACCAGCGCGGTCGCCATCATCTTCCTGCTGAAGATCGCGGCCGCATCTTTGTCGCTGGGCGCGGGGTTTCGCGGCGGCTTGTTCTTCTCGGCGCTGTTCATGGGCTCGCTGCTGGGCAAATTGTTCGCAGGCGTGGCGGCGATCGTTCTGCCGCATGTGGCGCTGGACCCGGTGATCGCCGCCGTGGTGGGCATGAGCGCGCTGGCGGTGGGGGTGGTCGGCGGGCCTTTGACCATGACCTTCCTCACCCTGGAGATCACCGGCGACCTGCCCATCGCCGGGCTGGTGCTCACCGCCTCCATCGTCTGCTCGCTGTTGGTGCGCGAGACCTTCGGCTATTCCTTCTCCACTTGGCGCATGCATCTGCGCGGCGAGACCATCCGCAGCGCATTGGACATCGGCTGGCTGCGGGCGCTCACGGTGGAGCGGATGATGCGCCATGATGTGCCGGCCTTCGGCGTGGATGCCTCGATCAAGACGTTTCGCGCCGCCTTCCCTTTGGGCTCGGTGCGCAAGGTGGTGCTGCGGGACGAGGAGGGGCGCTATGCCGGCATCGTCTCGGTGGCGCAGGCCCATTCGGACGCGCAGCAGCCGGAGACGCGGATCAGCACCCTGGCCGAGAATGCGGATGACGTGCTGACGCCGCAGATGAATGTGAAGGACGCCGCCGAAGCGTTCGACCGCACCCAGAGCGACGAATTGGTGGTGGTGGATGGGCTCCCGTCCCGCGTCGTGGTGGGGATGCTGAGCGAGGCCCACACCCTGCGCCGCTATGCGGAAGAACTGGACAAGGCCCGCCGCGCGGTTTCAGGAGATCGATAGCAGAAGGGCCGGTTCGCACGCGCGAA
>CALRNP020000083.1:0-20997 GCA_943369575.1 Azorhizobium sp. AG788 | reverse complement strand
AGCTGCCGCGGAACAACAGGCCCAAGGCCACCACGCCGGGCAGGAACACCAGCGGGAATTCCACCACCAGCAGCACCAGCCAATAGGCCGGCAGATCCAAGAGCCGCCCCAAGCCGTCCGGCAGGAACGGGCCGAGCACATGGAACGGGTCCACGCTCACCGGCAGCCCGCCGCCGCGCGTCACCGCCGCGCTCAATTGCGCGGCGATCAAGGGCGCCGAGAGCACGGCGCCCAGCAGGCCCGCGCCCACGGTGCCGGCGACGAAATCCAGCCGATCCCGCGCGCTCACCAGCAGCAGCACGAACGCCACCGCAAAGCCGGCCAGGATGAACATGATGCCACCGACCCAGATCGAGCTCTGGAAGCCGGCCGCCAGCACCAGCCCCAGCACGCCCACCGCATAAAGCGAGAACCGCCGCGCCATCGCCGCCATGATCAGGGTGGCGAGCACGGTGCAGCCGGCCGCCGCCACATGGTGCGGACTCCAGGTGACCTGGAACAGCCAGCCGGCAAAACCGCTGGCGGGTTCCAGCACCTGATCGATGCGGTCCTGCCCCACCAGCCCCAGCACCGGGCGCAGCGAACCGCACAGGCACGCCGCCAGCACCAGGATCGGCCCCAGCACCCGGCGCGAGAGGGTGAAGGCCAGACCGCACATCAGGCTCAAGGTGGCAAAGGCGGTGAACCAGGTGGCGGCGATATCCGCCTCCCAGCCGGTGGCGCCGGTGAGCCGGGCCAATTGGGCGGCGCCGAAATGCCAGAGATAATAATAAGCCAACGCCCCGCGCCCCGGCCCGTCGCCGAACACCGGATTGGCTGGGGGCACGCCGTTGCGGGCGATCTCGTCGATCAGCGCCACCTTGGCGTGATCGAAGATCGGCGCCGAGAGCAGCACGGCATCGCCCACCATCTTCGGCAGCAGCGCGACGGCGGGCGCCAGCGCCACCAGCGCCGCCAGCCCATAGACCCACGCCGGCATGGCCGGCCCGCGCCACGCCACCTTCGGCCCGCGCACGGCGACCAGCACCAGGGCGCACGGCACCACCGTTGCCGCGAGAATGACGGGCGCCGTGAAGCCGGCGAACTGCGTCACCGCCAGAGCGAGCGTGTTCTGCGCCGCCCAGCCCAGCAGCGGGGCTAGCGGCAGGGCCAAGGCGCGGGGCAGCGGCAGGCGGCGGGCGAAGATCCAGCCCATGGCGCTCCACAGCACCAGGGCCAGCACAGCGCACAGAGCGGCGGAGAAAGACGAGGCCATCGGGCTCCCGGAAAGCTGCGGCGGCGGGCGGCCGTCGCCCCACCCATGGCACGGGACGGGCGCGGGGGAAATCCTCCCCCGCCTGCGGCATTACAGGCCGGCGAACCAGTTGAAGCCCTGCTTCTCCCAGAAGCCCTGGGTATAGGTGTTGGTGACCTCGATGGCCCGCACCCATTTGGGGTTCTTGAACCCCAATTTCACCGCCGTGCGCAGCCGCAGCGGGGCGCCGAACGGATCGGTGATGGGCTCGCCGGCATAATGGGTGGCCAGGATGGTCTGCGGATGCAGCGCCGAGGCCATGTCGATGCTCTCCATGTAATCATCGGCCCCATGGAAGGCGACATATTTGGCGGTGAGGTCCGCCCCCACGCTGGTGAGGAACTGCCGCAAATTCGGCCCTGACCATTGGCCGATATAATCCCAGCCCTCCACGCAGATGTGGCGGATGATCACCTCCTGCTGCGGCAGGGCGTTGATGCGGTCCAGCGTCCAGGGCCGCTTGTCGGTGACGAGGCCCGCCAGTTCCAGCGACCAGCCGTCGAGGTCCACCGGCTTGACGTCCTCGATCTCGTAATAGGCATTGAAGCGCGGCGGCTTCACCACCTGGCTGGGGGAGAAGGTGGGGGCCAGCTTGGTGGGGTCGAACAGCGCCGCCTGCACGCCGTCGTTGAAGTCCGACACCGCCCGCAGCGCAGTCTGCACGGCGCCGTCATTGGAGATGTCGCAGCCGGTGAGCAGGGACAGCGCCCCCAGGCTCATGGCGCCGCGCAACACCTTGCGGCGGCTGATGGTCTCCAGCAGGCGGGTGTGCTGGGTGAGGAGTGTCTGATCCGGCGCCTGGCGGGGCCGGAAGCGCGAAGGCGCGGGCAAGCGGAACGACATGGCGGCCTCCGGTCAGTGTGCGGGGGGAGTGGAAGGGGACGTGGGATCGATGCGTGGGCCGCCGGTGAGCATGGCGAGGATGGTCTTGGGCACCAGCAGCGCCAGGGCCACATGCACGATCAAGAAGCCGACGATGAGCGCCATGCCGATGAAATGCGCCAGCCGCGCGCCCTGGAACCCGCCGAACAGGGTGATCAGCCCCGAGAACTGCACCGGCTTCCAGATGGCGAGCCCGCTGATCACCTGCACAATGATGATTGCGATCACCCCCACATACAGCACCTTCTGCACGGCGTTGTAATGGGTGAGATCGGTGTGCTTGAGCTTGAAGGTGAGCGCGGCGAGCGCCTCGCGCACCACTTCGCCGGGGCGGATCGGCCACAGCATGCGGCGGAAACGGCCGGAGATGAGGCCATAGGCCAGATAGGCCAGGCCGTTCAGCATCAGGATCCACATGCCGAAGAAGTGCCATTGCAGCCCGTGCTGCGCCCACACCCCGAGGGTGATCGCCTCGGGGAAATGCAGGAAGCCGAAAATCACCTCGTCATTATAGATCTTCCAGCCGCTGCCGATCATGATGACCATGGCGATAGCATTGGTCCAATGCATCACCCGCAGCACCAAAGGATGCATGCGCGGCCGCGCCGGAGATGACACACTCGACATCTCTATACTTGTCATGACACCCACCCCTCGTTCGAATGAAGCCGATTTGCTTATTTTATTTGCCTGCGATGACTCAATTTGTTATTGATCACCCATTCACTTCATAGCCACGCAGGGACCGAGCCATGCGCATCGCCTCTCATCTTCCGTCCCGCATCGCCTTACTGCTGGCGGCGGGCGCTCTCGCGGTGGCGCCGCTCGCCGCCCGCGCCGCCGACCCGGTGCCCATGCGAGCCGAACCCCGCGCCGGCGGCGCTCATACCCAGGCGCAGCCGGCGGACGAGGACAACCTCACCCCGCAGGAGCGGATGGCGCAGCGCTGGCCGCAGAAGGTCCGCGCCGGGGATCTCGTGGGTCTGCCGCTGCTGGATCTGGACGACCGCACCCTGGGCTTCGTCCGCCAATTGGCGCGCACGCCCGATGGCAGCGTGGTGCTGGTGGTGCCGGTGGGCGGCTGGTTCGGCTGGGGCGGGCGCCCGGTGCCGGTGCCGCTGGAGACCGTCGCCATCCTCGGCCGCCAGATCGCGCTGCTGGACATTACCCGCGAAGACCTGCCCGGCCTTGCCACCTGGCAGCCTGCCGGCGACACGCCCATCGCCGCCGACGAGACCCTGCGCATCGCCATCACCCGCCGCTGAGGCGGGGGCGCGTGGCCGGGGGCGGCCGGCCCTCATGGCCGGCCACCGGCGAGCAGCGTCGCCATGCCATTGACCTGCGCCATGGTCAGGCCGCCGGCGCGGTGCAGCGCCAGTTCCCGCCCCAGCCGCAACGCCTGACGCTCGCAGCCAGCGCGCACCGCCACGTCGGCAATGCTCTCGAATTCGGGAATATGGGCGAGGCCGAGGATGCGGCGATGCATCTCCAGCCCGGCAAAGCCCAGCGCGTCCTGCCACACCGTCTTCAGGCGGCGGGCCAGCGCCAGTTCCGCCGCCAGATCGTCGCCCTGGTCCTCGAACAGCCCCCGCCCGCCCAGCATGCCGCTGCGCTCGGTGCGCCAGAGGAAAGAAAATTCCTGCGTGAACACCTGCCACACGGTCTCCGCCGTCTCCAGGATCCAGGAGGCATAGGCCGCGCGGGCCTGCGGGCTTTCGCCCAGGCCGCCTTGGGCGAAATAGGCCATCCACAGATTGCCCAACAGCATGCCCACATCGAAGCCCATAGGGCCATAGACGGCAAATTCCGCGTCGATCACCCGGGTGTCGTCCCGCGTCGCCATCACCGAGCCGGTATGGAGATCCCCATGCAGCAAGGTCTCGGCGCGGGTGGCGAAGATCAGCTTCAGTTCATGGGCCGCCAGCTTCAGGTCGCGATCGGCGCGCACGGTTGCGGCATCCGCTTCAAGGCCCGGCGTGTGGCGATTGCGCTCGCTGAGCACGAACGGATCGGTGAACACCAGATCCTCGGTGATGCCGCACAATTCGCCATTGCCGGCGAACAGCGCCAGGTCCGCCTTGCGCCGGGCGGTGTCCATGGCGAGGTCCGAACCGCGGAACAAGGTGCGGGCCAGATACAGCCCCAGATGCCGGCCCATATGGGGCAGCCTCTCGCCGGCAATCATCGCCTTGCGGGCGATGACATGGGGGGAGAGATGCTCCATCACCACCAGAGCCTGCACCTCGTCGAAGGCGAACACCTCCGGCAGCCGCTCGGGATCGCGGGCGCCAAGGCGGGTCAGGGCGTGATATTCGAAATAGGAGCGATCCAGCGACATGGGCCAACTCTCGCCCACCACCCGCGCATAAGGCAGCGCCTGCTTCACCACCACGGATTCCTCGTCGCCCTCGACGATGAACACCAGGTTGAGATTGCCGTCGCCCACTTCGCGCACCCGCCAGCCCTCCGGCTCGCCCAGGCGCAAGGTGAGATCGGGTCGCGACCCCAGGCGTTGCGCCAGTGTGCCCGCGTCCAGCGGTTGATAGGGTGTCCGGTCCAGCATGGGTGCCCCCCAAGGTTGGAAAATGGTGGTGTCAGGCGATCTTATGGGTCGTCGTGCAGGCGTCCCCGCGCGCGTCGGCCTCAGTGGTCCAGGCAGTGGCGAAGGCCCGCACCAGGGCCATGGAGGTGCTGGCGCCGTTGTGGCAGCCCTTCTCGAAATCCCCCTCCACCTGCCCCATCTGGTTGGTCACATGGGCGAGGCACAGCACCGGGCGCTGGCGCGCGGCGGCGAAGGCGTAGAGCGCGGCGGCTTCCATCTCCACCGCCAGCAGGCCCTGGCCCTTGCGGGTGGCGATGCCGGCCTCGGTCTCGCGGAACGGCGCGTCGGTGGTCCAGGTGGCGCCCGACAGCACCGGGCAGGATGTGCCCGCAAATGCCGCGCGCGCCAGCCCCAAGAGCGCCGGATCCGCCTCCGCATAGGGGCTGGGCGGCAGATAGTGATAGCTGGTGCCCTCATCGCGCAATGAGCGTTCGATCAGCACATGGTAGGACACCGGCGCCTGCTCGGCGATCTGCCCGGCGGAGGCCACCGACACCAGCAGATCACAGCCGGAGACGAACACCTGCTCGGCCACCAGCACCGCGAACGAGGCGCCCACCGCATAGCCGACGATGCCGAAGGCCAGGCCCCCCTCCTCCCACTCCCACATATCGGTGTGGTAACAGGCCCAATGGGGCGAGCGCTTGGCCTGCCGCTCGGCGCGGACGAAATCCACCATGTCGCCGTCGGGATCGAGAATGCAGATGCGCGGCACATTGCCGGCGTCGAGGCCCTTCTGGCGCCGCGCCTCGCGCAGCATGTTCTCGGGCCGGAACACCGAGGGGGCGCGATGGTCGGCCCGGTCCAGCAGCGGCAGGAAGCGGGCGGTGGCTTCGCCCCGCTGCGGCGCGGCCTGGGTCTCGAAGGATGGGAGGGGATGCAGCAACATCGGATCGGCTCTCACATCTCGCGGGCGGCGGGGACGGGAAACGCGGCGGGCACGGCGGGCTGGCGCGCCACCCGCAGGAAGGTGGCGCAGATGCGCGCGCCGGCCCGGATGGAGGTGGAGAGATTTCCCGCCACCTTGGAGGTGCCGCCGCTGCGGCAGCGATAGGCCACCGGCACTTCGCGGATGCGCAGGCCGGCGCGGGCGACGCGCATCTGCATCTCGATGTTCCAGCCATAGGTCATCTCGCCCATGCCGAGCGCCAGCAGGCGGTCTCGGCGAATGGCGCGGAAGGTGCACATGTCGGTGAAATGCACGCCATAGAGCGCGCGCATGCCCAGCCCCGCCATCTGCCCGGCCAGCACCTGATGCCAGGCCATGCTGCCCGGCGCCCGCTGCCCCCGCGTGCGCGAAGCGATGACGAAATCCGCCTCCCCCGCCAGCAGCGGCGCCAAAAGATCGGGAATGAAGGCCGGGTCGTCGGCGCCGTCGCCATCCATGAACAAAAGGATGTCCGCATCATCGGCGGCACGGGCGGCGGCGAGGCAGGCGCGGCCGAAGCCACGCCCCGCATTGAGCACCTGCGCACCAACTGCCTCGGCCAGGACGGCGGTGCCGTCGGTGCTGCCGCTGTCGGCGATGAGGATGCGATCCACCAAGTCGCGGGGGATCTCGGCCACGGTGGCGCCGATGGAGGCGGCTTCATTCAGCGTGGGGATGATGAGGGCAACGCGCGGGCGCATCACAGGCTCCACCGCAGGCCGCAGCTGGCGCAGGCCGAAGGGGGCGTGGGTGACAGCAGCGCCTCGCGAAAATCCTTGTAGGCCGGGCCGTCCCAGATCTCCCGCAGGGTCTGCTGGGTGGCGTCTCCCAAGGTGTAGTTCTCATAGCCGCGCTGGGAGAATGGCGCGATGCAGCAGGGCAGCGCCCGGCCGTTGGCGGTGACATACATCACCGTCCACGGCCGCCGGCACATGGACCAAGGGGTGCCGTCATCGGCCCGTTTCAGGCTCATGCCCGGCTCGGAGGCGGCGCCCGAGGCGCTGAAGATCATGCCCTTCTCATGGGCGATGCGGGTAGCCTCGGCGATATGGCCGGCCTCGTCCTGGTTGATCTGCTCGTAAAGCGCCTGGTCGGGTCGGGCGAGGCCGATGCTGTCGGTCTCGAAGAACACCAGGCGCTGGAGATAGACCTCCTTGACGCCGATGTCGGCGGCCACCTGCACGAAGGCGGGCAGCTCCGCCACCGTCTCCTTCAGGCCGGTCAGCCAGGCGGAGACGCGCGGATTGGTGGCGCCCTCGCGCTCCTGCAAGGCGCGGAAGGCGCGCACATTCTTCAGGATGCGGCCGAAATAGTCCTTGCCGCGCACCGCCTTGTAGGACTTGGCATTGGCCGCATCCAGCGAGACGCGCAATTCATCCAGGCCCGCATCGATGAGCGCACGACCATTACGGTCGTTCAGCACCGTGCCGTTGGTGTTGAACAGCACATAGGTGCCGCGATCCTTCAGATAGCGCACCATGCGCGGCAGCTCCTTCACCAGCATGGGCTCGCCCACCCCATGCAGCACCGCCCGCTCCAGATCGGGGATCTGGTCGACGATGGCGGTGAACAGCTCCCAGCTCATGTCCGCCGGCGGCTCCAGTTCCTCATAGGTGCGCGGGCAGGTGGTGCAGAGCAAATTGCAGCGGTTGGTGGTCTCCAGATAGAGGCACACCGGCTTGCGCGTGGGCATGCCGGTCCGCTGGGGCGCGGCCTGTTCGAAATAGCGGCGGGGGTCCACGGTGGGGGTCAAAGCATTCATGCGGCGAACCTTGGACTGGAGAAATGGATCGGGGCGTCAGGAGGCGCGGCGCAGAGCGGGCGCGCGTTCGGGCAAGCCAAGGCGCTGGGCGAGGCCCGCCTCGTCCAGAAGCCGGGTCAGGAACTGAGTGCTGTGGGCGGCAGCCCCGCGCGGGTGGGCGCCATCGCCGAACGGCACCCCGGCGATCAGTTCGCCATGCAGGATGCGCAGCGCGGCGGCGTCGTCCACATCGTACCAGGCGGGCAGGATGTGCATGGGCAGGCCGATCTCGCGCGCCCGCGCCAGGGTCTGGTCCGCCACCTGGTCGGTGCTCCAGGCGATGTCCGCGAACAGCCGGTCATGGGGGGTCTTGAGGGCGAGCAGATAATAGCCCCCGTCCGTGGACGGCCCCAGCACGCCCCGGTCGCCGGGCCGCATCAGGGCTGCGGCCATCTCCACCAGCAGGTCCGGCGGCAAGGTGGGGCTGTCGGCATTCAGCACCGCCGCCCCCTGGTGGCCGCGGGCGAACAGCTGGTCCATCGCCAGTTTCAGGCAGTCGCCGAAAGCGGGCTGCCAGACCTCGAACCGATCGATGCCCGGCAGGATCTCGGCAAAGAACGCCCCCGCCCCCGGCGGGCCATAGGCGGCATGGCCGATCACGGGCGCCCGGCGGGCGGCCTCCGTGATGTTGGCGAAGATGTCCTTGAGGAAGGCGGTGTTGGCCTCCGCCGCCTCGACCCCGGTCAAAGGCGGCGCGAGGCGGGTTTTGGTGCGTCCCGGCGCGGACGCTTTGGCCATCACTGCGATGCCACACGTAAATTCGCGCGGCGGCGGAGCGAACCCCTTGCTGGCACTCATCTGGCGGCCCCCGGTGCTGGAAATGTTCCAACATGGGGAATTCGATGGTCAAACCCGGTTTGTTACAGGGCTCACGCGCCAGTGATGTTAAATTTTACGCTCAAGCCTGCGGTCGCACCCGGCGCACCAGCACCCGACCCAGCGCCAGAGCCAAACCGCCGGCCAGGACCAGCGCCAGGGCCAGCGCCTCCAGGGCACTATCATAGCCGCCGCTCGCCTGCCGCAGCAGCCCCACCACATAAGGCCCGGCCACCCCACCCAGATTGCCGATGGCATTGATGAGCGCGATCCCCGCCGCCGCCGCCGTGCCCCGCAGGAACAAAGGCGGCAAGGTCCAGAACGGCCCCAGCGCCGCATAGATGCCGGCGCTGGCGAGCGTGATGGCGCCCAGCGCCATGAGGTCAGAACCCGCATGGATGCTGGCGGCAAGGCCGATCCCACCCAGCAGCAGCGGCCCGGCCACATGCCACACCCGCTCGCCGGTGCGGTCGCTGTGCCGGCCCCAGGCCAGCATGGCGAGCGCGCTCACCGCATAAGGCAGCACCAGGATCCAGCCGATGGCGGCGGGCGAATAGCCGCGCGCCTGCACCATCTGCGGCAGCCAGAGCCCCACCCCATAGAGCCCCATCACCAGGCCGAAATAGATGACCCCCAGCCCGATCACCCGCGGATCGGTCAGCGCCGGCCCCAAGGCATGGCGGGTGGAGGGGGGCGCGCCGGCCGCATCCACCGCCAGCCGGGCGGCGATCACCTGCTTCTCTTCATCCGAGAGCCAACGGGCCTGCTGCGGCCCGTCCGGCAGCACCAGCAGCACCACGACGCCGAGGACGCAGGCGGGAATGCCCTCGATCAGGAACAGCCATTGCCAACCGGCCAGCCCGAGAAAGCCGTGGGTTTGCAACACCATGCCGGACAGCGGCGCCCCGGCGGCGCTGGCGAGGGGCACCGCCGCCATGAACAGAGCGATGGTGCGCCCGCGAATGGCGAGGGGAAACCAATAGCCCAGATAGAGGATCATCCCCGGCAGGAAGCCCGCCTCCGCCACCCCGAGCAGAAAGCGCACCACATAAAAGGAGGTCGGCCCGGAGACGAAGGCGGTGGCCGCCGAGAGCAGGCCCCAGGTGACCATGATCCGGCAGATCCACAGCCGCGCCCCCACCTTCTCCAGGATGAGGTTGCTGGGCACTTCGAACAGGAAATAGCCGAGGAAGAAGATGCTGGCGCCAAAGCCATAGACGGCGGGGGAGAATCCCAGATCCGCATTCATGGTGAGGGCGGCAAAGCCCACATTCACCCGGTCGAGGAAGCTGACCAGATAGAGCACCATCATCAGCGGGATCAGCCGCCGCGCCACCTTACCAAAGGCGGGATGCTCCTCGGGGGCGATCATGGCTGGCCTCTTGCTCTGTGCGTCCGGCGCGATTCGGGCGGGCGGATCATGACGCAAGCAGGCGGGCCGGGACCAGTCGGTTGTCGCCCCTCAAGCCAAAGGGCTCAGCGCACCACGCCTTTGGCCCGCAGCGCCGCCTGCTGGTCGGGGCCATAGCCCAGCCGCTCGGAGAGGATCTCGGCGCCGGCCGTGCCGAGGCCCGGCGGCATGCGGCGCACCGGCGCCCGCGTCCCATCCAGCCGATAGGGCGGCGCCAGTACCCGCGACGGGCCGTCCGCCTGCTCCTGGTGGCCGGCGACCACGCCAGCGGCGGTGGCGCGCTCCGAGGTCAAAGCCTCATGCAGGCCAAGCACTTCGCCGCAGGGAATGCCCGCCGCCCGCAGCAGCGCCAGCAGGTCCTGACGGGGCAGCCGAGCCAGTTCGGCGTTGATGAGCGGGATCAGGTCCGCCCGATGGCGCGAACGCAGGAGGTTGGTGGCGAAGCGATCGTCGGCGGCCAGATCCGGCCGGCCGATCACCTGGGCGCAGAAGCGCTGATACTGGGCATTGTTGCCGACCGTGATCACCAGCGGCCCATCGGCGGCCTGGAACACCCCATAGGGCACGATGGAGGGATGGGCGTTGCCGTAGCGCGGCGGATCCTTGTCCTGCGCCAGCGCCTCCAGGCCGTAATAAGAGGTGAGCGCACTGCCGCAATCATACAGCGCCAGTTCCACCAGCCGGCCTTGGCCGGTGCGCGCGCGGGCGAACAGCGCCGCCAGTACCGCCTGGGCGGCATATTGGCCGGTGAACAGATCCACCGCCGCCACGCCGAACTTCAGCGGCGGCTGGCTGGCCTCGCCGTTCAGCGCCATCAGGCCGCTCTCGCCCTGCACCACCAGATCATAGCCGGGGCGGGTCGCCTCCGGCCCGTCGGGGGCATAGCCGGAGATGGAGCAATAGATCAGGCCCGGATTGTCGGCGCTGAGTTGGGCATAGCCAAGCCCGAGGCGCTCGGCGCCGCCCACCTTGAAATTCTGGATCACCACATCGCTGTCCCGCGCCAGCGCCTGGACGATGGCCAGCCCCTCGGGGGTGGCGAGATCGACGCCGATGGAGCGCTTGTTGCGGTTGACGCTGTCGAAATAGGCGGTGTTGCTGGCCCCGGTGCGCAGGCCCCAGTCGCGGGTGTCGTCGCCGGTGACGGGATGCTCCACCTTGATGACATCGGCGCCGAGATCGCCCAGCACCATGCCGCACCACGGGCCGGCCAGAATGCGCGAGAGGTCCAGCACCCGCACCCCGGCCAAAGGCAGCGCGGGCGAACGATCGTCACTCATGGGGTTTCCTCCACCCGTCTTTGGGGCGCTCACGCGCTCATCTGCCGGTTCTTGAGGCGCTCACGCGCCCATGACGCCTTCCAGGCTGCGCACCACCTCGATCAGCCGGGGGCGCACGGTCTCCATCAGGAAGCGCGGCTCGGTGATGACGGTGGGGGCGCCGCAATTCACCGCCATGGGCGGCAGGCCGCCGCCGGGATGGAAGCCCACCGCGATGGCGCTCACCGTCTCCTGCCACTCGCCGAACGAGGTGCAGCAGCCGATCTCGCGATATTCCGCCACCGCCTTGTTGAGACTGTCGCGCACCTTGGGCCAGGCCAGCGGATCGAGCGCCTGAAGCTCCTCATAGATGGCGGCGCGCTCGCGCTCGCTGCTCACCGCCACAAAGGCGCGGCCCATGGCGCTGCGGGCGATGTTCAGGCGCGAGCCCACATCGATGTTCAGCGAAATCGCCGCCGGGCCGCGCAGGCATTCCACATAGCGCATGCTGAGGCGGTCGCGCACACCCAGGCCGACGGAAGCGTTGGAGAAGGTCGCCAGTTCGCGCAGGGCAGGCCGGGCGATCTGGCGCACATCCAGCCCGCCCAAGGCGATGGAGCTGAGCGCGATCAGCGCCGTGCCGAGCCGGTACTTGCCCATCTCCTCCACATAATGGAGATAGCCCAGCTTGGTCAGGGTGTAGGTGAGGCGCGACACCGTGGAGCGCGGCAGCTTGCAGCGCTCGGCAATGTCGTGATTGGCCAGAAACGTGCCGCCGCGACCGAAGCAGGCCAGCACATCCAGCCCCCGCGCCAAGGCGGTGACGAAGTGGCGGTCGTCCTTGGGGCCGCCGCTGTCGTCGGCGCCATCGGGCAGCAGCGGATCGAGGGGGGTGGGAGTGTCGCTCATCGGGCGAAGAAGGCGGCGAAGGCCGCCTGCGCCTCGGGGCCGCGGCGCAGGGTGTGGAAGGACTGCGCCTCGCTCTCCAGCGTCTGCGCCACGGTGGCGGCGACGCCGGCCTTGAGCAGGCGCTTGGTGGTGGCGATGGACAAAGGCGGCAGAGCGGCCAGCGCCTGCGCCTTCGCCAGCGCCAGATCCAGCGCCCCGCCCTCCGGGGCAACGGCATTGATGATGCCGGCGTCCTGCGCGATGTGGGCGGAAAAGCCCTCGCCCAGCAGCAGCAGTTCAGCGGCGAGCTTAGAGCCGGCCACCCGCGGCAGCAGATAGCTGGACGAGCCTTCCGGACACAGGCCCAGATTGACGAACGGCAAGCGGAACTTCGCCCCCGCGCCCGCATAGGCCAGATCGCAATGCAGCAGCAGCGTGGTGCCGATGCCCACCGCAAACCCTTCCACCGCCGCGATCACCGGCTTGGAAACGTTGGACAGAACCTTGAGGAAAGTCAGTCCGGCACTCTCCTGGACGGTCTCGCCGCTGTCCTGGAAATCCGCCAGATCATTACCGCTGGTGAAGCAGCCCGCCGCGCCGGTGAGCACCACCACCTTGACGGCGGGGTCCGCATCGGCCGCCGCCAGCGCGGTGCCCAGCGCGCCATAAGTAGCCCGGTCCAAGGCATTGCGCCGCGCCGGACGGGAGATGGTCAGCAGCCGCACGCCGTCATGGGGCGTGGTGACGATCAGGGTATCGCCGTTCGGTTCCGTGCTCATGCCGCTTCCTCCTCTGCCCGGCCCTCAGGCCGGGACGAACGGCGCGGACGCCGCAATCAGTTCGCCCCGCGCCGCGCCATATTCTTGCACGAGACGGGCCACCACGTCGGCGGTCGGCGGCACATCGGCGATGGTGCCGACGCCCTGCCCGGCGCCCCACACATCCCGCCACGGCTTGACCCGGCTGCTGCCGAAATTCATGGCGCTCTTGTCCGCATGGGGCAAGGCCTCGGGATCCAGCCCGGAGGCGGTGATGCTGGGTTTGAGATAATTGCCCGGTACGCCGGTGAAAAACGGCGTGTAGAGAATATCCGCCGCCGCCGACTGGGTGATCATGGTCTTGTAGCCGGGCGCCGCATTGGCTTCCGCCGTGGCGATAAACCGTGTGCCCATATAGGCCAGATCCGCCCCCATGGCCTGGGCGGCGAGAATGGCGCGGCCGGTGGTGATGGAACCGGACAGGATCACCGGCCCGTCATAGAAGCGGCGGACCTCCCCCAGCAGCGCGAACGGGCTCAGCGCGCCCGCATGGCCGCCGGCGCCGGTGCACACCAGGATCAGGCCGTCGACGCCAGCTTCCAGCGCCTTTTCCGCGTGGCGCACGGTGGTGACATCGTGGAACACCACGCCGCCATAGCTGTGCACCGGGCGCACCACCTCATCGGGCGCGCGCAAGGAGGTGATGATGATCGGCACCTCATGGGCGACGCAGGCGGCCACATCCTGCGCCAGCCGATCATTGGAGCCATGGACGATCTGATTGACCGCGAACGGCGCGATGACCCGCGCCGGATCCGCCGCCTTGGCCTGCGCCAGCTCGGTCTTGATGCGGGTGAGCCAGCCGTCCAGCGTATCGGGGGCGCGGGCGTTCAGGGCCGGGAATGAACCGACGATGCCCGCGAGGCACTGGGCGATCACCAACTCCGGCCCGGAGACGATGAACATGGGCGAGGCGATCACCGGCAGGGCCAGCGTGCCGCGCAAGGCCGGAGGCAGGCGATGGTTCGTCTGCTGCGGGCTCATGCGGTTTTGGCCTCCCGCGCGAAATAAAGATCGTGCAGGCGCTCCATCTGCACCTGTGCCGCGGGCTCGCTCAGCAGCACCTTGCCGGCCCGTAGCAGATGCACGTCGTCGGCGACGCTGAGCGCGATGCTGGTGTTCTGCTCAATGAGCACGATGGTGGTGCCTTCCGCCTTCAGCCGGCGGATGATCTCGAACACTTCCTGCACGATCACCGGCGCCAGCCCGAGGGACGGCTCGTCGATCAGCAGGATGCGCGGCTTGGACATGAGGCCGCGCCCCATGGCCACCATCTGCGCCTCGCCGCCCGACAGCGAGCCCGCCGCCTGGCGGTAGCGCTCCTTCAGGCGCGGGAACAGGCCATAGACCCGCTCCAGGCTGGCGGAAAGATCGCCCCGGCTGCGCTTGGGATAGGCGCCCAGGCACAGGTTTTCCTCCACGCTCATGTCGCGGAACACCATGCGGCCTTCCGGCACCAGCACGATGCCCTGCCCCGCCAGATCCCAGGTCTTGCCCGCCAGCGGCACACCGCCCAGCAGGATTTCGCCCTGGTGCGGGATGAGGCCGGTAAGCGCCCGCAAGAGCGTGGTCTTGCCGGCGCCGTTCGGCCCGACGATGGCGGTGAGCGCGCCTTCGCGGAAGGCCAGCGAGACGTCCCACAGCACGGTGATGTGGCCGTATCCGGCCCGCAGATTGCGCGTCTCAAGCATGGGGCGTCCCCGTATAGCTTTCCACCACCAGCGGATTGCTGAACACCTCGGCCGGGGTGCCGTCGGCGATCAATTGGCCGAAATTCAGCACCACGGCGCGCGAGCACAGGCCGGAAATGGTCTCGATGTCATGCTCGACAATCACGATGGTGAGGCCGAAGCGGGCGTGCAATTCCTTGAGCTTGCCGGTGAACTGGCGCTTGGCCTGGCTCTCCAGCCCCGCCAGCACTTCGTCCAGCAGCAGCAATTTGGGCTCGGTCGCCAGCGCCTTGGCAATCTCCAGCCGCTTGAGTTCCTGCAGCGCCAACCCGCTCTCCGCATCGCGGTCCGCCTGCTCGGACAATTGCATCACATCGAGGATCTCGTCGATGCGCGCCGGATCATTGCGCCCGGCGCCGAACACCTGCGCCACCGTGAGGTTTTCCCGCACGGTGAGGTGCTTCATGGGCTGGGGGATCTGGAAGGTGCGGCCGATGCCCACCCGCGCCCGCTTGTGCAGCGGCACGGCTGAGATGTCCTTATCCTTGAACAGGATGCGGCCACGGGCACGGGTGAGGCCGGAGATGACGTTGAACAAGGTGGTCTTGCCCGCCCCGTTCGGCCCCACCAGCCCGAGAATCTCCCCGCCCTTCAGCTCGAAGGAGACATCCTTGAGCGCCATGAGGCCGCCGAAGCGGACGGAGACCTGATCAAGCCTCAGCATGGCGATTGCCTCCCTTGGCCCGCTTGAACAGGCCCAGCACGCCGTTGGGCGCCACCAGGATCATCACCGCCAGCAGGATGCCCAGCAGGATCTGGTGCCCCACCGCGATCAGGCTTTTCGCCACCACCTGGTCGAACATGTAGATCAGGATGGCGCCGGCCACCGGGCCGAGAATGGTGCGGTAGCCGCCGAAGATGGCGGCGATGATCGGCATCACGCTCCACACGCCGGAGAAGGCGTAATCGGGATCGAGAAAGCCGATGATATGGGCGTTGAGCGCCCCGAACATTCCGGTCATGAAGGCGGAGAGCAGCAGCATCCAGGCTTTGAGCATCACGCTGTTCACGCCCACCACGCGGGTGGCGTCCTCGCTCTCGGCGATGGCGCGCAGCGCGGTGCCCACATGGCTCCGGCGGATCGCCACATAGGCCAGAGCGCACAGCGCCACCAGCAGCACCAGCAGCACATAGCTGCCGGTGCGGGTGGAGAGATCAAAGCCGAAGATCGTGGGCAGGCTGGGATAGCGCTGCAGGCCGGCCGCGCCGCCGGTGAGCCAAGTGGCCTCGGTGGCGAGAATGCGGAAGATCTGCGCATAGGCCAGGATCGCCAACGCGAAATAGGGTCCGGACAGGCGCAGCGCCGGCAGCATGGCCAGCGAGCAGAGCGCGGCGCACAGCCCCGCCAGCGGAATGGCCAGCAGCACCGGCACGCCGAGCCGGGCCGAGATCAGCGCCGAGGCATAGGCCCCGACCCCGAAGAAGGCCGCATGGCCGAACGAGACCATGCCGCCCAGATTGCCCAGGAGCGCCCAGGCCAGCGAAATGCCGGCCAGGATCAAGGCGGAGATGAACAGGCCCAGCAGATAATTGCTGGCCCCCAGCACCAGCGGCAACGCCGCCAGCACCAGGACGCCGATCACCAGCGCCGCGTTGCGGCCCATCTGCGGGCGGGAGGAAGAGGAGGAAGCAGCCATGGGTCAGCCTTTCAGCCGCGCCGGGCGCGCGCGCCGAACAGGCCGTTCGGCAGGAGGAACAGGACCAGCAGGAACAGCACCATGCCCGCCAGTTCCTGCAGAGCGGAGCTGGCCAGAGTGACGGTGAGCGCCTCGGTGACGCCCAGCAGCAAGGCCGCCAGGAACACGCCGGGAATGGAGCCCACCCCCGCCAGCACGGTGACGATGAAGGCTTTCACGGTGAGCCCATGGCCCACCGCCGGCTGGATCACACTCATGGTATAGAGGGCGATGCCGGCGAAGCTCGCCAGGGCGCCTGCCGCCAGGAAGGCCACCAGCTCGGTGCGGACCGGGCTGATGCCCATGAGCATGGCCGCATCGCGATTGGACGACACCGCCCGCACCGCGCGGCCATACCAGCTCTTCTTGAGCCACCACCACAATATGGTCATCAGCACCAGGCTGACGCCGAAGGCGATCACCTCGCCCTTCATGGCGTACACATTGCCGAAGGAAATGGCATCCTGGAGCATGGGCGAGGAGGTGGACCGCATGTCGCTGGCGAACAGCAGCAGCAGGCCATTGGTGAGAATGATGCCCACCGCGAAGGTGAGAATCAGGGAATTGAGTTCGCGATGCTCGCGGATGCGGTCGATCATCAGGAACAGCAAAGCGCTGAGCGCGCACACCGCCAGCAAGGCGAGCGGGATCGCCATATAAGGATCGAGGCCGGTGCGGGACTCCACCACATAGGCCATGTAGGCGGCCAGCAGCACCAGTTCGCCATGGGCCAGATTGATGATGCGCATGGCGCCGAACGCCAAAGCGAGGCCGAGCGCCACCAGCGCATAAACGCTGCCGATGAGCACGCCGGAGAACAGCGCCTGAAGAATAAGATCAGTCATGTCACCTCAAGGGGTGGAGCATCGGCCGTCGGCGGCGGGAGCAACGCCCCGCCGCCGCACGAAATCACCAGGGCAGCGCGGGATAGGCGATAGCGCCGGTGGCGGACGCGGCAGGCGACACCAGCACGATCTTGCCCTCGCGATGCTGGCCCATGGACAGGGTGAAGCGCGGATTGTCGCCGGTGGCGTCGAACACCACCTGGCCCAGCAAGGTCATGCGGTCGGTCTTGCGCATCTCGTCGGCCAGGCCGCCCTTGGCCAGCGTGCCGGCTTCGGCGGCGCGGGCGATGGCCTCGCACAGCACCGTGGTCTCCACGAAGCTCAGGGTGGAGAGATATTCGATCTCTTTGTTGTAGGTCTGCTTATAGACCTCGGCGAAGCGGCGGCCTTCCTCGCTCTTCACTTCCACCGGGAACGGCAGGAAGGAGGTGCCCACCACATTGTTCATGAGGTCGGGAAACTCGGCGTACATCTTCGGCGTCGCCAGCGACCAGGCGCCCACCACCAGCTTGACCTGCGGCTTCAGCACCTTGGCGGCGCGGATGATGCCCACATAGTCATTCTCATAAGCCGACATGATCAGGATGTCGGATTTGTCCTGCAGCTTCACCTTGTTGATGATCGGCTTGAAGTCGGTGATCGCCGGATCAAATTCGTGGATCGTCACCTTGACGCCCTTGGCGGCGAGGTCCTTCTCCAGGCCCTTGGCCAGCAGCATGGGCGCTTCCTTGGTGGAGGCGATGATGGAGACCGAGGCCGGCTTCAGCCCTTCCACCAGCGTGCCGATGCCGCGCTGATAGCCGTTGTTGTTGTTGATGCGGAAGAAGGTCTTCAGCCCGCGCGCCGTCAGTTCGTCGCTCACCGCGCCGGCGGTGATATAGACCGTGTTGAGCTTGTTGGAGGCATCCGAGGCCGGGCCGACGATGTTGGAGCCGTAGCCGCCGATCACCGCCACCGCGCCGTCCGAGATCAGCTTCTCCACCGCCGAGACCGCCTTAGCGGGGGTGCTCTCGTCATCGATGACCTGGAGCTTGATCTTATATTTGGGCGATGTCTCGTTGAACATCTTGATCGCCACCTTCATGCCCTCGTCGAAGGCCTGGCCGGAGCGCGCCAGCGAGCCGGTGAGGGGCATGTGGGCGCCGATCAGAATATCCTCGGCCCGCGCCCCGGGCGCGCCCATCAGGGTCAGCGCCAGCGTCGCGGCTGTTATGGCTTTGCGGATCATGAATGTCCTCCCTTGCCGTCCGGCCTGTCGCGGACGCGGATCCAACCCGTGCGCGGATGCTGTCCGCGTCCTGTTCTGAGCGGGCTCGCCGGAGCGGCACCGTCCTGATCTTGCCCGCGCCGCCGAGGCACGCGAGGTGGAACTGCATGCCATGGGACGCGGTGCCCTGTCAATTTTTTGCGGGCATATGTTCTGCAAAGCGGAATGCATCTGAGGCAAAATACCCTTATGCCTTGACATTCCCGCCTCACACAGGCGAGAAAACATCAAAATGCAGACTGACATTCTGCAATGCAGAACATACGGGAGAGCGCGAATGGCTGAGGTTCGGCAGGCAACGCAGGATGGCGTGCGCATTCTCACCATCGCCAATCCGCCGGTGAACGCGCTCGGCGCCGCCGTGCGCGCGGGCCTGGAAACCGCGGTCGCCGCCGCCCAAAGCGATCCGGCCGTGCGGGCCATCGTGATCGCCGCCGAGGGCCGCGTGTTCGTGGCCGGCGCCGACATCAGCGAATTCGGCAAGCCGCCCCAGCCCCCGGCCCTGCCCGATCTGCTGCGCACCATCGAGGACAGCACCAAGCCCGTGGTCGCAGCCGTCAACGGCCTGGCGCTCGGCGGCGGGCTGGAGCTGGCGCTGGCCAGCCATGCCCGCATCCTCAGCCCCGCCGCCAAGGTCGGCCTGCCGGAAATCAAGCTCGGCCTCATCCCCGGCGCCGGCGGCACCCAGCGCCTGCCGCGCCTCGCCGGCCCGGTCGCCGCTTTCGGCATGATGCTGGATGGCGAACCGATCACGGCCGAGACCGCGCTGGGCCTGGGCATCGCCGACGCCATCGCGTCCGGCGACCTGATCGCCGCCGCCTGCGCCAAGGCGCTGGAATTGGCGGAAAGCGGCACCCTGTCCAAATCCAGCACGTACGCGGCCAAGCTCACCGAAGCCGCCCAGGCGGAGTTCGAGACCAAGGCCAAGGACGCCCTGCGCAAGTCGCCCGACATGCCGAATGTGGCGGCCCTGGTGGATGCGGTGCGCGCCGCCTTCGAGCTGCCGTTTGCTGACGCGCTCGCGGTGGAGCGGGCGCGGTTCAAGGCGCTGATCGATGATCCGCGCTCCAAGGCCCTGCGCTATGCCTTCTTCGCCGAGCGCGAGGCGGCCAAGGTGCCGGGCATCGACAAGACCACTCCGCGCCGGCCCATCGCCAGCGCCGCCGTCATCGGCGCCGGCACCATGGGCGGCGGCATCGCCATGTGCTTTGCCAATGCCGGCATTCCGGTCACCCTGATCGAGACCGAGGCCGCCGCGCTGGAGCGCGGCCTGGAGCGGGTGCGCGGCATCTACGCCTCCTCGGTCAAGCGCGGCTCGCTGTCGGAAGCCGTGGCGGCGGAACGCATGGGGCGCATCTCCGGCGCCGTGGGGCTGGAGCATACGGCCAGCGCCGACATCATCGTGGAAGCCGCCTTCGAGGACATGACGGTGAAGGCCGAAATCTTCGGCACCCTGGACCGGGTGGCCAAGCCCGGCGCGATTCTGGCCACCAACACCTCCTATCTGGACGTGGACGCCATCGCCGCCACCACCACCCGGCCGCAGGATGTCATCGGCCTGCATTTCTTCAGCCCGGCCAATGTGATGCGCCTGCTGGAAGTGGTGCGCCCCGCCGGTACGTCCGCCGATGTGGTGGCCACCAGCGTCGATCTCGGCCGCACCCTCAACAAGCTGCCGGTGACGGTGGGCGTGTGCTTCGGCTTCGTCGGCAACCGCATGCTGGCGCGCCGCTCCGCCGCCGGCGAGCGGCTGCTGCTGGATGGCGCCTTGCCCCATGAGGTGGATGCCGCCGTCACAGGGTTCGGCTTCCGTATGGGCCCGTTCGCCATGAGCGATCTGGCCGGGCTCGACATCGGCTGGCGCACCCGCAAGGCCACCGGCGGCAAGGCCCCCATTGCGGATGCCTTGTGCGAGCAGGGCCGCTTCGGCCAGAAGTCCGGCCGCGGCTTCTATCTCTATCCCGAGGGCGCCCGCGCCGGCGTGCGCGATCCCGAGGTGGAGGCGCTGATCGAGGCGGCCTCCGCCCGCGCCGGCATCACCCGCCGCAGCTTCACGGCGGAGGAGATCGTCGCCCGGCTGATGTATCCCATGGTCAATGAGGGCGCGCGCATCCTGGACGAGAAGATCGCCGCCCGCGCCGGCGACATCGATGTGATCTGGCTCAATGGCTATAATTGGCCGGCGTGGCGCGGCGGACCCATGCACTGGGCCGATAGTGTCGGCCTTGCCAAAGTGGTGGAAGGCTTGCGCGCCTTCGCCGCCGCCACCGGCGATGCCACCCTTGAGCCCGCGCCCCTGCTGCTGCAATTGGCGGAAAGCGGCGGCAGCTTCGGCACCCTGGCGGGCGCGCAATGACCGCCGCCGACCGCCCCATCTGGCAGCGGTCGTTCCCGGACGCCTGCGCCTGGGACATGCCGCTGGAAATCGAGACCCTGCCGGAGCTGCTGGCCCGCGCCGTCACCGCGCGCGGCGATGCCCCGGCGCTGGATTTCCGCGGCCGCAAGATCAGCTATCGCACCCTGGGCGAAGATGTGGAGCGTCTCGCCAGTGGGCTGGCGCGCGCCGGAATCCGCGCCGGCGACAATGTGGCTTTGCTGCTGCCCAACACGCCGTTCCATCCGCTGGCCTTCCTGGCCATCACCCGGCTGGGCGCCCGCGTGGTGCATATCAGCGCGCTGGATGCCCCGCGTGAGATCACCCACAAGCTCCATTCCACGGGTGCGCGGCTGCTCATCACCACCAATCTGCCCGGCATCCTGCCGCAGGCGCTGGCGCAACT
>CALRNP020000082.1:0-21300 GCA_943369575.1 Azorhizobium sp. AG788 | reverse complement strand
CGCGCACAACATGAGTTCCTCCGCGCGATCCCACGGCTATTTCTGAAGCTTCCGCAGCCTCGCCGCTGCTCCCGCCTCCACCATGGCCATCTCCAGTAGGTAGACGAGCGTCGGCAGCCCTTCCGCCTTGGCGACGTCCCGCAGCTTCGCGATCTCGTCCCGCAGGATCTCCAGCTTTGACGGCTCAGTCATGGCGTTCTCCTGGCCGAAGGATATGCTGACCGTCCTGCGTAACGAAAGCGGCCCCGCCTCCGGATAGGTGGTGGGGCCGCTGTCATTGAACCCTCGGAATGGCTTATCGCGCGTTGGATGAGTTAGGTCACATCAGCTATACTCAATTGAGAGCACAGCTATACCTAACATGCGACGATCGTCACCCACACCGCACTCGGCCGGACACAAGGTTTCGGAAGAGACCTCCAGCAGCCCAGATCCCGACGAAATAGGGATTACGATTTTGACGGTCGAATTTACTGCCACACTCACTGGAAAATCTTTTCCGTTAAATGAAAATATCGCCTTCAAGGGCTTTGATAAGAAATTCTTAGCAGTTACAACCATCTCTCCACTAAAAGAAAAATCAGCCACACTTAATATACTTTCAGAGCCAGCAAACAACACATTATCTTCACCGCGGGGCGCCCAGGTTGAAATTTCATTCGAGGGCAACAATGTGTTTGTAAGATCAATATAGTTCGATTTTACCGCTTTATACACCAACCCAAAAGGACCAACATTGTCAATTTTCGTTTTTGACAGCGAAAATCCAAGCCGAATCATAAGCTTAGAGAAATAATCCTCACTAAAGCCAAGCTCCATCCATTTCAGCTTATGCACAGCCCATATTGCGTGGCCATCGCGCCTAATGCCCCATGGACAGTCAAAATCAGGATAGATCGCCTCCGCCCCAAATATGACTTCCCCGCCAACCTTAAGCCAAGAGTATATTTTCTTGAGAACATCAACGTGCTCAAGAGAATGATGAAATGATTCAAGAAAAATAACTGCATCGACAAGGCGATCACCGTCAGGTCGGTCGCCAAACTTGCCGACATAAGCTTTTACCGGCAGGTCCATCTTGGTCGCGCGGTCATTTATTAGATCCACAAATGCGGGTTCTATATCGATAGCCGCAATATCGTATCCAGCCTGCCCGAGCGACGTGGTCAGATGTCCCCAGCCGGGACCATACTCAATGATATAGCTACCAGCTGCGGGAACGCTGACATGCTGCATCACGAGCCCCACGCCAACGAGATAGTTGCCGACTGCAAGCGCCTCCCCCATGCTGTAAGGGAATTGCGCACGCGGCGCGTATGGCACCTCTTGGAAATTCGACAACTCGTTCGCAGCAGGATCGTAAAATGACAGCCCCGTCACCGAAAGATAGCTATCAATCACACTCTTTCTGTAAGCGGGCGAAAACGGGTCGTCGCTAGACCTCTGAATAGGATAAACGTAAGAATTTACGAATGAATTGAAGGCGGCATATGACTCGGCATATATCTCGTCAGCTTTCTTCACAAACTCTTGCAGCCTAACATCAACTTTGGTCATGCCATACTCCGGGTTCATCTTGCGCCGTATTTGTCAGCGTCAGTGACGCCCTTTTCTACTTCGCCCCTTGACCTCAGAGATTGCCTTATTCATCTTGAATGTTAGAAGCGCAGCAACTTTCTCGGGCACCTCGAACAATTGCGACCAGCCAGTTTCAGATCCAAGTCGCAACAAAATATCCCCTCCGGCATTAGGCTCCGTCTCGACGAAAGCAAGCTTCGCGCGTTTTTCGGTTGTGACCGGGCGCGCATCATGCGCCGCTCGAAGCCCAGACACGGCCTTCAAAAAACCAGACGTCGTCTGCAGAAATTCGGGGAATGTGAGAGAGTAGAATCGCATCCTGCCATTTGGCAAAATGAACGTCAAAACGAGACGATCATCCTGCGTCACAGCTACGCTTTTCAATTCACCGAGCGGTTCAGTCGGGTCATCATCGTCTGATATCAAAACACCCTCTCCCATCAGCATACATGATGCGGACCGTGCCCCGCTTGGGAGCGGAACTCAATAGCGCGGTGCGCATTTTTGCAACACCAAAAAGGGGGACATGCCCCTACGAGGGAGGGGAGCTTACAGAAATGATGGCATGGCCGACCGCTGGCGGTCACAGTGCATCAGGCCGCCCAGGCGCTAGGAGGCGCATCCGCAGTCACGGAAATCCGTCGAGTGGGCTGAAAGGCAAGCCGCAACGACATGCGACGCAATACCCCAGGATCATTTACGGAGCGTCATTCCATGGCGACGCCGTAGCAGTCAATGTCTCAGACCTCGGGGCGCTCAGCCGCCATCCGGCGCATGGTGGCGCCACCTCCACAGAGCAGGCATGGAACGGACGGTCCTACGGGGACGACACCTCTCGCTGGAAATGCCCGCCCCGGTCTGCGATGATCTAACTGTCAGGACGCCCGCCGCGTAGGCAGACAGCCTCGCCCCAAGTCCGCCAGACGCTGAAATAGAAATAGAAATACCAACATACTATCGAGAGATACGACTGTGAACATCGCGGTATCCGGCAGACCCCGGAGCGGAACAACAGTTTTCCGACAGCTTCTTGGTTCATCCAGAGAATCAGTCGACGTTGGCGAAATATTTCATTATTTCACAAACCTTAAATACAATTTTTGGAGATATCTACATGAACAAATAAATAAAGATATATCTCATTGCCACCCAAGCACATGGGGAAGCGTTTGGAACTCCTACTTATCTGAGATCTCAAGAGAACACAACGTTCGAACCGTTGTTTTTGACATAAAGACGCAATATTTTCATTATGTTATAAATTGCGATGGTTCAGGAATTCGTTCTTTTTGCCTTGATGGAAATACAAAGCTAATACTGGTTGAGCGAGAAAACATTGCTCGTCAGATTATATCTGGAATGATAGCCAATGGCACTAATGATTGGGCACAGCCCGCCGACAACGCTCCCGATTGGATGAGAGAGCGGTTTGATCACGCGCGCGGGGTTGCCCCTGCGCCTGCGCCCCGGGAGCGCATTTTCATTACCCCTCAAGATCTGCACACGGCTATCATGAACATTGAAATGGATAACATTAGAATAGAAAAATTACTCGAAGGGCACATTTATGCAAAATTAAAATACGAGGAAATGTTTGATGATTTTGGCAATTTCAAAAATGAAGTTATTGATTGTGCTTCGCAATTAACTGGAATCGAGAAGTCTAAATTCAACAGCAAACCATTTTTGAAGAAGCAGGGTCCAAAATCTATTTTTGACGATATTAAGAACGATCAGGAAGTTAGATCGTTTTTTGAAGCCACAAAGTACGCTTGGATGTTCGAATAGCACCTATGCCCCTCAGATCATCGTTCCTTGAAGCGGCGCGGTAGCGGCCAAAAACGAAAGCGGCCCCGCCTCCGCGTGGAGACGAGGCCGCAAGGCATACCTGAAGCGCTGCAATATTAAGCCGGCGCCGGCGGAAGAGGTGGCGGTGGGCCATCCCGCCAAGCGCGCGCCCAGCGCAGCAGCGCCTCGCACAGGCTCATGCCGATCAGGCCCAGCACAAACCCCACCATGCCCTCCACCGAAGATGACGGCAGCTCCGGAGACGCCAGATAGCGCGACGCCAAGATGGTGCCCACCGGCGTGCAGTAGCCGCCGTCCGGAGAACGCGCACGGCTCGCGCCCATCCATCACTTCGGCACCAGCGCGGCCAGCGCGGTCAGCTTCCCGAGGATGCCGGCGAAGAAACCGCCACACCCGACGAGGCAGAACAGGAACCAGCGCGCGCCCCGCCCCTGCTGGAGCAGCGCATGCATTTCGTCCACTTTCGCCGCCATGGATCCCATTTGGCGGTCCATGTGCGAAATCTGCGTTTCGAGGCGAATGACCCGGTCGCGGGTGTCCGTCGCTTCGTCCATCACTTCCACCCGCACAGTTTGGCGCCGGTCTGATCGTGTGCGAGGATCTGCCGTTTGGTGCCGTCCGTGAGCACGTCTCGCGGCGATGGGCGGATGGCGGTCGCCACGTCGCAGAAACTACCCGTCGTCGCGCCGCATCCACTTAGCGAGATCGCGGTCGAGATCAGCAGGGGCCAGAGCCTCCACCTCATGGTCAATCTCCTGTCGGGCCTTGATGGCGCGCTGCCGCGCGGCGTCCTGTTCCGCTTGCGCCCGCGCCAGGGCGCCCGCGGCGCCGCGATTGCGTCCGGCCAGATAAGCCGCCAGTGCGGCCGCAACGGCGCCGAGGCCGATCTTCAGCGGTTGCGGCGTGAGCGCCCACAGGGGCGCCCATAGCTGATAGGTGGCCGCCAGCAGCGCACCGACAGCGAGCAGCCACGCCCACCAGGGCGTGGCATCGATGAGCCATCCGAGGAACCAGCTCATGCCGCAGCCCCCTGCGGCACACCGATGTCCAGCGCTTCGAACCGCGCCGCCGCCGCCTTTTTCGCATAGATGGTCCACGCGACGCCTGCGGCCGCCGCCAGGGCGCCGACGATCACCAAGCCCTGCAAGACGGCATCAAAGTGCGGGCTCATGCCCTGGAGCGGTTGCAGTGTCGGCGCCAGTGCGGACGTGGCCGAGGTGACGGAGCCGGCGGCCGAGGCGACCACGCCCTTGGACGGCGATGGAATCGGCAGCGCGTCCGACACCAGCGCCTTTCCGCCGCCGCGCACCCAGCCCGGCCCCGGCTTCAAGCCATCAACCGATCCGCGCGCCACAGACTGCGCCGTCCGGCGCACATCTTCGACGCGCCGCCCCCACCCGCCGCCGAACACCGGCCACGTCGTCAGGTTCTTGAGCATGGCGAGGCGCTTGGACTGGATCAAGCCAATCAGCTTGTCTTGATCCTCGATCGCCAGCAGCGCCTGCACGGTGCCGTCGCCAATGTTGCCATCGACGGCAATAGGCCCATCGCCCACAGCGGCCCGCATCTCATTGATGGACCGCTGCAGCCATTTGCCCGCCTGCTGGGGCCCGGAGTTGATGGCGCCGTCGAGCACCGCGTAGTCCGTGCCGGCCGGCAGGTCATCGAACCGCACCGCCTTGGCATAATAGATGCGATAGATCTCGTCGCATTCATCGCCCGGCACCTGCATCAGCGCCACAGAGCGCTTCGGCAGGCCCTTGGCGACGCGGTACTGGTCATAACGCCGCTGAATGACCCCGGCCTTGGTGGGGCCGCCAGGGTCACGCGGGTCATTCTCGAACACCGTGCCCTCATGCACATAGACGCACGCCATCGCAGGCGCGAAATTCTCCGCGACCATAGGTCTCTCCAGATTGTGGGGGAGCCCGGCAAGCGGGCGAAAGGTCCGCTTGGGTCAGGCGGCCGGCGGCAGTGTGCCGAGATGGCGCTGCATCACTTCGATCACGCGGGCGACATCAGGGATGCCGCGTGATTTCTGGAACGACCAGGCCGTCGCCGGGTGGCCGGGCGGCTCCAGCGAAACGGCGACGGAGTTTTCACGCTGCCACACCTTGACGGTGGACGGATCGATGCCGGCCGCCGTGGCGGCGGCGCGGAGGTTTGCCTCAAAACCGGAAATATCAGCGTCCATGGGTCACCTCTTGAAGACGAAGAAGCCGCGGAAGGCGGCGGATGTGGCGCTCTCAGACAACTCGATCTTGAGCGCGAGCCTTTGACCGGCGGTGCAGGCCTGCGCACCGGAGAAAGGCACCACGAAGGGCGTCGAGGCGCCCGTAAGCACATCCGAGAAATCGGTGATGTTGCTGCCGTCCAGTTGGCCGGAAATGGTGTAGCTCTGGCCGGCACCGGGCTGGCCCGTGGGATAGATGATGCCCGAGATCAACTTACCGGCGTGCGGGATGATATAGGCCACCTCCAGTTCGGCGGCGCCTCGCCCGTTGCCGGCATAGACCGTAGCCCCGGCGGCGACGGCTGCCGTCGAGAATGAGAACACCAGGGCTTGCCCATCGTCCAGGCCAAGCCCTTGGGGCTGAACCCCGATGAACTGGATCTCGAACGCCAGCGAAGGATCCCAGTCCACCTCGTCTTCTGCGGCGCCATAGAGTGATGGTCCGGTAAACGTGATGGAGTTGCTCACGCCGGCATCGATCTTGAGGCAGTTCTTCATCAGGATCGTGCCGCTGGTCCACTCAAAGACCGAGGTTGCGGCGTTCGTTTCCTTGGCGCAGTTGATCCACTCAGCACCGGGATAGAGCCCACTGCCCGCGAGCGAATTGGTGTGGATTTGCTCGCCTGATGTCGTCGCGAAGATGCAAGCCTCGGTGATACGCCCAATCTGGCGATTGGTCTCGTACCGATTGCCTGAGCGCCGCATGTAATTGCAGCGCTTGAACTTGGCTCCGGCGATATTTTCCCAATGCAGATTATTGGAGTAATATCCGGCGCCGCAATCTTCCATGTATGCCCCGTAAGGAGCGTATGGACCACCAAAGTCCAATACTCCGGACTGACACTTTTCTACTGTGTAATCATCAAAATACTTGTATTCGATTTGCGGAACAGATTGCCCAGAACCGCAAGAAAGCGCATTGATGTTTTGGACGACGCAGCCGGAAAACCGAGCATCGGCGGCCCCCTCCCAATGGAACCCACGACCGGGAAAAGACAGCGCTTCCATATTGGCGAGCGTATTGACCCCGCCGCCGCCTGAAAAATGCACCGCGCCGCCCGTGGTCATGCTTCCGCCGGCCTGCCAGGTAAAGCCGAAGAAGCTACACCGCTGCAGACCATTAACGGCCAATGCATCGCCGTTGGTTGTCTTGATCACCTTGGTGGCATTGACGCCCGCACCAACCCAATGACAGCCATTGAGGCTGCTGCCAGCCACGCCAGTATCGAGACGATACTGCACGGGCGCAGGGGGAAAAGTGGTGACGGTGTTGTCTGCCAAGCGCCGTTGGAACACGGGCCCGTCGTCATGGTCATCATCACCCCAGGCGCCACACTGCAGGATGGTCGGCCATTGCTCAGCCAATGCCCACCACCCGCCGTCGTCTGCGTCATAGCTGCCATCGGGCATGTGCCGATCAGCGGAGCGCTGTCCACCGCCATCGGTTGGTTCGGAGGCCACGCGCATCCACGGTCCGCCGCCGACCCCGCGCACGTGATAGCCATCCACGCGCACGACCTTGCAGGTGCCGGGCACGTAATATTTGAACAGCTCCGAGGCGAGCGGAAACGTGGGCGTGGTCGAGGCCACACGCGTCGGCGCCCAATAGCCGCCATTAACGCTGTCCGTCGCGGTGCCGCCGGTCGCGGTGTGGCGGTCCAGGGAGCGATACCAGAGCCCGGCAGGCTGGGAATCCGTGCGCTCCAGCACATGCAGGCGGCCGCCGACATTATCGGCTGCATCCGTGACCAGCAGCGCCACCACATCGGCGGCGATGGTCATGCCCGCGACATTGCTGGGGCTCTTGATAGGCATCTGCCCACCCACAGCAAACAGGCTGCTTAGCGGGCGGGCGGCATTTTCATCGCCCACCTCTGCCGTTGGCACCAGCGTGGCGTAGCTGGCATCCGCACCGGCGGACGGCAGGCCAGAGATCAGCATCTCCGGGCCGGCGGCGCCACGGACATCCACGCCGTCGCTGATGCTGGTCACCAGGCCAGTGGCGCCCACATATTGCCCCGTGGCGGGCTTGGTGCCGGTGCCGCCGGCCCAATCCACCACCCGCAGCACGCGCCGCGCGCCATCGGAGGACAGGCCCAGGACCGTAGACCACCCGCCATCACCCTTGATCAGGCCGTTGTCTGCCCATCCAGCTGCGGTCTTGGGGCCGAAGGCGTGGCCCGTCACCGTATTCCAGCAGGTGTCACCAATGCGCCCGTCAGACGAGGTGGGGTTACGGGCCAGAAAGATCCAGCCGCGGCCATCGACACCCCGCGAAGGCTGGGAGCTGCGCCACGTGGAAGGGCTGGTGCGTGCCATGGTCAGATCTCCGGGAAGGTCACGCCGCGGGTGACGGTCAGGGTGTGAATGTCCGGGTTCCGTTCGTGGATGCCGGTCGCGCGATTGATGAAGACGAAGTCGAATTCGAAGGTGGCCGGGAGCGTCGTGGCTAACGGCGCGATGTCCTCCCAACCCACATTAATTTCCAGGCGGCGGGAGACGGGGTCTGAGATGACGAGCCGTCCATTGGTGAGCGTCATCTCAATGAGGATTGTCGGATCGCCCGGCGCCTTGAGGTGGCTGTAAATGTCCCAGTCATCGAGCCGCGTGCGGTCCTCAATTTCCCCGAACATGATGAGGCCAACCCACGGGCTTGCGGCGGGCACCGAGTAGGCAACCATCTGCATATTCCTTGCTGTGCGGAGAGGGTCAGAGCGCGCCGGACGCGGCCAGGAACCAGGCGGCTCCGTCGAATGTGAATTCCGCCCAGGTGCCGGTGGCCATGGACTTCAGCAGGCCGGCGCCGAAGACGTTCAGCGCATAGGCGCCGCCGCCGGTGCGGGTGATGCGGCAGCGCGAGCCGGCAATGGCGCCTCCCGCGATCAGCGTGGCGGTGCGCGGCTGGGTCAACGTCGCCGTATGGCGGATGGCCTTGGCATCGGCTGACACCGAGATGGCGAAATCCGCGTCGCTATTCACCAGGGCGAATGCCGCCTGTTCATTGCGCGCCACCATGGCCGTCACCGCTGCATCGAGGCTGGACAACTGCCCAGCCTGCATGTCCTGCAGCTGCGCCAGGCCGGCGACCGCATTGCGGAACACCGTCACATCCGGCGACCAATCCACTGCGCCGGTGATGTCCTCAATCTGCGCCAGCAGCGCGTGCGAGACCCCGCTGCCGAAGCTGCGGATGAACGGGCGGGCATAGACCCCGCCGGCCGGCGCCACCGCATCCACCCCGCCGTCATCGGCCAAAGCGAAGACGAATTCATGGGCCACCAGGCCGGACGCGACGGTCACGTCGGCAAGATCCGCCAAGGTCTGCGGCGGCAGCGGCGTCACGCGGGCGTCATGCCAGTGCAGCGCCAGACGCAGCACATCCCCCGGCGGGTCCATAGTGTCCGCCACGCGCCGCATCTGGTAGCGGGCACGATAGACCCGCCCCGGCTCGATCCGCGTCAAGGCGATGGGGGCCACCGTGGCCGCGCCCGAAAGCACCACCACCGAGCCATCCTTGTCGCTGACCGCATAGGCGTTGGACGCCAGCGGCGTCACCGCATCGGGTGCGCCAGCGGTTTCGGCGGTGGCGAGAATGCCCATTTCCGCCAAGCGGCCGGCATAACCCATCACCGCCACCACCGAGCGGCGCAGGCCGGCGTCCCCCGCCTGCCGCGCCGCCGTCTCTGCCGCCAGATCCACCACCGCCGCCTTCTGCCCCACCGTCGCGGCGAGGCCAGTCAGCGTTTCCGCATCGGCTTTGGCGGCAAGCGCAAGCTCCAGCACCGCGACATCGGTAGCGTCCGCCTTGCCCGCCACCAGATTGGCCTGCGCGATCGCGGCATTGAGCTTGTCGCGCGCAGACTTGCCGCCCTCGCCATCGGCGATTTCTTCGATAGCCATAAGGCCCCCTCAGATGATGTTGGGTTTCAGGCTTCGGCGAAGGCGATGGAGGGCGCGCCGAACTTGCCCAGGTCCAAGGACAGATCGCCGCTACTCATGTCCGCCAGCATGCACAGGCACACCAGGTCTTCGAACTCGACCGCCGCGCCAGACGTCACCGCCGCCCGCAGTGGCGGCAGGATCTTGACCACATAGGCGGCGCCGCCGGCGCTGGCGTCATCCACCCACACGCCGGAATCCGACCAGGGCGCGCCGGTGGTGAACCAGTCCGAAATGGACGTGGCCGGCGTCTCGGAGACCACTTCCATCACGCGATAGAGACGCTGCCCGATGCAGAAATGTACGCCCCATCCCAGCTTGACGTTGACCGTGACCAAATGCACCGTCGTAGCCCGCACGGCGGCATCCGCGCTCACGGCAGCAGCCCACGCCCCACCAGCAACCCCATCCGGCCGGCACTTGTCGAACACCCTGACAAGGATATCTTCGCCCGCCCGCAGCCGCGGCACCACGGCGCGCCAGGCCAGTTGATGGGCAGTGGTCCAAATGGGGAACTTGTAGTTAATTTCCCAATGGCCGGCGTCGGAGAACACTCGTTGCTCCGTGTCGGATACTGTTCTCCCGCCTCCCTTTGAGGCGTTTCGCAGTTCCGGAGGCGAGCCGTCGGCGGGCACCAATACGGATGGCCAAGCGATCGTCATCAGGCCACCTCGATCTCAGGGAGCACCGTCCAGTCGGACAGGAAGCCGCGGGACGACACCCGCCGGGCGCGAACGTCATAGGTGCCAGGGGCGCCGACGGTGACGATAGCCGTTGATGCGCCGGGAGACGTTGCGGACGGGTCAAGAGAGACCCAGTTGTCTTCTGCCCCGGCTTCACTGTCATAGGTGCGCCATTGCACCTCATAGGTGTAGGCGTCCTCGTCAGGGAGGACGTCCCAAGTCACCGTCACGACAAGCCCAGACGGAGACGCTTCCATTTCTTCCGGGGCGGGAGGATTATAGTCATAGTCCGTGAGCGCAGCTAAGCCCATCTCGCTGAACTCCTCCGCTTCCATTGTCCATGTGTCGGCGGCGATGGAGCGCACCGAGAGCGAAACCGTCATGCTGGAGGTGTCGAGAGCCGGGGGGGTGACGATCTCGAAAGTCCCGTCGATCCCCAGCTCGGGGTAGACCAAACGGACCACGGGTTCCCCGCAGCAGCGCAGGCCGTGGAGCCACGTCTTGATTGTCCCGCTCCATTCGGGCCGGGCGCGCCTCAACGCCGCCTTGGAAAGCCTCTGCGCCTGATATGGCGAGGGGCACCACGGAAGCGCCAAGTCTTGGATGTCTGGAGCCGACCCATAATAGGCTTCTCCCGAAAACACTGGCGGGCATTCCTGCTCTTCCCAGCCGGCGCCCTCCCAGGTGATGCGGGCCTTCACCGCATCGACGCGGTCGAGCGCATCGGGATAGCGCTTGAGCTGCACGTCGATGATCATCGTCTCGTCGATGGTGATCGTTGGCGTCCGGTCTTTCCCGACGAACAGGCCCAACGTGCCGTCCGGCTGCTCCAGAAGAACGGCGCCCATGTTCTCCAGCATGGCCTTGAGCGTCGAAGACCTGTTTTCCAGGGTGCTGTAGCGGCCCCACGCCCGGTACCGCGGCTCGGTAGAATCCGAGGTCGCGACGGCGTCGGCGCTATCAACGACGGCCTGCTGCCAGATCGGGCCGTTGAGATCGTCTGGCGCCAAGCCCCAGCCATCACGATCCAAACAGAACCGAGCAAGCGCGCGAGAGCCATTATCACTGTAGTCCCAGGTGCCTTGATCGGACAGATCGTGCGCAGGGTTGGTATGATCCGGGATCATCGCCCCCTTGATGATCCACGTCCCGTTTGGGGGGCCATTGGGGTAAAACTGGGTGAACTTGTCCTTCGGCCCCTGCGCATAGGTGAGCGCAAGCGAGGCGCAGCCCCGCAGCCGGTGGTCCGCCGTCCATGAGCCCGCCGCTTGCGGCAGAGAGAGCGCCGACTGGTCTTCTGTCCCGAGACGGGCCTCGGCGAGGACCAGGGATGTCCACGGCCCCATTAGCGACCCAACGACGCCACCAGAATTCAGGGCCGGGTTCGTCGTCGGCCAGTCATCGAGATACATCGTCTCGATTTCCTGGATCTTGGTGCAGCTCATCACCTTGACCGAGTGGAGATAGGTCGAGGGCGAGGCGTAAAATGCAATCGCGCCGCCGGTCTTCACCCGGCCGATATCGATCCACCGGCCGGGCAATGCCTGCCGAATGGTGATGTCGTTCCGCTGCATCGACCCCTTCTTGTTGAAGGTGCCCAGGGCGACGTTGAGTCCGTATGATGCGCCGATGGTCAGGACGGCGGTGGAGATGCTCCCCGCCAGGGCGGCGGCGCCGGTCGTGAGGCCGAAGGTGAGGCCAGGGGTGATGATGAGGGCGCCGCCGCCGATAGCGCCAGCGCCAATGGCACTGAGGCCGCTCGCGATAAGGCCAGTGAGAACGGGCATGGCACCTAGATCGTCTTGAGGAAGGCTTTTTCCCGCGGTGCGTAGCCCCGCCGGACATAGGCGCGCTCCAGCGCCTCAGGCTTGAGGTGGAGCATGCTGTGCATCACGACCGAGGTGCAGCCGTTTGCTTTTGCCCAGGCTTCGAACCTGCCCAGCAGATCAAGGGCGATGCGCGCGCCGCGCTTATCAGGATCGATCCACCACGCGATCTCCGTGGCCTGCTTTTCCACGATGAACAGCGGTTGGCTGATGATCGCCATGAGCCCGCCGACGGCAACGCCGTCATGCTCGCACACCAGCACCAGGCCCTCGTCCTTGTCGATCAGGTGCAAGATCGTCGGCAGGATGCGGTCTTCGTCGAGGGTGAAATCCCCCAAGGCGGCGGCGGCGAAGAACTCGCGCGCCATGCGCATGATGAGCCGCACATCCTGGCGTGTGGCGTATCGGATTTCAGCCATGCGGCCTCACTTCGGGAACGTGACCGTCGAATGCTGCATCGCCGGGATGAACTCGCACCCGAGGTCTCCGGGATAGCGGAACTGCTGCTCAGCATCGGATAGGTAGGTCAGAGGCGGGCGCCCGCGCGCGATCAAGGCGCCTTCGGCCTGCACGACGATGGACCGCGTTCCCTTCCCCGCCCCGCTGAATGAAAAGCCGGTCATGCGCCCCCGTCGCAGGGAGACAGGGCCATCCAGAACCTGCCAATCCGCGTCAAAAAACTGGAGGTACAGGGAAATGCGGCGCCCAATGGCCTCATTCTCCGCCGCCACCACTTTGGCCAGGAAATCAGGATCCACGCCGGACACGCCGACGGCGAACGGCTCTGCCGCCCCGTCTTTCGATGGCGTCCCAGGGTCAACCGAGACCAGTTCAGCCGTGACGCCCTGCCACGTGTGCCCGCCGCTGACGATAGCCCCCGTGCCCGGCCACGCGCGAACGGGGCCGGACAGGAAGTCCATGTGCACCAGGATGCTGACGCGCACGGTGCGGTTTGCCATCTGTGCGGCGATGGCTTCGCTCACATCAAGCGCCATCACCCCCTCCGACGCTGGTGCTCGGAGACCGAGCTAAGGGAGAGGGAGGGCGTTTGGTTCAGCGCCACCGCGGCGCCGGCCGTTGCCCCGGTCATCGCGGAGCGGTCGCCTTCCTTCTTCACGTAGGCTTTGATCCGGCCATCGTCATCGACGGTGACGCCGATCTGCACCGGGACGGCCTGCTGGCTGTTCGAATTCGCCGCCGGCATGGAGCGCGCCACATACCCGCCGGCTGCATACCCCTTGGCGCGCTTGTGCATGCCGTCGAGGTTCGAGACGCCGATCCGATCTGTGGCCTTCTTGCTGAAGACGTATTCGCCGCCGTGGACCACGCCCGCCACCTTGGAAGAGGCGCCCCCGCCGGTGTAGCCGCCGGCCGCGAAGCCGAAGAGCTTGCCCAGACCGCCAAGGAGGCCGCCGACCCCACTCACGGCCCCGCCGGCGCCACTCGTTGCCGAGCCCGCCGAGAACAGAGCGTTGACCAACTGGTCTTCGATCTTCGAGATGATCTTGTTCAGGACGTTGTTGGCCGCGTTCCCAAACGCCTGGAACGCGCTTTGCCCGCTCATCAGGCCCTGGCGAAGATCGCTGATGAAGCCCTTCGTGGCATCCTTTGCGAAGTCGAGGGACTCTTTCGCCTTCCGGGTTTCGACTTCAACCGCGGCCATCGATGCGGCAAGGGCAGAAAGTTCCGACCGCTGCGCATCGGTCAGGGTCAGGCCCTTCTGCTGCGCCTGGTTGAACAGATCCGTCTCGGCCCGCAGCCGGGCGGATGCCTCCTCGGTCATGCCGACCGCCTGGCGCTCGGCATTCAGTGAAGCGATGCGGCGGTTCGCGCCGTCAATGATGTCGTCGTATTTTTCGGCGTCCGACTTGCCGCCCTTCTTCTTGCTGGCGTCGTCCACCTTCAGGAGATCGGCCGCAAGCGCCTTGAGCTTGGTTGACGCCGCGCTGGCGCCCTTGCCGATGGCACCACCGGCCTCCCCGATATAGTCGCGGGACAGGTCTTCTTGCTGGCCTTGCGCGCGCTGTGTTCCGGCCTTGTCAGCCGCAGCGGCATAGGGGTTGTCGATGCCCCCAAACTTGACCGTCCCAGCCTCCGGGATCTGCAACCCGCCGGGCAGCTTCGCAAGGCCGGCATTGGCCGTGCGGATGAAGGCATTGAGCAGTTCGGCGCTCTTGTTGATCATGGTCTCCATTGCGGAGACGACCATGTTCGCCGCGCCGATGGCGGCGGACCCGAGGATGGTGGGGAAATTGGCCCATAGGAACTTGATGTCGTTGAACGCGGCCACGAAGGAGCCGATCACATAGTTGGCTCCGGTCTTCGCGTAGGCGACGATGTCAACGCCCAAGATCCGAGCGAACTCATCGCGGAATACCGTCGCCGCCGTCACCGCCGCCACGGCCCCGAGAAGGATTGCCGTGAAGGGGTTCGCCAGCGCCGCCGTCGCGGCGAGGATGACCAGGCTCGCAACGACCCGTGAGATGGCCGCCACAACCTGCACCAGGCCCATGAGGATCTGCGGGGCATAGAGCAGCGCGATCCCCGCCGCCGCGGCAGCAGCATAGGGCGCGATGGGCTGGAGGACGTTGGCGATACCCGTGAGCGCGGCAGTGCCCACCTTTGCCCAGTTCACCATCTGCAAGCCGGCGGCCACCAGGGCGACAGCGGCGATCACCAGAAGGCTCACGGGAGAGATTACCGACAGGAACGCCCCGCCCAGCGCCTTGACCGCGCCGGCAGCTCCGAGCGGCCCAAGCACCGCGGAAATCTGCGTCCCCTGCTGGAGGGCGATCTGAAGCGGGTTCATGGACATGGCGGCGGACACGCCGATGTCCTGAAACTGGGCAGCGAGGTTTGCTGTCGGGATATAGGCGGCCTTGTGCACCTTGGCGTTGTCGTTCACCGCAGCGGACAGCCGGGCATTGGCGTTGGCCGCCCGCATCGCGGATGACGTCTGTTCATCCATTGCCCGCGATGCCGCGTCCGCCGCGCTCACGATCTTCTTGCCCGCGTTCGCATAGGAGGAGCTGACGCCCGCCGCCGCCGCTTCAGCCTTCTTCGCGGCATTGGTGAGGCCATCGAGAGACGCCGTCCCCTTGTCCACCGGGCCGGAATCGACTGCGAGGCCAAGGGTTGCGACATCACCGCCCATGTTTTTTCTTCTCCCGCTCTGCCTGGGCTGCGCGCTCCTCGGAGAGCGCAGTCAGGAAGGCGTCATCCATCCGCCGAAGGATCGTCACTTCCTCTCGGGTGACGATTTCGCCGGTGAGGCTTGACCATGTGGCAATTTCGAAAAGGGAGAGGGGGTTAGGCCCGCTGAACCCACAGGACCGCGCGGACGACAGATCCCAAAACCATTCGATGATGTGGCCGGCCCCGTCCGGCGACTCGGCATCGGGGTTCTTGTCCGCCTCATCGAAGCGGATGTTCCGCTGCCGCCGGGTCTCCCCCTTTTCGTCCGGTGTGTCGTACCGGACGATGAGACGAACCAGTTCGACTAGCTCGTCTCCGAGGTCGTGAAAAAAGCCGCTTCGTCTCCCAGGGCGCCGTCGATTTGCTTGGCGATCCAGGCGATTTCCAGCAGTTTGTTCTTGTTCTCGGTAGTCAGGGCCGGGTTCGCGTCACCTCCCAACGTGGCCGGCGCCAGCGGGGGGCCCTTTTCGCCCTTGGGGCGCTCGGGGGCGTACCAGCGCCAGCCGACGATCGCGGCGGCCAAGAGGGAGACGGTGTGCTTCTCCATGCCTTCCGCCGTCATGGCGTTGCGGCCGGAGCGGAGCGCCTTGTTGCGGAACTGGCGATCGATGACCTTGCACTCGTCGCTTTCCAGCGACACGCATTCCACGTCGAGGCCGATGGGCAGGCCCGTCTTGGGGTGCTTGATTTCGACCGTGATGGTGTTCGGCTTGATGGAGAGGACGTCCATGCCGGGCCCCATCAAATCGCGGCGGGGGCGACGATGACGTCGCGCTGGTTCATGGCGAACGTGTACTGCTCGAGGATGAAATCCTCGACGCCGCCGCCGGGCATCTTCGGGCCGGAAATCAGCCCGGCATTGTAGACGATGGTGTTCGTGTAGCCGCTGCTTGGGGCATCGGCATATTCCACCTTGACTGCATAGTCGTAGCCGGTCAGCGCCGCGGCGCGCAGCGCCACCTGGCCGGCGTCGTCGTGAATGCGCGCCAGTTCCACCGACCAGTCGCCGCCGTTGGTGACGCCCTTGCCCTTCTGCGACACGTCGGTGTCCATGGTATCGTAGGACACGATGTTGGTATCCGTGCCCATGTCCGTGATCTGGCCGACCTTCTTCACCTGCACATACGTCAGGGCGGCGAAGGCGGCGGCGTCGAGAGGCAGTGCCGTTTGAGGCGTGGTGCAGACATAGAGCTTCATGCCCTGCTGCGTGTCGGGCTTTCCAACCATGGCGGTTCTCCGGGATCAGATGAAGGCTTGCCAGCGCACGGTCACAGGCGTGCGGAGGTTCGGGGCGTCTTTGATGGGGGATGCGACCGAAGGCTTGTCGGTGATGCGGATCTTGAGCCCATCGCCGTAGAGGGCGGTGCCACTGGCGAAGCGCTCCACCACAGCCCCGGCAAGATCCAGGGGCGCGGTCAGGCCCTTGTCCAACTCGCTCACGACCGTGACCTGGAACAATCCGCGATGCAGGGTCTCGTCGTCGTCAGCCAGGAACTGGTTGACGTTGGTGTTGGGCAGGTACGCCACCTCCAACCAGTCCCCCGAGGCCGGCGGCGTGAACTTGGTATTCGGCCACGCGATCCGAAGCGGCGGGCTGTGGACCATGTCCGCAAGCCACTGCATGAGCAGGCTCGGGATATTGGCTTCCGCATAGGTTGGCATGCCGCTATCCTGTTCCCATGCCCGATGAAAAGCCGCTGACCGACAACGAAGCCCACACGCTGCTCAATGAGGCGTGGCAACTGTTCTCGGGAAAGACCGGAGCGACCGTCCGGGCAGAGACCGCGCTGCGCACCGGCGAGCGGGCCTTGCTGATGTTGCAGATCGGGCTGATAGCCGCCGCCGAAGCCGGCACCGACGACCCTAAGAAGCCGCCTTCTTCGCCTGCGCAACCGCCGCGGTGACGATCTGAGGCCAGCGCTGGGCAGCCAAGCGCACCATCGCGCGGCCCGCCCGGCCATTGGCGCCGTATTCCACATGGCCGGCATACTCGGCGGTGAAGCCCATGAAGACCGCCCCCCCGATGGGCACGCCCATGATGGTGAGGTTCACCGGCCCGGCATCGTAGGCGTATGCGCCACCTTCCGCCGGCCTGAAGCCCGCCCGCAGAACCGGCATCGATTGAGCCGAGGCCGTGAAGGAATGGCGCAGAAAGCCGGTGTCCACCGGCGTGCCATCAACCACCGCCTCGCCAACCATCTCGGCGGCCTTGTGGAAGACGGCCTCCATCCGCTGTTTCGTCTCCTTGGTCCAGGCGTCCACCTGCGCGGCGAAATTGAGCGAGGCCATCAGCGCAGACCCTTGAAATAGTTGATCCTGATGACCTCCCGGCATCGGCACACGGGATCGTGGTCATGAGGCGCATGCAGAGAGGTGCCGGTCGGCGTGGCGAAGGGCTCGCCCCAGGCCCTGCCCTCCTTGTTCATGCCGGGGATCAGCCGGTGCGTCGGGCGCACCCGCTTGTCGTCCATCGTGCGCCAAAAGCGGGTGATCTGGTCCGCCTCGACCTGCCCCCGGTCAATGGCTTGGTCGTATGCCTCGGTCTGGGCAGCCCCCAGAGACCGGATCGCCTCATTCCGTGCGATGGTCTCAGCCCGATAGCGGAGCGACCGATTGCGATAGGCCGCAACCATCTTCTCCACCGTCTCCGCTGGGATCGGTCTTTCCTCGCGAATCGCCTTCTCAATGGTCCGGTCGAACCGCTTGTCCCTCAGATTTCGTGCGAGCGCCTTCCGAAGGTCACCAGGGTTGCCGCTCGCAAGTTCGGCGGCGTAGGCGCGCTGCCATTGCTCTTGTCCGCTGGTGAGCCCGATGACGCCACCCTCGCGGCGACCCGTTGTCGGATGGATGCGCCCGACGAGCCCGAGAGCAACCTTTCGAGGATTCTGACCAGCCTCAAGGCCAGCCACAAGGTGAGCGCGTATCGTATCCTGCTGATCACTGACGATCTCCGTAATGAGCGTCGATGACCGATCCTTCAGCCAGGCTTCGGCGCGAGGGTTGCGAATGTCGAACAGGATCTTGATCAGCGCCCCGCCGCCGTCGCGCGCCGCCGGGATCAAAGCGGCGATGGCATCGCCCCCACCGCCAAAGGCCGAAGTGATAGCCCGCGACAGCAGCGTGAAATCGTTGGGGTCTAGACCAACGGCGCGGATTGCCCCGTCGATATCCCCCGCCTCGATCCGCGCGACCAGCCCAGAGATGGACACGCGGTCCCGGATCGCGGCCACTGCCTCCAGGAAGGCCTTGCGGATAGCCGGCTCCCACTTTTCAGTCAGGGCCTCCAGGGGGTCGCGGTTGGATGCCATCAGGGCCGCTCAACTTTCGGAGATATGGTCAGGCCCGCCCCCGGCACGTCCAGACGGCCTTGGCCGGGTCCGTGCTGACCGCGGGCATCGAGCCGCCGTCGCTCACGATGGTGAAGGTCTCGCCCCGCGCGGTGACGCGGTCGCCCGCTTCCGGCTCCACTGCGATCGTGCTGGCCAGGATCATCACCTTGCGATCACCGGCGGCAACAAGGCCGCCGGAAAGCTGGTAGCTGCTCCAGGACTCAATGAGCGCCTTGCAACCGTGCTCGGTGGTGGTGACCTCTCCGGGCGTCCAGTCGTTCGGGCCGGGCGCCGCGGTATCGCGCTCAAGGACCGCTTCGAAGAAGATGCCGGCGAAGGCCTTGCCGATGGTCTTGGGCAGGGAAAGGAGCGGGTTGGCCATCAGCAGCGCACCGCAATGCCAGAGAAGGGAGAGGAAGGCCGCAGGATGCGCCCGAGCGCATTCCGCACATCCTGGAACACCGTGGACGCCATGGCATTAGCGCCGTATTCAATCTCGACCGAGCCCGCCTTGATGCGGCTCACGGCCCCGCCGCGCTCCAGATCGGGCGCCAGCGTGCCGGGCTCGACCATCTCGCGATAGGCCGCCTCGCAGGTTGCGGCGATCACCTCGCGCGGCACCTCGGCAAAGGCGATTACCCACCCATCCGCGTCAACGGCATCGGAGCGGGGCCAAGCCAAGGCCTGAATGCGCTGGAAGCGGCGCAGGCCAGGGAAGCGCGCTTGATATTCAGCGTCGATCCACGCCGTCGCCCGGCGGATCGCGCGCTCGATCACATCATCATCCGCCGCAGCCGTGTCCTTGTTCGCTGCGAGCCATGCCTTGAAGGCGTCCAGCGACACATAGGCGTCGGCATTGGCCAAGCCTTCGCCAGTCTCGACGGTCAGCATCGTCAGGCGGCCCGGCGCGCGACTTCAGCCGCGATCACCGCATCGGCTGCTTCCGCCTGCGTCTGACCATCGGCCGGCGTCACGGCGGCATCGCCGTTCAGCTTTTCGGCCAGGGCCACGCGCTGTTTCCAATGAAGGGACTGCCAGTCGGCGGGGATAGCGATGCCAGTCGCGCCGTCTTGCTCTTCCTGCTTTTCGACGCGCCACCCATGGGCAACCATGTGTTCCACTTCAGCCTCGTGAATATCGCCCGTCTTGCCGTCGTCGACACGGACCATTCGAACGGTCGCCATCTGATTTCCTCTCAATTGGAAAGCCGGGGGTGTTTAAGCCCCCGGCGTGTTGAGCATCAGCCCAGTAGGATAGCCACGGCGTCCGAGTTCCAGACCTTCGCCTGATACAGGCAGGTGATGTCGAACATCGCCTTGTTGTACCCCTTGTAGGCAGAAATGCGGAAGGTCAGGCCGGAGAACGGGTCCTGAACGATCATCTCGTCCACCGCAGCGTCGCCGCCGGGCGGCTTGGCAAGCGGGCGCATGGCCAGCTCGATGCCGGCTTGATGCAGCGCGACGTTGGCACGGAAGTTGTTTCCGACCGTCATCGCGACGCCATCCGCGAGGGCGGCGCGCAACCCAGGGTCACCGATGGTGAGGGAGCCGCCGGACAGAGCCGTGTTCACGACATAGTTGTTGGTGTCGCCGGTGAAAGTGACGACATCACCCGCCAGAACCGTACCCGATCCGGTGTCGATGGCAATCGACTTGTCGCCGACCGCATACCCCGCCAGAAGGTTGGTCTGGTAGCTCGCGCCGGTTCCCTTGGTATGGGCCACGACCTGAGCGCTTTCCTTGAGCATGAGGCCCTGGAGTTCCAGGAGCGAGCCGCGGCGAAGCAGTTCATCCCCACCCGCCTCATTGACCTTCTGGAGCTGCGCGAGCTGGCGCAGGTTGGTGCCGGCGGCGGTGTTGACCACCAGTGACAGGCGGCCGTCCATCGGCATGCCGTTGTCAACAAGGATCTGCCGCATTTCGGCGACCTCATTGAAGTTGGAGCCGAACGGCGTGGTGCCGGCGGTGCCGAAGGCGCGCGAGGCGCCCTGATAGGCGACGGTCGCCACATGCAGTTCGATGGCGTTCACGATGCCACGGAATGCCTGCCGGATCTGATCGCCATAGACGGTCTCGAACCCGGCGCCGTTGTTGACGTGGCGAATGTCTTCGCCGGTCCACGGGATCTTGACCGAGGCCACCTGCGACAGGGCCATGGTCTTGGTGTCCACCGTCTGGTCATCCCCCTCGGGAATGGTCATGGATGGGGTGGCAGAGGTGTTGACGACGACGGCGCGCGTCGCGTGCGAGCGCACAGTGTCACCCTGCGCCGCCTGCTCAGCACCGGCGTTGATCGTCACGGAGGGGATGAAGCCGACGATTTCACGACCGACGATATCGGCGGCCTTGTAGATGTCAGCGGCAAGGTTGGTCAGAACATTGGCCATCGCGGGGAACCTTTCGGGTTAAAGTGGCGATGCGTTGGGAGGGGATGGGCTATCCGGCCCGGTGACACCGCCACCCATCCGGGCAGCCGGCCGATTTCGTCAGATCAGGTCGCGTCCACGACCTTGAACCCGTCTTTGAACTTTGCCATCCGGGTGGATGGGTCGAGCGCGTTGAACTCGCTTCGGGTCATGGTCTTGGCGCCGGCATTCCCACCATTTCCAGGCCGCGCGCCGCTGCCGCTGCCGCCTGTACCCTTGAGGATACTTTCCTTGTAGGGGTAGGCATCCACCAGAAGCTCCAGAGCTTCATCGAACTCAGCCG
>CALRNP020000081.1:0-21335 GCA_943369575.1 Azorhizobium sp. AG788 | reverse complement strand
TTTCCCCCCACCGCCATTTCCGGCCCCGGCGTCGGGCGGCGCGGATTGCCCACCCCGTTCATGGAGCCATGGCCGAAGCCGAAGCCGCCGCCCGGCAGGCCCACCTGCCCCAGCAGCGCCGCCAGGGCGATCGCCATCCAATAGGGCTGCTCGCCATGCTCGGCGCGCTGCACCGCGTAGGAACAGGTGAGGAAGCTGCGCACCCCCACCAGCCGCGCCGCCAGCCCGGCGATCTGCTCCGCCGGCAGGCCGCAGATGGCGGCGGCCCAGTCGGGGGTCTTGGGAATGCCGTCGCTCTCGCCGCGCACATAGGCCAAAAGCGCATCGGCCCCCACGGTGTGGGTGGCGAGGAAGTCATGGTCGGCGCCATCCAGGCGCAGGATCTCGAACGCCAGCGCCAGCATGAAGGCAGTGTCGGTATTGGGCCGGATCGGCAGCCATTCGGCGTTGAGGAAATCCGGGCAGTCGCCGCGGGTGGGCGAGACATTGACCACCGGAATGCCCGAGGCCGCCAGCCGGCGCAGCCAGGTTTCCTGGGTGTGCTGGGCAGCCCCGCCGGAGGCCACCTGCCCGTTCTTCAGCGCCAGGCCGCCGAAGGCGATGAAGATCTGCGCATGGGCCAGAATACTCGGCCAGGCGGTGAGCCGGCCGGTGAGCGGCTGGTAGGTGCCGATGACGTGCGGCAGCAGGAATTGCGCCGTGCCCCAGCTGTAATTGCCCACCTGATCCACGGCGCCGCCGCCGCTGAAATAGAACCGCCGCACCAGCGAGCGGGCATGATGCAGGCGCCCGGCGGAGGACCAGCCGTAGGAGCCGGCGAACAAGGCGCTGCGGCCATGCTCGGCCTCCACGCGGGTGATCTCGCCGGCCACCAGTTCCAGCGCCAGATCCCAGCTCACCTCGATCATGCGCTCGTTGCCGCGCCCGGCGCCGCCGGCCCGGTAGCCATGGGCCAGAAAGCCCTCGCGCACCGCCGGCCGCTGGATGCGGTGGGGGGAATAGACCGCCGGCACGATGCTCTCCAGCATCGCGGAGGGGGCCGGATCGCCGGGGAACGGCTCGCAGCCGATCAGCCGCCCGTCCTCCACCACTGCGGTAAAGGCGCCCCAATGGGCCAGATGGGGCATGCGCTGGATCGCCATGGTCTCGTCTCTCCGAGCGCCGCAAACGGCGCTGGCTGGAATCATCCGCAGGTGCGTTGCCGCCAACCTGCTATTGACAGGGTGACGGGTGCGCGTCAGATTTCAAACAATTATTTGAAACGAGGTCTCCAGCGCCGCGACGCGCCGCCGAGGAGAGCCTTGCCAGCCTTGGGTTCCGGCCGGTTTTCCGGCGCCATCATCCTTTAGCAGCAGCCACCCGCGGGCGGGTATCGCTCCGCATCAGGCAGAGGCCATCCATGGAAAAGATCACAGGTTCCTTCGTCGCCATCGTGACGCCCTTCAACAAGGACGGCTCGGTGGACTTCGCCGCCTTCCGCGACCTGCTGAAGTTCCAGGCCGATAACGGCACCAGCGCCATCCTCATCATGGGCTCCACTGGCGAGACCTCCATGCTCTCCGCCGAGGAGAAGAAGCAGGTCATCGTCGAGACCGCCAAGATGAAGACCGCAGCCATGCCGATCTTCTACGGCTGCACCGGCAACAACACCGAAAGCACCATCGAGAACGTCCGCTTCGCCAAGGCCAACGGCGCCGACGGCGCCATTCTCGCCGCCCCGGCCTATATCTGCGCCCCGGAAGCGGACATCGAGGGCTTCTTCCTGGAAGTGGCGGACGCCACCGACCTGCCGCTGGGCATCTACAACAACCCGCCCCGCGTGAAGAGCGACCTGCACTGGGACAATCTGCTGCGCATCTTCAAGCACCCGAACTATGTGATCCATAAGGAGTCCACCACCCGCGTCGGCCAGGTGGCGCAGGTGCTGGCCGCCCGTCCCGACGTCTCAGTGATGTGCTGCGACAGCCCCAATCTCGGGCTGGTGGTGCCCACCATGAGCCTGGGCGGCCACGGCACCGCCAACATGACCGGCAACCTCGCCCCGGCGGAACTCACCGCCATCTCCCGCCCCTGGAAGGGCGATGCCGGCGCCGAAGCGTTCAAGGACGCCTATCTCGGCCTGCTGCCCATGCTCCACTACACCTATTCGGCCATCAATCCGGTGGCGGTGAAGTCGCTGATGAAGGCGGTCGGCCTGCCGGTGGGTGAGCTGCGCAAGCCGCTGCGCGGCCTGGACGGCGAAGCACTCGCCAAGGGCCTGCGCATCGTCAAGGAGCTGGAGCTGGACAAGAAGTACGGCTGGAAGCTGGCCCCGCTCTCCGCCGTCGCGGCCTGATCCCATGGATCTCGGCATCACCGGCCGCCGCGCCCTCGTCACCGGCGGCAGCCGGGGCATGGGGCGCGCCTGCGCCGAAGCCCTCGCCCGCGAGGGCGTGCATGTCACCATTGCGGCCCGCACCAAGGCCACGCTTGAGCAGGCAGCGGCGGAGATTTCCGCCGCCGCCGGCATCAAGGTGGGCTTCATCGCCGCCGACATGACCACCGATGCCGGGCGCCTGGCGGCGCTCGCCGCCTGCCCCGATCCGGACATCCTGATCAATAACGGCGACGGCGAGCCCCCCGGCGACTATCGCGAGCACACCCGCGCCGACTGGATCCGGGCGCTGGACCGCATGATGCTGTCGCCGATCGAGATGATGCGCCTCACCGTAGACGGGATGATGGACCGCGGCTTCGGCCGGGTGGTCAACATCGTCTCGCGCAGCGTGAAGACCCCGCAGATCGAGCTGGCGCTGTCCAACGGCGCCCGCTCGGGGCTGGTGGGCTTCGTGGCCGGGCTGGCCCGCACCACCATCTCGCGCAACGTCACCATCAACAACCTGCTGCCGGGCATCATCGCCTCCGATGCCCAGCGCCATCATGTGCAGGGCCTGGTGACCATGACCGGCCGCTCGTTCGAGGACATCTGGGCGGAACGGGCCTCGCAGAATCCGGCGGGGCGCTATGGCGAGCCGTCGGAAATCGGCGCCTATGCCGCCTTCCTGTGCTCGGCCAAGGCCGGCTTCGTCACCGGCCAGAACCTGCTGGTGGACGGCGGCCAATATCCCGGCACGTTCTGATCGCGCTCCCGCCGTGCCGTCCTCGGTAACGATGCACGGCGGGCGGTTTCCTGCGATACTGCCCCCGGCAGCAGCGGGATGGGCGCAATGGGCAGGCGGCGTGGGGACAGCAGGGCATCGCCCGGTGGGCCGATGACCGACCCGCCCGGCACCGTTTCCCCGACCGCCAATCCCCCGGCCTCCAATGCTCCCCCTAAAAAGGCGCGCACCGCAGCGGCCGACCGCCTGCAGGCCGCCCAGCTCGACGTGTTCAGCGCGGTGGTGGCCGCTGGCAGCGTCACCGCCGCCAGCCGGCATCTCAACCTCTCGCAGCCGGCGGTGAGCCGGCGGCTGGCGGATCTGGAGCGGGCGGTGGGCTTCGCCCTGTTCCTGCGCGAGGGCAAGCGCCTGCTCATCACCCCCGAGGGCTCCGCCTTCCATGACGAACTGATCGTCACCTATGCCGGCCTGGAGCGCATGGCCAAGGTGGCGGGGGACATCCGCGAGCTGCGGCGCGGTCATGTGCGCTTCGCTGCCATTCCGGCCCTGTGCTTCGGGCCGCTGCCGCACGCCTTGGCCGCGTTCATGGCCGCCCATCCGGAGATCAAGGTCACCTTCGAGGTCCATGCCTCCGCCCGCATCCGCGATGCGCTGGCGGATGGCCTGTTCGATCTGGCGGTGGCGCAGGTGCCCCAAGGCTATCCCGGCCTGACCATAAGCCACGCCTTCCGCGCGCCCTGCCGCGTGGTGCTGCCGAAGGGGCACGCGCTGGCAGACAAGCCCGCGCTCGAACTGGCGGATCTGGTGGGGCATCCCTTCATCACCCTGCCCCCGGACAGCGAAGTGGGACGCCATCTGCGGGCGCGCCTGGATGCCGCCCGCCTCGGCCTCACCATCGGCGCGGAGGCCCTCACCTCGCTGGCGGCCTGCGCCCTGGTGGCGGCAGGGGCCGGCATTTCGGTGGTGGACCCCTTCACCGCCGAGGAGTTCGGCGCCGGCCAGTTGGTCGCCCGGCCGCTGGTGCCGCGCCTGGATTTCAACTTCGGCATCGTCCGGCCGGAGCGGCGTATCGCCTCCCAGCCCGTCAATGCACTGATGGCGCTTCTGGCCCGGCATCTGGCGCCGGATGCCCGCATCGCACCTTAGCCTTGGCCTTGTGTTGGGGGGGCTTTGCTTATGCAATCCAGGCATAAGCAGAGCAAAAAACGGCATTGGAGCCCATTGCTCCGCTTGTGCTGAATGTTCTGAGCCGGCATGCGCCGCATAGAGGCTCAGGATGTCCATCACGCTTGAAGTCCACGGTGGCATCGCCACCGTCACCATCCGCCGGCCGGAGGTGATGAACGCGCTGGACGTGCCCGCCAAGGTGCGCCTCGGTGAGATCTGGCGCGAGGTGGCCGCCGATGACGCGGTGCGGGTGGTGGTGCTCACCGGCGCCGGCGAGCGCGCCTTCTGCGCCGGCTCCGACATCAAGGAAATCAACCGCACCGGCCAGATGGTCACCACCGAGGTGCTGCTGGATGCCATTCCCGGCGTCGGCGTGCGCCTGGACAAGCCGGTGATCGGCGCCCTGCACGGCTATTGCATCGGCATGGGCATGACGCTGGCGCTGCATTGCGACCTGCGGTTGGCGGCGCGCGACACGGTCATCGGCTATCCAGAGGTTCGGCACGGCATGATCTCGGCCATGAGCGCCATGCGCCTCGGCGAAGTCATTCCCCAGGCCTATGCGATGGAATTATTGCTGATGGCCCGCAATGTGGACGCAATGGAAGCCTATAGGTTCGGACTTCTTAATGCCGTGGTGGACGATGTGCAGGCAACCGCAGCCCAATGGGCTGAGCGTATTGCCAGCTATCCTTCCATCGGCGTGCAGACCACCAAGCGCCTCGCCACCTTCAGCCGCCGTGCCGCCTATGCGGCAGCACGGGCGGAAGCGGTTGCGGCGCGTGCGGCCGTCGAGGCCAAGGACGATTTCCGGCACGGCGCTGCCGCCCACCAGACCCGCCGCTGATGCCCCTTTGCGCCGCGGCTCCCGCGCCGAACCACTGGACTCCTTCATGCCCCTGATGAATGCCGTCATCTTCCCTGCTTTCGGACCGCCCGACGTGTTCCGCGCGGTGCGCGTGGACCGGCCCGAGCCGGGGCCGGGGGAGGCCTTGGTGCGCATCCATGGGGCCGGCATCTGCTATCACGACGTCCTCTCCCGCGCCGGACGCATCCCGCGCGACCAGCCGTGCCAGATCCTCGGCCACGAGATTTCCGGTGTGGTGGAAGAGGTGGGCGCCAATGTATCGGCCAGCCGCGTCGGCGCGCGGGTGGTGATCTACCAGCGGCTCTATTGCGGCATCTGCCCCCATTGCCTGGGCGGGCGGCAGGATCTGTGCCGCAACAGCCGGGTGCTGGGCGAGCAGGGCGGCGGCGGCTATGCGGAATACTGCTGCGTGCCGGAGCGCAACCTGATCGCCGTCCCCGACGCGGTCAGCCTGGATGCCGCCACCCTGGCGGTGTGCCCCATCGGCACCAGCATCCGCGCTTTGGTGGGGGTGGCCGGAGCCAAAGTGGGCGACACCGTGCTGGTCACCGGCGCCGGCGGCGGGCTGGGGCTGCACCAGATCCAGATCGCCAAGACCCTGCATACGCGCGTGATCGCGGTGACCAGTTCCCCGGACAAGGAAGCGGCCATCCGCGCCGCCGGCGCCGACGAGGTGATCGTCACCACGGATGGGGGCTTCTCAAAGGAGGCCTGGCGGCTCACCGGCAAGACCGGGGTGAACATCGTGCTGGAGAATGTGGTGTCCAGCACCATCGGCGAGAGCCTGCGCTCCTGCGCCGCCCATGCGGTGGTGGTGGTGCTCGGCAATGTGGAAGCCCGTCCGATCCAGCTGGATCCCGGCCTCGTCATCGGCCGGCGCCTGCGTATTTGTGGCTCCGGCAACGCCACCTATGCGGATGTTAGTATGGCACTCCACCTTTTGGAGTCTGGATCGATCCAACCCGTCATCCATCGCATTTTACCCTTTCCAGACGTCGCTGAAGGGCACAGGTTGATGGAAAGCCGGCATACCACCGGCCGCGTCATTCTGAGGGGGTGGTGATCATGCACCTCGGCCTTCTCTTCCGCCGGGCCCGCGCCTGGCATGGTGACCGCGTTGCCCTGGTCGACGAGGCGGGGCCTTGGACCTTTGAGGCCTTCCTGGCGCGGGTGGCACGGTTCGGGCAGGCGATGGCCGGCCTCGGCATCGTGCGGGGTGACCGGATCGCTTTGCTGCTGCCCGACATCCGCGAATATCTCGAAGCCGATTACGGCGCCATGGCCGCCGGCTTTGTGCGCGTGCCCATGGACCCCAAGGCCAATCGCGCCGAGTTGCTGGCGCAGTTGCGCCATGCCGGCGTCCGGGTGCTGGTGACCGACGCCAGCCTGGCGGCGGTGGCCGAGGATCTGCGGGTGGACGTGGCCGGCCTCGACCATGTGATCTGCGTGCGCGGCGCCATTCGCGGCGCCCATGATTATGAGACGCTGCTGAGCCGTGCCTCCGACCGCTTTATTCCGGCGGGTGCGGACACCGAACTGGCCTCGCTCAATTTCAGCGGCGGCACCACCGGCCGGCCCAAAGCCATCATGCTGCGCCATAGCAACCTGTCAGCCGTGGTCCAGAACGTGATCGCCGGCTTCGACATCCGGCCGGAGGCCGTGTTCCTGAATGTCCGCCCGCTGTGGCCGGTGGCCCAGGTGACGACGCTGGCCTATCTGATGGCCGGGGCGCGGGTGGTGCTCGCTGGCGGCTTCGATGCCGAGCGCTTCCCGTTCCAGATGGCCCGCAATGGCGCCACCCGCACCTCCCTGGTGCCGACCCAGTTGCGCCGGGCGCTGGACCATCTGGCGCCCGATGACGTGGCCCTCAACGCGCTGGAAGCCCTGCATGTGGGCGGCTCGCGCATTCCCTCGCCGGTGTTCGATCAGGCGCTGGAACTGATCGGCCCGCGCATCGGCCTGCTCTACGGCCTCACCGAAGCGCCGGTCACCTGCTATCTGCGCCCCGAACGCCTGGATTGCCGGCGCGCCCTGCGCGCCGCCGTGCGCGATTGCGTGGGCAAGCCGTTGTTCGGCTATGAGGTGTCCCTGGCCGGGACCGACCCCGAGGCGCCCGGAGATGCCACCGGCGAAGTGCTGATCCGTGGCCCGAACGTCATGGCCGGCTATTGGAACGACCGCGAGGCCACTGCCGCCGCGCTGAAGGACGGCTGGCTGCACACCGGCGATCTGGGGCAGTTCACCGAGAAGGGCGACCTTGCCATCGTCGGACGGCTCAAGGAGGTGATCCGCACCGGCAGTTTCTCGGTGGTGACCAAGGAGGTGGAGGACGCCATCGCCCGCCATCCCGCCATCCGCGACGTGGCGGTCATCGGGGTGCCGGACCTGGAGTGGGGCGAGGCGGTGACCGCCTTCGTGGTGCTCAAGGACGGCGATGACGCCAGCCCGCAGGACATTCTGGACTTCTGCCGCACCTCCCTCTCCGGCGCCAAGCGGCCCAAGAGCGTGCATGTGCGCAGTGAATTGCCGCGGTCCCATTACGGCAAAATCCTGCGCCAGGAACTGCTCGCGGACCTTGGCACCGCCAGCAATTCCTGAGCAGCGCCGTCCCTGAACGAACAACGACTGATGCCGCCGGCCTGCTGCCGGCCGGCCGGGCCGCGGCACCAGCGCCCCACGCGCCCTGTCACACACCCGAAAAATTCAAACACTTGTTTGCAAAAGCTGCTTGCATTCGGGGGGCAAGTGTTGTCCTTTTATACGTCCGCGCTGAATGCGTGGGCATGCACGCGCTTTAGGCTTTTTCCCTTAGCGTTGCCAATATACGCCGCGCTGTCGTGAAGAGACGCGGACGTAAAAAGTATGGTTTCAGGGAATTCGTCTGGATTGCGTCTCTTGCTCAAGCGGACGGATCATCATGGCTAAAACGAAGACCGGGCGTGCTGGCGGCTCCTTGCCCGCATTCTTTGCCCGGCGACTGGTCCAAGCTATCCCGGTGCTGATCGGCATCGTGCTGTTCAGCTTTGTCATCCTGCATATGGCCCCCGGCGATGCCATCGACGTCATGGCCGGCGAGGCCGGCACGGGCGACGCCGCCTACATGGCGCAACTGCGCGAGAAATACGGCCTCGACCAGCCGCTCTATGTGCAGTTGGCCCGCTACGGCGTGCAGATCGCCCAGCTGGATCTCGGCTATTCCATCCGCAACAACATGCCGGTCCGCGACCTGATCCTCCAGCGCATCGGCCCGACCATGCTGCTGATGAGCGTAAGCATCGTGGTGTCGGTGGCGCTCGGCGTGCTGTTCGGAGCCCTGGCGGCGATCCGGCGTAACAGCCTGCTGGACGATCTGATCTCGCTGGTGGCGCTGCTGGCCTATGCCATGCCGATCTTCTGGATCGGGCTGATGCTCATCATCCTGTTCTCGGTCACGCTGGGCGTCCTGCCCTCGGGCGGCTTCATCGACGTGGCGCGGCAGAATGTCGGGCCCATGGGGCGGGCGCTGGACGTACTGTGGCATCTGGTGCTGCCGGCCATGACCCTGTCTCTGTTCTACTTCGCCATCTATACCCGGCTGATGCGCGCCTCCATGCTGGAGGTGATGGGCCTGGACTATATCCGCACCGCCCGCGCCAAGGGCCTGGGCGCGCGCAAGGTCACCATGCGCCATGTGGTGCGCAACGCCTTGCTGCCCATCGTCACCATGCTGGGCATGCAGACCGCCTCGCTGCTGGGCGGCGCGGTGGTGGTGGAAACGGTGTTCAACTGGCCGGGCCTCGGGCGCCTCACCTATGACGCCGTGTTCCAGCGCGACTATTCCCTGCTCATCGGCATCCTGCTCATGAGCTCGGTCATGGTGATCATCATCAACATGCTGGTAGACCTCGCCTATTCCTGGCTCGACCCGCGGATCGTGGCGCGATGAGCGGCGCTCTCAATCTCTGGCGGCTGTTCCGCCGCAAGCGCACGGCGGTGATCGGCCTGGTGGTGTTCGCCCTGATCGTGGCGGCGGCGCTGCTGGCCCCCGTGCTCTATCCCGACGATCCCGGCGACATGGTCGCCGCCCCCTTGCTGTGGCCCGGCGAGGACATGGCCTATCCGCTCGGCACCGACCCGCTCGGCCGCGACATCGCCGCCGGCATCTTCCACGGCGCCCGCAGCGCCCTGATGATCGGTGGCATCTCCACTTTGGTGGCGCTGGCCATCGGCATCACCGTGGGCGCGCTGTCCGGCTATTACGGCGGCTGGGTCAATGACGTTCTGATGCGCATCACCGAGATGTTCCAGACCATGCCGCAATTCATCCTGGCGGTGGTGCTGGTGGCGATCTTCGGGCCAGCACTGTCCTCCATCATCACCGCTCTGGCGCTGGTGTCGTGGCCGCCGGTGGCGCGCCTGGTGCGCGCCGAGGTGATGAGCCTGCGCGAGCGGGAGTTCGTGCAGTCCTGCTACGTGATCGGCATGCCCGAGCGCTCCATCATCTTCGGGCAGATCCTGCCCAATTGCCTCACGCCGATCATCGTCACCGCCTCGATCATGGTGGCGAGCGCCATCCTCACCGAGGCCGGCCTGTCGTTCCTGGGCCTGGGCGATCCCAATGTGGTCACCTGGGGCGCCATGATCGGTGCCGGCCGCGAGAGCCTGCGCTCGGCCTGGTTCCTGGTGGCCGAACCCGGCTTCGCCATCATCCTGGTGGTGCTGTCGCTCAACCTCGTGGGCGAGGGGCTCAATGATGCCCTCAACCCCAAGCTGAAGATGCGCTGATGGCCAAGGACGCGCAGATCCCCCGTTCCGACGGCCCGGTGCTGGCGGTCAGCGGCCTCACCACCCGCCTGCGCACCCGCGCCGGCGAGGTGACGGTGGTGGACAGCCTCGACTTCACGGTGGCCGCGGGGGAAACCCTGGCGGTGGTGGGCGAGAGCGGCTCGGGCAAATCCATGACCGCGCTCTCCCTCATGCGCCTCTTGCCCGAGGCGGTGGCCTTCAATGCCGGCGGCACCGTGCGCTTCAACGGCCGCGACGTGCTGGCGCTGTCGGAGCGCGACATGCGGACCCTGCGCGGGGCCGACATCTCCATGATCTTCCAGGAGCCCATGACCTCGCTCAATCCGGTCATGCGCATCGGCCGCCAGTTGGAGGAGGTGTTCGAGGAACATCGCCCCAACCTCTCCCGCGCCCAGCGCCGGGACAAGGCGCGTGACCTCTTGAAGCTGGTGCGCATTCCCGATCCCGACCGGGTACTGGACGAACTGCCCCATCGCCTCTCCGGCGGCATGCGCCAAAGGGTGATGATCGCCATGGCGCTGGCCTGCGATCCCAAGCTGCTGATCGCCGACGAACCCACCACGGCGCTGGACGCCACGGTGCAGGCGCAGATCCTCGATCTGCTGCGGGCTTTGCAGGCGGAACTGGGCCTCGCCATCCTGCTCATCACCCACAATCTCGGCGTGGTGGCGGAAAATGCCCATCGGGTGCTGGTGATGTATGCGGGCCGCAAGGTGGAAGAAGCCCCGGTGGCGGAGTTGTTCCGCAATCCCCGGCATCCCTATACGCGCGGCCTGCTGCGCGCCTTGCCCAATCCGGAAGCCGAGGATGACGGCCCGCGCCTACCGCTGATGGAGATCCCCGGCATCGTCCCGGCGCTGTCGGCTCTGCCCAAGGGCTGCGCCTTCGCGCCGCGCTGCGCGGCCGTGGTGCCGGCCTGCACCGTGAGCCGCCCGACCCTCACCGCCATCGGCAGCGGCGCGGTGGCCTGCTTCCTTGCCACCGCCGACCAGGAGGCGCTGGCATGAGCGCGCCCGCCCATATGCCCCTGAGCGCCAGCAGCAGTGCCGGCGGCACGCCCTTGTTGGAGGTGCGCGGCCTCGTCAAGCATCATGGCGACGTACGCGCGGTGGATGGCGTCAGCTTCCAGATCCGCGCCGGCGAAACCGTGGGGCTAGTGGGGGAATCCGGCTGCGGCAAGTCCACCCTTGGCCGCGCCGTCATGGGCCTTGCCCCGCTCACGGACGGAGAAGTGTGCCTCGACGGCCAGGTGGTGTCCGGCCTGCCCTATGCCCAGCTGCGGCCTCTGCGCAAGCGCATGCAGATGGTGTTCCAGGACCCCTATTCCTCGCTCAATCCCCGCCGCACCGTGGGCCAGATCATCGACGAGCCGCTGAAGGTCCACGGCATCGGCACCGCCAAGACCCGCCGCGCCCAGGTGCTGGAGCTGATGTCCAAGGTCGGCCTGTCGCCGGAATCCGCCAGCCGTTTTCCACATGAGTTTTCCGGCGGCCAGCGCCAGCGCATCGGCATCGCCCGCGCCCTGGCGCTGAACCCTGCCCTCATCGTCGCCGACGAGCCGGTCTCGGCGCTGGACGTCTCGGTGCAGGCGCAGGTCATCAATCTGATGGTGCGGCTGCAGCAGGAGATGGGCCTGTCCTATCTCTTCATCTCCCACGATCTGGCGGTGGTGCATTATATCGCCGACCGCATCCTGGTGATGTATCTGGGCAAGATCGTCGAGGTGTCCGATCGCAAGCGGGTGTGGAAGCAGCCGCTGCATCCCTACACCGCCGGCCTGCTCGCCGCCCATCCCAGCCCCGATCCGGCCGGCGCCCATCGCCCGCATCTGCGCATCGAAGGCGACATGCCCAGCCCCACGGCGCCCCCGCCCGGCTGCCGCTTCCATACCCGCTGCCCGTTCACCGAGCCGCGCTGCGCCACCGAAGAGCCGCCGCTGCGCGAACTGCCCGACGGCCGCTCGGTGGCCTGCCATCTGGTGACGGTGACGGCGGACGGTGCCGCCCACGCCCCGGTGGACCGCTTGACGGCACCCGCGCACCACGTCCACACCAGATCCGAACCCGCCGCTCCCATCATCGCCTGACCCAGAGGGTGCCATGACCTTTGACCGCAGCCCACCGCTCGCCTTCGGCCCTGTCACCCGCCGCACCTTTCTCGGCGCCGCCGGCGCGGCCGGCGCCAGCCTGCTGATCGGTCGCTCAGGAGAAGCTTTCGCCGCCGAGACGCCCCAGGCCGGCGGCACGCTGACCATGGCCATCTGGCCTGATCCGAGCGCTCTGGTGTGCGCCTTCACCACCTCCGATCAGGTGCTGCTGGCCTCATCCAAGATGAGCGAGGGCCTGGTGGCCTATGGCTATGATTTCCAGCCGCAGCCGCGCCTCGCCACCTCTTGGACCCTGGCCCCCGACGGCCTGTCCGCCACCTTCACCCTGCGCAAGGGCGTGAAGTGGCATGACGGCGCGGACTTCACCTCCGCCGACGTCGCCTTCTCCTTCATGCAATTGCTGAAGCCGAACCACCCGCGCGGCCGTGGCACCTTCGCCAATCTCACCGCTGTAGAGACGCCGGACGCTTTTACGGCGATCATGCGCTTCTCCAAGCCCTCGCCCATGGCCATGAACGCGCTCTCGGCCTTCGAGAGCCCGATCCTGCCCAAGCACATCTATGAAAACGGCGACCCGCTGCGCAACCCGGCCAACAATGCCCCCATCGGCACCGGCCCGTTCAAGTTCGTGGAATGGCAGCGCGGCAGCCATATCGCCCTGGAGCGCTTCCCCGGCTACTGGTCCGAGAAGCGCCCCTATCTGGACCGCATCGTCATGCGGGTCATCAATGATGCCGGCTCGCGCGCGGCGGCGCTGGAGACCGGCGAAATCCTGATGGCCGGCCCCAATCCGGTGCCTTACAGCGAACTGGCGCGGTTCCGCGCCAACCCGAAGTTCGAGGTGGAGACCCGCGGCGAAGAACTGCTCCAGCACGCCCAGGCGATCCAGGTCAATCTGCGCAATCCGGATCTGGCCAAGCTGGAGGTGCGTCAGGCCATCCTCCAGTCCATCAATCGCGAGGCCATGGCGCGGGCCGTGTGGTACCAGAGCGGCAAGCCCGCCACGAGCCCGATCCCCTATCAGGCCGGCGACCTGCGCCTCGCCAACCCGCCCGCTTATCCCTTCGACCCCAAGAAGGCCGAAGCGCTGCTGGATGCTGCCGGCTATCCGCGCGGCGCCGACAAGATGCGCATGAAGCTGCGCCTGGACTGGGTGCCTTTGGGCGAAGCCAATCTGCGCGGCGCGGAATTCGTCAAGCAGTCGCTCCAGCGCGTGGGCATCGACGTCACCATCCGCTCGTCCGATCTGCCCACTTATATGAAGCTGATCTATACGGATTACGACTTCGACCTGAACCTGTTCCTCTATGCGCCGATCTTCGATCCCTCCATGGGCTTGCAGCGCTTTTATTGGTCGAAGGCGGCGCGGGTCGGCTCGCCGTTCGTGAACGCCTCCGGCTATGCCAGCCCGGCCATGGACAAGATCCTGGAAGAGGCGGCGGTGGAAACCAACCCGGCCAAGCGCAAGGGCCTGTTCCACGACTTCCAGAAGCTGGCCATGACCGACCTGCCGATCCTGCCGCTGCTGGATCTCGACTACACCTGCATCCTCAGCAAGCGGGTGCATGACGTGATGGGCATGCCGGAAGGCATTCGCGGCAGCTTCGCCGACGTGTGGCTGTCGGCCTGATCGCGCTGCGTGCCGCCGGCCCACCGGGCGGGCGGCACGCGCCTCATGAAGCGGAGGCGGGCGCGGCTTTCTTCCGGGTGCGACGGGCCGGCTCCGGCGTCGGCAAGGATGCGGAGGGCTTGGGGGCATCGGCGGCGCTCGCCACCGGCCCCAGGAACCCCGCGGCCACGAACGCCACCAGTTCGCGCACGATGGCGGCGTCATCGGTGGTATCGCATGCCCCGCTCGACTGCCGCCGCAAGCGGAACGAGATCGGGTCCGCATCGGCGAGCACCTGCATCACCGAGCCGATGGCGAAGTTGTAGCGCCAATAGATGTCCGCCCGCGTCAGATGCGGCGCCGCCATCTGCAACGCATCCACAAAGCGGTGCACCAGCGGATCAACCCGATCAATGAACACCCGGATGGTGTCCTCGCTCGGCCGCGCGCGCACCTGCAGCAGCAGGCGGATCAGCGAGCGCCCGCCATCCTCGTCACGGCTCAGTTCGACGATGGGGCGCACCATCACTTCGACAATGTCGGCCACCGACAGCGGCACGCCGTCCGCCGCCACCAGCCGCGCCTCCAGCGCCGCCAGACGGGCGGCGGTATAAGGGGTCATGCGCCGGTCCAGCACCTGGCGCACCAGTTCCTCTTTCGAACTGAAGTAATAATTCACCGCTGCGATGTTCACGCCCGCCGCCTCGGTGATCTCGCGCAAGGTGGCGGCATCGAAGCCGCGCTTGGCGAACACCGCTTCCGCCGCCGCGAAGATGCGCAGCCGCGGCTCGCCGTCGCGATCCGCGGCCGATGGCGCGGCGCGGCGCGGCTTGGCCGTTGCCTCCGCAGTCTTATCCCACGGCTTGGAGGGGGACGGCTTGGAAGGCGAACGCATCCAGATCCTCAGAGGCAAAATAAAAGGCGGCCCGCCGGGCACGCACCGGCGGAAACAATCCTGCGGACTTAAGCAGGATGGGCTCCTGGGAGCAACGCTTTAGGGCCGCGGACGGGTCCACTATCCCGCGCGCGGGCGGGCTTGCATCTCCCCGCCCGGCGCCAAACATGCGACAAGAGCCGCGAACGGGAGAGACGACGCATGCACAAACGCCCCCTCGGCCAGAGCGGCCTGGACATCGCGCCTCTGGTGCTCGGCGGCAACGTCTTCGGCTGGACCGTGGACGAGGCCCACAGCTTCGATCTGCTGGACGCCTTCGTCGACGCCGGCTTGAACGCCATCGACACCGCCGACATGTATTCGGTCTGGGTGCCGGGCCATGTGGGCGGCGAATCCGAGACCATCATCGGCAAGTGGCTGGCGGCCAATCCGGGCAAGCGCGACAAGGTGCTGCTGTTCACCAAGGTGGGCATGGACCTGGGCGAGGACCGCACCGGCCTGTCCGCCCGCTGGATCACCCAGGCGGTGGAGGATTCGCTGCGGCGGCTCCAGACCGACCATATCGACCTCTACCAATCCCACCGGCCGGATCCCTCGGTACCGGACGAGGAGACACTGGGGGCCTATGCGGCGCTGATCCAGGCCGGCAAGGTGCGGGCCATCGGCGCCTCCAATTTCGACGCCGCTCAATTGGAGGCCGCGCTCGCCACCTCGGCCCGCACCGGCCTGCCGCGCTACACCACCCTGCAACCGCAATACAATCTCTATGACCGCGCCAGCTATGACGGCCCGCTGCGCGATCTGGCCATCCGCGAGAACATCGGCGTCATCCCCTTCTACGGGCTGGCGGCGGGCTTTCTGTCGGGCAAGTACCGCTCGGAGGCGGATCTCGGCAAGAGCGCGCGCGGCGGCAAGGTCGCCAGCTATCTCACCCCGCGCGGCCTGCGCATTCTCGATGCGCTGGACGTGGTGGCAGCGGACCATGGCGCCCAGCCGGCGGAAGTGGCGCTGGCGTGGCTGATGGCGCGGGAGGGCGTCACCGCCCCCATCGCCAGCGCCACCAATCGCATCCAGATGGCCAGCCTGGTGCAGGCGGTGCACCTGACCCTGAGCGTGGACAATATCGCCACTCTGGACGCGGCCAGCGCGCCCGAGTGAGGGCGCGCGTCAGGAGGTGACTTCAACCTCCACCCGCATCTCGCGGAAGGCATCGCTGGGGCCGAGGAAGCTGCCGGCGACGGGAATGGCCTGGCGGATGTCGCGCACCACCGCCACCGGGATCAAATTGGCGCCGCCGACGCTGCGGTTGGTGGGGTCGAAGGTGATCCAGCCGGCGCCGGGGACATAGACCTCGGCCCAGGCATGGGTGGAGCCGGCATCCGCCGAGCCCACCGCGCGGCCGGCGGGATTGGACAGATAGCCCGAGACGATGCGCGCGCCGAACCCCAGCGTGCGCGCCGCCTCGGCGAACAGCACCGCGAAGTCCCGGCACGAGCCCCAGCCGCGATCCAAGGTCTCCAGCGGCGTCTGGGTGCCTTCATACTCGCGGCTCTGATATTGGGCGGCGGTGGAGACGCCAGCGCTCAGATCCTTCAGCAGCGACAAAGTGTCGGTGGGCGTGGTGCGCACGAAGCTGCGGGCCCAGGCCCGCAGGCGCCCATCGGTGTCCGGCGACTGCGGCGTCGCCAAGGCGCCCAGGTCCGCCCATTCATAGTCGGAATAGCGGAACGGGTAGGCCTGCGCCGAAGCGGCGATGGGGAACACCGGCCAGGCCGGCGCGTAGAGGTGCACTTCGGCGACGCTATCGATCACCAGCGTATCGGACAGCCCCTGGAAGGTGGCCATCGCCACCGCATTGCCCGCCACATCCTGCGCCCAGGTCACCACCGCTGTGGGCGTCACCAGCACGTCGCACGACACCAACCGCAGGTCGCGGCTTTCGCGCGGGCGCAGCATCAGGCGATGCGGCCCCAGGATCACCGGCTGGTTGTAGAAATAGGTGGTCCGGTGGTGGATCTTGACCCACATGCGCCCCTGCTCCCCCGGCGCACCCCATGGCGCGCTGCCTGATACGGACGCCATCGCCCCACCTGCGCCGCTCAGCTTGCGCGCGGCGATGGTACAACGCCCGCCGCCCCGAGAATGATGCAAACCGCATGCCCGTCTGCGATCCGCCATCGGTACCGGCGGGCGCGGCGCTTTGTTCACGACAGGCTGTAGGGGCCATGGCCGCCGGTGACCACCGGGCGCAGCCAATGCCTGCCCCGCGTCAGGCGCGGGGCAGGCTGCCGAATGGCACCCGCCGGTCAGCCGGCGGGCTTGAGGCTGCGCTCCATCACCCGCATCAGGCGATCGGCGAACGCCACCGGATCGGTGGGCTGCTCGCCATCCAGCACCCGCGCCTGATCATAAAGCAGCCGGGCCGCGTCGGTACGGAATGCCTCGTCGGAGGCATCCGCCGCCGCCAGCGCCGCCACCAGAGCATGGCGCGGGTTGATCTCCAGGATCGGCTTCACCGCCATGTCGAGGCGCCCGGCCCCGGCCAGCAGCTTCTCCAGGCGGCGATCCATGCCGCTTTCGGGGGCCACCAGACACACGGCGCTGGTGGTCAGCCGGTCCGAGGCGCGCACGTCGGAGACCTCCTCGCCCAGGGTCTGCTTGACGAAGGCGATGAAGTCTCCGGTCTGTTCGCCTGCTTCCGGGGTGGGTGTCTCGGCCGGCGTGGTGAGCGGGATCAGGGTGAGATCGGTCGCGCCCTGAGTGACGGACTTGAACGGCTTGCCCTCATAATCCACCCCGGCGGTGACCCAGAAGCTGTCCACCTGATCCGGCAGCAGCAGCACCTCGACGCCGCGGGCGCGGAAGCCCTCCAGCTGCGGAGCATGCTCGATGCGGGCGAGATCGCCGGTGATGTAATAGATGGCGGTCTGGTTTTCCTTCAGGTCCGCCGCATAGTCCTTCAGCGAGCGCCAGCCGCTGCCGGCTGCCGTCCCCGAGGTGGTGGACTTGAAGCGGGCGAGGCCGAGCAATTGCGCGCGGCGCTCATAATCCTCATAGAGGCCCTCCTTCAGCACCGGGCCGAAATTCTCCCAGATGCCGGCATAGGCTTCGGCATCATTCTGAGCGAGCTTGTCCAGCTCGGTGAGCACCCGGCCGGTGACGCCCTTCTTGATGGCGCCGAGGATGGCGCTGTCCTGGAGCATCTCGCGCGACAGGTTCAGCGGCAGGTCGGCGCTATCCACCACGCCGCGCACGAAGCGCAGATAACGCGGCAGCAGCTCGGCATCATCGGTGATGAAGACCCGCTTCACATAGAGCTTCACCCGCCCCTTGCGGTCGGGATCGAACAGATCGAACGGCGGCGCACCGGGCACGAACACCAAGGCCGTATATTCATGTCGGCCCTCGGCGCGGAAATGCACGGTGAGCGCCGGGGTGTCGAACTGGCCGGCCACCGAGCGGTAGAAATCCGCATAGTCCTCGGCGCTGATGTCGGCCTTGGCCTTGGTCCACAGCGCCACGCCGTCGGCGATCTCTTCCGGCTCGGCTTCCAGGGTCTCGACGATGAAGATCGGCACCGGCACATGGCCGGACTGGGCCTTGACGATGCGCTCCAGTGTGAAGCGGTCGGCGTAGGTCTTGCCCTCTTCCGACAGGTGCAGGATCACCCGCGTGCCGCGCGCGGGGGCCTCGGCCACATCGATGGGACCGACCGTATAGGCGCCCTTGCCGTCGGAGGACCAGATGCTGGCACTATCGCTGCCGGCGCGGCGGGAGATCACGTCCACCCGGTCCGCCACCATGAAGGCGGAATAGAAGCCGACGCCGAACTGGCCGATGAGCTGGGCGCCCTCGCTGGCCTGCGCCGCCTCGATGCGCTCCATGAACGCCTTGGTGCCGGAGCGGGCGATGGTGCCGAGCGCCTCGATCATCTCCTCGGCGCTGAGGCCGATGCCGTTATCCTCCACCGTGAGGCGACTTTCGGCGGCGTCGATGCGCAAGGTGATGCGGGGCTTGGGATCATCCCCCAGCAGCGCGGGATCGGTGATGGCCTCGTAGCGCAGCTTCTCGCAGGCATCGGCGGCATTGGAGATCAGCTCGCGCAGGAACACGTCCTTATCGGAATAGACCGAGTGCACCATCAGGTGCAGCAGCTTGGCGACATCCGCCTCGAAGGTGCGGCTTTGCGGAGCTGTGGCAGTGTCTGCTGTGGTCATGGCAGTGGAGGTCCCGGTCAAAAATCAATGCGCGCGACCACATGGCGGCAGCGGGCGGGGATTTCAAGGGCGCGCGTCAACGCCCCGAGGGGGAGCGGGTTCAGAGACGGACATATCTCGTTACAAAAAACCGTTGCCCAGAAACCACACACTAAAAAATTATCTTCTTCCTGACACGATGTTTGGGTCTAACGGTCGGCGACATTCGAACGGAGTTGAGCATGCGCCACACGCTGATTTTCGGCCCCCGCACCCTATCCCGCATGCGCCTGATGGGATTGCGCGTGAGCGTCAGCACGGCCTTGACCCTCAGCGCCGCCGTGTTCGCGCACTTCTACCCCGGCGAGGCGGAGCCCACCGCGGCCGCGCTCAACCGTCCGGCCACCGTCAATGCCTCGCTCAGCTTCGATTTCTCCGACATCGCGCCCGATCGGGCACCGAGTCCCGTCGCGGTGACTGCCGAGGCCGAGGCGGCGGTGCCGCTGCCCCCGGCCCGCCCCCGCGCCACCGCCCCCTCCGGCGGCAAGATGGGCAATGTGGCCGCCACCTTGCCCAAGGGCGTCGAGCGGTTCGACCGCTGCCAGACCGCCTGCGACAGCCGCGACCCGGTGATCCTGGCCAGTTGGACCCCGGCTGCCGCGCCGGCTCCGGTCGCGGCGCGCCCTACCGTCACCCCGAATGTCCTGCTGCCCCCGGCGCCCATGTCGCCGCCGCAGCCGCCGAAGACCGGCATGTTCGAAGGCGCCGTGGACGGCGCATTGGCCCTCGCCGGTAGCGGCAAGCGGATGATCGACGGCGCCGTGAGCAGCGCCGGGTCGACCCTCACCACGGTCAAATCAGCCGTGTTCGGGGCCATCGCGCCGGGCAACTGAGCCTATGCGCCGCCTCCGTCACTGGGTGGGGCAGCTTCTGGACCCACCCACCCGCGCGGCCGGGCCCTCCGCCCCCCCGCGTGGGGCGGCCGACGCCTCCGAGCCGTCGCCACGGCTGGACCTGATCCGCGAGACCCTCGCGGCGGTCATCTATGAAACCTTCTTTCCCACCCGGACCTGGGGCGATGCCACCCGCAGCGGCAAGCAGACCGCCTATGCCAGCGCCGATGCGGTGATGCACGCGCTGAACCTGTCCAAACCCATTGCCGGCCAGCGCCCGGCCCGCGCCGGCGAGCTTTCGTTCTAGCGCCCGCCATGGGCGCACCAGCCGACGACACGGTGAGAAACCACATGCCGATCCGGGGCCTCCTGGGTCGGCATTGCCGTTTTCAGCGCGGACTTGGCCCCTGCGCCGGAAGGCGCCGGCGACCTTGCCTGTCCGGCTTGAGCGCCACCGCTGCAACCATATCCAGGGGGCTTGCCCGCCACCGGCGGCCGCACAACATCTGGCGCGGGTGAGCGCCCGGTACTGCTTTGAGCCCTGCGCTCTCGCAGGTCCATGCCGGCCGCCACCACTCACCCGGCCCGAAGCGGTTGCGACGGCAGGAACACTGCGCGAGGGCCCCCCTCACGCCTCGCCATGGCGGCGGCGAACCGCCGCCCCCTCGCAACGCCAACCCGCCTGCGTGATCCGGACCCATGGCCGCGATCGATCATGCCGGCCGGCGCTCAATCCCGCGACAGCGCCACCACCGGATCCAGGAACGAGGCATTGCGCGCCGGCAGATAGCCGAAGGCGACGCCGATGGCCGTGGACACCGCCACCGCGGCGATGATGGAAACCGGCGAATAGATCATGGTGAAGCCCGGCGCCGCCAAGGACACCAGCGCGCCGAGACCCAGCGCCGTGCCGATGCCCGCCAGCCCGCCGATGAAGCACACCAGCACCGCCTCGATGAGGAACTGCTGCAGGATATCGCCGCGCCGCGCGCCCACCGCCATGCGCAGGCCGATCTCGCCCACGCGCTCGGATACCGACACCAGCATGATGTTCATGACCCCGATGCCGCCCACCACCAGCGAGATCACCGCGATGGCCGCCACCAGTAAGGTCAGCATCTGGGTGGTGCTGGTGATGGTCTTGCGGATGTCGTCGGTGTTGAGGATGAAGAAGTCCTTGGTGCGGTGGCGCTGTTCCAGAAAGGCGACCACCGCCTCCTCCGCCGCGCTGGGGTCCACTGCGTCGCTCACCTTCACGGTGATGGAGCGCAGGGTGTTGGTGCCGAGGAAGCGGGTCTGCACCGAGGTATAGGGCAGATAGATCGACAGGTTCGAGCTGGAGCCGAACCCGCCCTGCTGCGCCTGCGTCACCCCAACCACGCGGCAGGGCACGTCGCCCACCAGCAGCACCTTGCCCAAGGCCCCGCCCGGCACGTTCGTGAACAGCGCCTTGCGGGTATTCTCGTCGATCACCGCTTCCTGGGTGCGCGCCCGCACGCTGGAGGCATCAAAGAAGCGGCCTTCGGCCAGCTTGGTGCCCTTGGCGGCGAAATAGTTCTCATCCACGCCGTTCACCAGCGCGCTCGCCTCTTTCGCAGCATAGCGGGCGGTGGTGCTGGTGGAGACGGTGGGGCTCACCGCCGCCGCATAGGGCTGGGTGGCCAAGGCCCGCGCATCCGCCAGCACCAGCGTCTGCACCTTGGAGGAGCGCACGTCG
>CALRNP020000080.1:0-21613 GCA_943369575.1 Azorhizobium sp. AG788 | reverse complement strand
ATCCCAAGAGCTTCTCCACCCTGAAGCTGGGGGAATCCCACTTCTATTTCTACAATACGCCCGGCGCGCTCACCTTTCCGGACCCCTCCTGGTTCACCGGCCGCGCCTTCGCCCCGCCGGAGGGCGGCGGCATGCCGAAGAACTTCCCGCTGGGCATCATGCAATTCCCGGCCATGGCCGACGGCGCCTGCCCCACCTGCAAGACCCTGGCGGTGGCCGGCAGTTTCGTCATGTATGCCAAGGGCCAGAACAAGGCTTGCGCGGGTGCGTTGCTCAAATCCATGGCCACGGTGGAGAACGGCACGTCCTGGATGGAGCAGGTCTCGCTCCAGACCGGCCTGAAATCCGACCCGGCCAAGATCAAGAGCGCCCATGCGGATTATTTCGCGGAACTGAACGCGCGCAACAAGGACGTGAAATACTTCTTCGGAACGCCCTTGTTCTACTATCGGGCCAAGTGCGCCGAGACCTACACCCAGGTGATGAACAACGCCTTCCCCGCTGGCCTGATCAGCGTTCCGGAGGCTGCCGAGAAGATGGACGCGGCCTGTTTCAAGGGGTGAGCAGCTGATGGCGCAAGATGCAGCTTTGGCGTCTCCAAAAGCGGAACCGGGCGAGAGATCCTCGCCCGGTTCCCTGGCGGACCCCCGCCGCACCAGCTGGCCGGTGCTGATGGTGTTTCTGGTGCCGGCCCTGGCCATCTATGGTGGGCTGACCGCCTATCCGGCGGTGCGGACCATCTACGACAGCTTCTTCACCATCGAGGGGCTGGATGCCTCCTTCGTGGGCCTGCAGAACTATCGCGATCTGCTGCAGGACGAGACCTTCTGGGTGGCGGTGCGCAACACCTTCGTGTGGGCCTTCATCGCCCCGGTGCTGGATGTGGCCACCGGCCTGCTGCTGGCGGTGGCGCTCTATGCGGGGGTGCCGTTCGCCCGCTTCTTCCGCGTCGCCTGGTTCACGCCGGTGCTGCTGTCCTATGTGGTGGTCGCGATCCTGTGGATGTGGATGTACAATTATGACTGGGGCGTCTTCAACGTGGCGCTGCGGGCCATGGGTCTCGGCTCCCTGGCGCAATCCTGGCTGGGCGATCCCAATCTGGCGCTCGGCGCGCTGATCGTCACCCATGCCTGGAAATGGGCTGGCTTCAACATGGTGGTGTGCCTCGCTGCCATCCATTCGCTGCCCAGCGAGGTGCTGGAGGCGGGAGAACTGGATAATTGCGGCTGGGGCGCCAAGCTGCGCTACATCATCGTGCCCATGCTGCGGCCGACCTTGCTGAACCTCTATATTCTGGCCTTCATCGGCAAGATGAAGATCTTCGATCTGGTGTGGATCATGACTGCCGGCGGGCCTTTGTGGGCGACGGAGACGGTCTCCACCTATGTCTACAAGCGCGCCTTCAACTGGAACACCTTCGACCTCGGCTATCCGTCCGCCATTGCGGCGGTGTGGTTCGGGGTGGTGTGCGCGGCGGTGATCATCCTCAACCGCGTCCTCGCCTCCAAAGAGCGGCTGGAATATTGAGATGAGCTTCACCTCCCTGTTCGGCCCCCGCGATCGCGGCGCCACGCCCATGCCCGGCCTGTTCGGCAAGATCATGCTGGCTTTGGTGATCGGCGCCTACACCATCTACACACTCGGTCCCTTCCTGTGGCTCGCCACCATGTCGGTGCGCACCACGGCGGAAATCAGCGCCGACCATTATGCCTGGCCGAAGCCCTTCCACTGGGAACAGTTCCGCATCGCCTGGGTGGATTCCAACTTCGCCACCTATTTCTGGAACTCCGCCTTCGTGGTGGTGGGCGCGGTGGCGGTGGTGACCTTGCTGGGGGCGGCGGCCGCCCACGCGCTGGCGCGCTATCGCTTTCGCGGCAACCGCATCATCTATGCGGTGCTGTTCTCCTCCATCATCTTCCCGCCGCAGATCACCTTGATCTCGCTCTACCAGATCCTGGTGAATTACAATCTCTACAACTCCCTGTTCGGATTGATGCTGGTCTATATCTCGCTCCAGCTGCCGCTCACCGTGTATCTGCTGGAAGGGTTCTTCGCCCGCATCCCGCAGGATCTGTTCGACGCCGCCAAGATGGACGGCTATGGCGACATCGAAATCTTCCGCCGCATCGTCCTGCCCATCGGCATGCCGGCCATCGCCACCACCTTGATCCTGAACTTCATCCAGCTCTGGAACGAGTTCCTGTTCGCCGTGGTGCTCATCACCGACCCGGACAAGCGCACCCTGCCCATCGGCATCCGCGCCTTCATGGGCGACCATTTCCAGGACATCGGCATGATCGCCGCCGGCGTGATGATCTCGGTGGTGCCAGTGATCATTGCCTATGTCTTCTTCTCCGAAAAACTCATCCGCGGCATGACGGCCGGCGCGGTGAAATAAGAGGAACCGCCATGTCGGTCGTGAATCTCGACAAGATCTCCAAGCGCTACGGCGGTGCGAACCCGGTGGTGGACAATGTGGACCTGCACATCGCCGACGGCGAGTTCATGGTGCTGCTGGGGCCGTCCGGCTGCGGCAAGTCCACCACGCTGCGCATGATCGCCGGGCTGGAGGCCATCAGCGGCGGCACCCTGTCCATGGATGGGCGGGTGATGAACCATGTGCCCGCCAAGGACCGCGACATCGCCATGGTGTTCCAGTCCTACGCCCTCTATCCGCACATGAGCGTGGCGGAAAACCTTGCCTTCGGCCTGCGCCGCCGCAAGGTGGCGGCGGCGGAAATCGACCGCCGGGTGAAGGAGGTGGGCGATCTGCTCGGCCTTGGGGCGCTGCTGGCGCGCAAGCCCAGCGCGCTCTCCGGCGGCCAGCGCCAGCGCGTAGCCCTGGGCCGGGCCATGGTGCGCGAGCCCATGGTGTTCCTGTTCGACGAGCCGCTCTCGAACCTCGATGCGGCCTTGCGCGTGAACACCCGCAACGAACTCGTCAAGCAGCATCATCGCCTGGGCTCCACCATGATCTACGTCACCCACGACCAGGTGGAGGCGATGACCATGGGCACCCGCATCTGCGTGATGAACGGCGGCAAGGTGGCGCAGATAGGCGCGCCCTTGGACGTCTATTGGCACCCCGCCGACACCTTCGTCGCCCGCTTCCTCGGTTCGCCGCCGATGAATCTGTTCACCGCGCCGCTCACCCGCACCGGCGAGGGCTTCGGCTTCGCGGCGCAGGGCCTGACGGCGCCGCTGACCCGCTGGTCCGCCGCCACTTTGGCGCCCCATGCGGATCGCCCGGCGGTGTTCGGGGTGCGGGCGGAAGACCTGCATCTGGATCGTGCCGCCGCAGGCCCCGGAGCCACCGGCACCATCCGCGGCCGGGCGTTCGCCATCGAGCCTTTGGGCGCGGAGACGCTGGTGGTGTGTGAGACCGCACTCGGGGAATGCACCGCCCGCCTGCCGCGCACGGTGGCGCTGCGGCCGGGGGAGGAGGTGGACCTCGTCTTTTCCGCCAGCGCCGCTTATGTGTTTGACGGCGCCACCGGCAAGGCCATCCCCGCCGACGAGACCGCCACCACGGTGCGCGGCGTGCTGCGGACCATGCAATGAGCACATATTCAGCACGGGGCGAACTGCGCATCGGCCTCATCGGCGCCGGCTGGGTGACGCAGCACCATCTGACCGGCTGGCGCGCCCTGGCCGGGCGCGCCCGGGTGGTGGCGATCGCCGATCCCGCCGGCGACAAGGCGGAGGACCGCGCAACCGCCTTCGGCATCGCCCGCGTCTATGAGGACGCCGCCACCATGCTGGCGGCCGGCGGCCTGGATGCGGTGGACATTGCCGCCCCCCGCGCCGCCCATGCGGATCTGGTGCGGCTCGTGGCGGCCACCGGCCTGCCCATGATCTGCCAGAAGCCGCTGGCGCCGACGCTGGCGGAGGCGGAAGCCCTCATCGCCGAAGTGGCCGGGCGCAGCCGGCTGATGGTGCATGAAAACTGGCGGTTCCGTGCTTATTATCGCGACGCCGCCCGCTGGCTGAAGGCCGGCCGCATCGGCCGGGTGAAGGCTGCGCGCCTGGTGCTGGCCACCAGCGGCACGGTGCCGGACGGGGAGGGCCGCTATCCCGCCCTGGAGCGCCAGCCGTTCATGCGCACGGAAACCCGCATGCTGGTGGCCGAAGTGCTGATCCATCATCTCGATACGCTGCGCATGCTGCTGGGGCCGATGTCCGTCACAGCGGCGGTGCTCAGCCGCACCTGCCCAGCCCTGGCCGGGGAGGATGGGGCAGTGATCCAATTGGAGAGTGCCGGCGGCGCCGGCATCCAGCTGTTCGCCAGCTTCGCGGTCCATGGGGCGCCGCCATCCCAGGCGGACTGGCTGGAGATCATCGGCGAGGCCGGCACCCTGCGCCTCGATGGCGCGACCCTGAGCTGCATGGGCCACACGCCCGAAACCCGACACTATGATCTGGCCGAGGCCTATCAGGGCTCCTATACCGCGACGCTGGCGCATTTCATCGATGCGCTGGCCAGCGGGGCGGCATTCGAAACCGCCCCGGACGACAATCTGGAGACGCTGCGCTTGGTGGAAGACTGCTATCGCCTGTCCGGCTGGGATGCGGGAGAGACAGCATGACGGCCATGTCCCCGCCCGAGGCCGCGCCTCCCGCCTCCCGCGATGCCAGCCAGAGCGAGATCGTGCGGCGCATCGAGGAGGACATCATCTTCGGCCGCTTCGCGCCGGGCTCGCGCCTGGTGGAGGATGTGCTGATGGCCCATTACGGCGCCTCGCGGCATTTTATCCGCCAGGCGCTGGCGCAATTGGAGCGCACCGGCATCGTGCGGCGCGAGAAGAATGTGGGCGCCACCGTCTGCTCCTATTCGGCGGAGGAAGTGCGGCAGATCTACGAGGTGCGCGAGATGCTCACCCGGCAGGCGGCGCTGCTGATCCCGCTGCCGGCGCCGGCAGCTTTGGTGCAGAGGCTCAAGGCGGTGCAGGAGCGCTATGTCCGCTTTGCCCGAGCCGGGGATCTGCGCGGCATCCACGAGACCAATGACGAATTCCACGTCACCTTGTTCTCGGCCTGCGGCAATCCCTATCTGGTGAAATCCTTGCAGGACTATATGGGCCTCACCTTGCCCATGCGTGCCAAGAATCTGGCTGATCGCGAGGGGCTGGAGTTGTCCTGCCGCCAGCATGACATGATGATCGAACTGCTGCATGGCCGCGATCAATGGGCGCTGTCGCAACTGTGCATCGAGCACATGCAGCCCAGCAAATCCGACTATCTCGACCGCGTCGCCTCCCGGTGCACGCCTCTGTCCATCGCCGCGAGGGCGCCCGACACCGCCTGACGCAGATAGGGGAGCAGTCTTCACCTGTGCGGTCGCCACCGCCGGGGCATTGGGGGCCAATTGCTTTGGACGAAGCTGAGGACTTCTGGCCTTCATCGCCCATGCGCTTGAGCGAAATTCATCCGGCTGCGCGCCTCTTGGTCGGAGGTCTCCAGCCAATGGCGGGCCAGATCAACACGGCGCGCCACCCAAACCCGGCCTTCAAGGCTGGCGAGCAGTTTGAGGATGCCCTCCACGGCGGCAAAGCGGGCGGGGCGGCCGCAGATGCGCAGATGGAGACCGATGTTCAGCACGCTGCTGCGTCCCCGCTCCGCCTCATCCAGCAGCGTGGACAAAGCCGCCGCGACGTAGCGCACGAACTGGTCAGGCTCGACGAAGCCGTTGGGATGGAAGAACTTCATGTCGTTGCAGTCGAACCCGTAAGGCACCACCAGGATGTTGCCGGCGCCAGCGCGAGCCAGATAGGGCAGATCATCGTCAAAGCCGTTGGAATCGTAAAGGAAGCCGAGTTCCGCCAGTAGATCGCGGGTGTGGACGCTCTGGCTGCCGCGACAGCAGAAGCCGAGCGGGCGCTCGCCGGTGGCCGCTGTGATGACGTCGATGCAGCGAACCAGAGACGCCCGTTCCTCGGCGCGATCGGCGAAGTCCGCATGCGGACGCCAGAGCCATCCGTGGCAGGCCGGTTCGTGTCCTCGCGCGACGATGGCGGCCGCAAGCCGAGGCAGGCGCTCCACGGCGCGTCCGCACATGTAGAAGGTCGCCGGCCGGCCATATCGCTCGAAGGCATCGAGGAAGCGCCAGAGGCCGACGCGCGTGCCATAGGCGAACATCTCTTCCTGGCCGAGATCTCGGACGCCCGGCGCGACCGAACTGAGGACTTCGCCGATGCGCTCGCTGACCGCGTCGCCATCACCGACGGCCAACTCGGCCCCCTCCTCGAAATTCACCACCAAGGAGACCGCCACCCTGGCACCGTTCGGCCAGATGACCGCAGGTGGATGACCGCCATAGCCGATGAGATCCCGCTGTCGCATATCGCTCCCCGAGCCGCGTGCGACGATTGTTAAAACTGTAATGCCTGATTGTCGACAATCAATAAATCATATTGTTTACTAATTAATGGGCAGAGAGTTGCCGAAGCGATCCGCTGCTGTCACAACTGAGCGGCGAGCAAGGTGTGGGGCGAGATGCGAAAACCAAAAGCGGCGTCAGTCGGCGGCCGGGCCACCATGGATCAGGACCCGGTGGTTCAGGGCATCCTCAAGGCGATCAGTCTGAAGCGCCTGCGCCCCGGTATGAAACTCGGCGAAATCGAACTGGCATCGGCCTTCGGCACCAACCGAACCCACATCCGGCAGGTTCTCTCCCACCTCGGTTCACGCGACCTGGTCACGCTGATCCCGAACCGTGGCGCCTTCGTCTCGCAATGCTCGGTGGACGAGGCGCGGGCGATCTTCGAGACCCGCAAGATTCTGGAGCGGGCCGCCATCTCCGCGGCGCTTGATCGTTTCACGCCCGAGATGGGCCGGAACCTGTCGCGCCTTGTGGCGCTGGAGAAGGCGCATGCGCATAACGACCGCTGGGACGGACTGGACCTCAGCGCCAGTTTTCATGTCGAGATCGCACGGCTGAGCGGAAATCCCGTTCTGGTCAAATTCATGGAGGAGCTGGCGTTGCGCACCTCGCTGGTGATCGCGCAATACGAACAGCCGGGCGCTGAGGACCATTGTCCGGATGCTCATCCGGATATCGCCGAGCGCATCCTGGCACGGGACAAGCCTGGCGCCATCGCGGCGATGGAGCGCCATCTGGTGGAGATGCAGACCCGGCTGAGGCTGGATGGCGGCGAGGACAGCGAGGCCGACATCGCCGCGATTTTCCAGGAACTGGGCATCATCCCCAAGGCCAAGGGCGGCAGGCGTCGTGGGGGGTGACTTCGCCGGGCAGTGGCCCGCTTTGGCCGATGCCCAAAACGCAGTCATGGTGGCAACAATTTATTCTTTTCATTGTCGACAATTTTGACGATTGTTTGTTGCATGTGATGCGTTCACGCCTCAGAGCCCCCGTCCATGCGCGCCGATGGTCATTCATCTCCGTCCTCTCCCGTCCGGATGCGCAGCGCATCCCTTGAGCTGACGTCGATCTCGCATCGCTTCGGCCCGGCGCTGGCGATTGACGATGTCTCACTGGCCATTGCGGCCGGCGAGTTCATCGCCTTCCTGGGTCCGTCCGGTTGCGGGAAGACCACGTTGCTGCGGATCGTGGCCGGCTTCGTTCCGCCCAGTTCCGGCGATGTGCGCGTCGCCGGTGCGTCGATGCGGGGGCTCGGACCGGACGAGCGCGGGGTCGGCATCGTATTCCAGAATTATGCGCTGTTTCCGCATATGACCGTGGCGCGCAACGTTGACTATGGCTTGCGGGCCCGCGGGCAGCCGCGCGCTCAGCGGCACGCGCGGGTCGAAGAGATGCTGCGTTTCGTGCAGATGACGGCGTTGGCGGACCGCTATCCCCGCCAGCTCTCCGGCGGGCAGCAGCAGCGGGTGGCGCTGGCGCGGGCCTTGGCGGTCGACCCCTCCCTCCTGCTGCTGGACGAACCTTTCGGGGCCCTCGACAAGAACCTGCGCCTCGACATGCAGATCGAACTCAAGCGCATCCAGCGGGACGCCGGCCTGACCGCCATCATGGTCACGCACGACCAGGAGGAAGCGCTCAGCCTTGCGGACAAGATCGCGGTGTTCAATGCCGGGCGCCTGGAGCAATTCGGCACGCCGCAGGAGATTTACGACCGCCCGGCGTCGCGCTTTGTCAGCAGCTTTGTCGGCCACACCAATCTGCTGCCCGGCCAGCTTTTGGCAGGCGGTGGCGCGGCCGAGATTGAAACCGATGCGGGTGCGCGCCTCGTGCTGCCCCACGCCAGACCCTGCGGCCGGCCGGGGCGGGTGACGGTGGCGATCCGGCCCGAGAATCTGCGTCTCACGGCGGATGGCGCCGGGGACAGGAATGCGTTCGCCGCCACGGTACGGTCGGTCATGCCGCTGGGCGCCACCATTGCCTACGATCTGGCGCTGTCGGACGGAACGCCGCTGAAGGTGCTGCAAATGCGTGGTGCCGGGGTCGGCGCGGCACCCGGCGCGCACGTCCACCTCCAGGTGTCCGACCCCTCCCTCTGCCCCGTCTATATCGACTGAAGCCCCGGAGCCAGGCCATGACCGCAACTGTTTCCCGTCGCCAGTTTCTCGCCTCCGGCGCCGCCGCGGCGCTCGCCACCGGCCTGTTGCCCGGTCTTTCGGGCAGCGCGCAGGCCGCCGGCAGCCTGATCGCCACCACCTATCCCGGAACCTGGGATGTGGCCCAGCGCCAGATCCTGCTGCCGGCGTTCACCGCCGCGACCGGCGCAACCGTCGCCCTTCAGCCCATCCTGGCGCTCGATGCGGTGGCCAAGGTTGCCGCCTCCAAGGCCAACCCGCCCTTCAACGTCGTGCTGATGGATGAAGGCCCCTATCTGGCGGCTCTGGACATGGGCATCTTCGCGCCCTTGCCGAAGGACAAGGTCAAGAACCTCGCCAATCTGCCCGAGCGCTTCATCGACCCCAACGGCCGCGGCGCCTTCATCTCCGCCCAGGTGATGGGCATCGTCTACAATCCCACCGCCATCAAGACGCCACCCACCTCCTGGCTCGATCTGTGGAAGCCGGAATACAAGGGCCGTGTGGGGATCACCGGCCTCGGCAGCAGCCTGGGTTCCGCCTGGATGGTGGAGATCGCCAAGCTGCATGGCGGCAGCGAGAGCAATATGGATCCCGCCTTCGAGGCGCTGAAGAAGCTGCTGCCGAACGTCGGCGCGGTGGCGCCCAATCCCGGGGCGCTCGCGACCTTGTTCCAGCAGGGCCAGATCGACATCAGCTTCAACTATCTCAACGCCATCCTGCCCCTGGCGCAACGGGGGGCCGACATCGCCATCGCCCGGCCGGACACCGGGTGGGTGCTGGTGCGCAACTCGCTGCACGTAATCGAGAACAGCAAGGATCTCGATCTTTGCTATGCTTATATTGACGCAGCCCTCTCCGATAGTGTGCAGGGGCAGATGGCGGCGGCGCCCAACTTCCTCGCGCCGACCAACAAGAAAGTGGCGTTCGGCTCCGAGTTGCAGAAGGTCGCGAAGAACGACCAGGAACTCGCCAAGCTGACCTTGATCGACTGGAAGGCGCTCAATCCGCAGCGCAGCGCGCTGATCGAGCGCTTCAACAAGGAGGTCCGGATCTGATCCGGGCCGGACAGGCATGGAGATCGTGACATGACCGGCTCCATGCCGCCACCTGCCGCGACGCCCGCGCCGCGAGGCGCGGTTCGCATGCGGCTCGGCAAGTCCTGGCTCGCCGTGCCGCTGCTGGCGTTCTTCGCGATGTTCGTTGTGGTGCCCATCATCATGCTTGTGGTGGCCAGCACCAGCGGCCCCGACGGCGTCACGCTGATGCATTTCAAGCGCTTCTTCACCGACGGCCTCAGCGTGCCGGTGCTCGGGCGCACCCTGGTGCTGGGCCTGGCCACCGCCGGTGTGGCCCTGGTGCTCGCCTATCCGCTGGCGCTGCTGTTCGTCGCGGCATCCGCGCGCATCCAGAGAATTCTCATCCTGCTGATCGTCCTGCCGCTGCTGACCAGCGCCGTGGTCCGCACCTTCGCCTGGGTGGTGATCCTCGGCCGCCAGGGGCTGGTCAATGAAGCCCTGATCTGGCTCGGCGTGATCGGTGCGCCGATCCCGCTACTGTACACCGAGCCGGTCCTTGTCCTGACCCTGGCGCAGATCGAGCTGCCGCTGATGGCCCTGCCGCTCATTTCGGCGCTCACTCTGATCGATCCGCGCCTGAAGGAGGCGTCCACCGCCCTTGGCGCCGGACGCTGGCGAACGCTGTTCCTCGTCATCGTGCCGCTGAGCCTGCCCGGCGTGATCGCCGGCGTGCTGCTGGTCTTCGCCGCCGCCTGTGGCGCGCTGGTGACCCAGTCGATCATCGGCGGCGGGCGTCTGCTGTTCATGCCCATGTATATCTACCAGCAGGGCATGCAGGGGCAGAACTGGCCGTTTGCCGCCGCCATCTCGCTGATGCTGCTGGTGTCCGTTCTGGCGGTGGTGGCGATGCTCAACAGTTTGGGCCGGGTTGCGACGAGGCATCTTCATGTCTGAGGCCACACCAGCGCCCTCCAGCACGCGCCCAAAGCTATGGCGGCAGCTTGACCAGTGGAGCTATACGCTCGCGCTTTATGGGATCGGCGGCGTTGCCATCGTCTTGCTGGCCTTGCCGACGGTGATTGTTCTCATCACCTCTTTCACCTCGGCCGGGACATTGCGCTTTCCCCCGCCGGGCGTCTCGTTCCAATGGTACCGGGCACTCTTCGGTGCCTCGCCGGAGATCATAGATGCAGCCGGGGTAAGCTTGAAGGTTGCCTGCGCCGCCACGCTTGCCGCCACGGTGCTGGCAACCGCCGCAGCCCTTGCGCTCACCGCGAGCAAGGCGGGCTGGGCGCGGGCCGCGGACACCACGCTGATGTCGCCGCTGCTGTTGCCGGCGCTGGCGCTCGGCCTCGGATTGCTGCTCGCCTTCAATCAAATGAACCTTGGCCTGTCGATGACCACATTGATCATCGGACATACGGTGATCTGCTTTCCCTTCATCCTGCGCACCACGCTGGCGAGCCTGGCTCAGATCGATCGCGCGCTGGAGGAATGTTCGCTGAGCCTCGGCGCCAGTGCATGGTTCACTTTCGCCCATGTGACGTTTCCATTGGCGCGCGGCGGCATCGGCGCTGGTGCCTTCATCGGCTTCATGGCGTCGTTCGACAACGTCGCCATTTCGTTGTTCCTTGCGGATGCGCGTTCCGAAGTGCTGCCGATCCGGCTCTGGGACCTGATCGAAAACATGCTCGACGTGCGCGCGGCCGCGGCCTCGGGCGTGCTGATCGCCACGACTATCGTGTTGATGATCATCATGGAGAAGCTGACAGGATTATCCCGCTATATCCGTTGAGTGACGATCAATGGCCTCTACGAGGCCGAGGTCATCCATCGGCGGGGGGCCTTGGCGATCCTGCGAGGCGGTCGAGTTGGCGACGCTGACCTGGGTTGACTGGTTCAACCATCGCCGGCTGCTGGCGCCTATCGGCACCATCCCGCCGGCCGAAGCCGAGAACCGCTACCACGCCATGCTCGGTGAGACAGTCATGGCGGCATGACTTAAGCCAAACGGCCTCCGGTGAAGCCGGGGCGGTTCAACGTGCTGCCGAACATCAGTTTATGGCGGTCTTCGGTTGGTCTGATCCAGGATGGCGCAGCACTACACCACACCCGCCCAATCCCAACGAATGATCGATTCTGGTTTCGAGCGTCGCAAGACCTATGGCGTCACCCTAAATGCCCCACTTTCGCGAATCCGGGATTCTGGTGAGGCAAAGCGAGGAAAAACCACGCCAAAAAATTGAGATGGTGGGCCCGGAGGGACTCGAACCCCCAACCAGACCGTTATGAGCGGGGAGGGCTCATCGGAAAGCCGCGCGGATCCGCCAATCCTTCCGCTGGATCATCGGCCAGAATCACCTTTTGTTCACGGTGGGCCATTGGCGGTTCATTGGCGGTTGGCCTCGGGCCCGGTTTCGCTCTCCGGCGGGCAATGGCGTTGGCCGCCCCCTTCAGGTGGTCAGGGTGGTGGTGGCCATAGGTCTTTTCGACCATCTCCTGCGACATGCCGAGGAAGCCGGCGGCCTCCCACATCTCGCAGCCATTCTGCATCAGCCATGTGGCCGCCGTGTGCCGCAGCGTGTGCGGGGTGACGTTCCCCTCCAGGCCTGCCTTGCGGGCGGCAGTGGCGAACGCGGTCTTCACGGACGACACTGGCTTCCCGTTCCACTCGACGAAGTGCGCCTTCGCAATGCCCAGCTCTGACCAGCGTCGCAGGTGCGCGAGCAGGCGGTCGGGCAGCGGCACGGGCGTCTGTCGCTTCTTCGTCGCGGCCTTGCCTTCGGCCAGGCGGTAATAGATCCCGCGCTCCAGATCCACGTAGGACCGGCCCTCTCCACGTGTGGGAGACGCGGCTGCAATGGCGGCTGCGCGCGTGCCCGTGTACAGGCCTATCAGGATGAAGCGCGCCAGATGGCGCAGCGGCCTGCGCTGTGTGCCCACCACCTGCCCGGTATGCGCGCCGCGGTGGAGCCGTTGCTCCTCCCGCGCTCGCCAGCAGGTCCACAACAGGCGCGCGGCCTCGCTGCGGGTCAGCCATCGGTCGCGCGGGGCGCCGCGTTGGGGCAGGGCCACACGGACGATGCCACGGTGCAGGCCCTCTTTCGAATGGTGGTTGATCGCGGCGCGCAGCACCTCAAGATCCCGGCAGGCGCCGCCAATGCCGCCTGTCTCGCGCGCCGGCCGCTTGGAGCCGGAGGCCTCGTGCCGCTTCAGGTATTCCGCCCGGCGGTGATCGACATAGGCACGGCACGTCTTGCCGCTCACGTGCGATAGCATCCTGCCGCCCCACCACAGGGCGAGGCGCTCGATACTGGCATCAAACACGCGCTGGTTCGCCTGCCGCTCGCGGGCGTCCGCATCATAGATCGACAGCACGTCGGCAATGTCGATGCTCTCGATATCGAGCTCACGGCGGGCCGGCTTGTGCTTGGCGGTTATGAAGGTCGCGAGGACGCTTTCCGCTTCGCTAATTTCGCCAGCAGCGCATCCCGTCCGATGCTGGCGGGTTCCGTCGAGGATGATCCAGGTTGCGTGATGAGTGACCTTTCCGTCTCGGTCGCGCCGTTCAGGGCGGAGCCACAGGCGGGCGCCTTTGGATGCACTTGGCATAGCCGTCGCATGTCCTCGATCGCGGCGAGAGTGGTGTAATGTTTGCCCGCTACCAACTCGATGACAAGCCGGCCCCGGGCGGCCTCGCGGCGCAGCCCGCTCGCCGTCATCCCGCCGCCTGGGAACGCCATCTGCGCGGCGACGTCGAGGCGGAGCGGCGTGGTGGGGCCGACGTTGTCGTTGTCTGCTGCCATTGCTACGGCACCTCCTTGGTGAGGGGTAGGGCGGCCTGCGCTCGAGTCCGCGCCTCGGCGGCGATGGCCTCACCGCGATCCTCATCTCCGGTCGCACACCACAGGGACAGCGCGAGGGTGAACGGGTCCAGGCCGTGCATCGCCCAGAATTTCCGCTCCCCGACTTCGTGCTGCGCGTCGGACGCATCCTGGTGGTGGGCCCGGCACAACGGCACCGTCCATTCATCGGATGGCTTGGCGCCGGTGCCGCTCTCGCTCTTGCCGTGGGCAGCAGAAGGCGAACGGACGTGAGCCGCCTCGACCTGGCGCCGGGATCCGCAGATGCAGCAGGGGAGACTGCGGACGAACTTGGTGTGCTCCCGGAGGGTCTCGCGCGGGCGGCGCTTCCCCTTTGGCGCGCCGGCGGCGAAGGCGGTGTCGGGGCGGACGATGCGGAATCCGGCCATCACGCGACCTCGCCAAGGGCATCGATGTTGGCCAACACCGGCTTGAAGGTGTAGGCGGCCACCCATGGGTTCCCCGCCCACGAATTTGGGTTTCGCGGGATAGATCCGCGATTGATTTCATCCCAGTATTTGGAAAACGTCCCCCGCGCTGTCGGCGTCATGCCCACGGCGCGAAGCTCCTCGCGCGGGGCGAAGCCTTCCGCCCGCGCGTCTTCCTCGCTGATGTCCTGCAACCGCTCGACCTTGACGCCGGTGACCATGAGGGTGATGCGGGAGGCTATGCGCGGCATATGGATCGAGACAATCGTGTCCCGCTTCTTCCCCGCGAGTTCGCCCCGCGCCGGCCAACCGACTTCATCGCCGTCGGCCGCATAGGTCCATAGGTGCGGAGCACGCTTCAACGTCTCCCGGCACCAGAGGCGGTCGTCCGGTCGAATGATCGGCTCGCGCCCGCAACGGAGCACGCGCCGCGTTTGCGTCTTCCCGGAGCCGGGCTGCTCGATTTCCCGGAGGATGGCCCGGATCATGGGCGCGCTGAACAATATCGGACGATCAGCCATTGTTCTTTCCTCCCTTAGAGAGAGGGGGAAGGGGGAGGGCCTCAAGGTCTTCCCACGAGAGAAATCCGACCTCATGGCCGCGTGCTTGCGCAGCGTTCCGCATCGCCTCGGCGCCGGCGGCGAAGCCATCCGCATACGACGGCTCGCGCGCCTCCCGCCATGCTGTGAGCATCCGGGCCACCCTGTCGCGGCGCCGGTCGGCATAGGGCTCTAGAGAAGCATCCGTTCCGATGCCCAAATAGTTCAGGATCTGTCCCGCCAAAACGCTGGCGTCTACGGTCCAGTCCTGCGCTTCCTGAACGGCCTGGATAGCGGCGCGGGCCTGCCGCAATGGCCTTTCCCGCACGGCATATGCTTCGGCCCGATCAGCCGCGCCTTCACCGCTGAAGCTCACGGGGGCGGTCCCATCCGGGAACGTCACGACCCTGTCGCCACAACTCCAGTTTCCGCGGCATTCAATTGTGAACCGCCAGCGGGGATCGTTGATGGCGTTCCACACCGCCTCCACCAGATCAGGCGCAGGTGTGGGGGCGGCGGTAGGGGCAGCAGCGTAAAACTGCGGCCACGGCCGATACAGAGCCTGTCGCGCCACCCCCAGCGGCACGCGCTCGACATAGCCGCCGTCGGCACCGGCGGAGCGGCAGAACGCCGGAAGGTCCGCCGGGGGCAGACCGATCGACGTCTCCGTGCACAACCCATCGTGGATGGCGAGATATGCGAATTGGGTGGGGGCGGCGTCCGCAATGTCCGCCGCCCCCTTTCCGCCGGCTGGGGGGATGGCCTGGGAACTGGTCAGCCCACACTGCGGGCACGATGCTTCGATGAAGTGGAAGCCCATGCAGAGGGGGCATGGATGGTCAGAGGTCATGAGAGCCTCCGTCAAGAGCGGGAAGCACCACGTATTCGTGGTTGCGGCTGTCGCTGAATGTCTGGGCAATGAAGACCAGACCGTGCGCGGCCTGCCATTCGTCGCAGGCGCGCTTGATGCGCTCGACAAGGTCGCGTTTCTGATCGGGCTTGGCGTCAAACCAGGGGCCATCATCGTTTTCGGACCCGACCCGGTCGCTGTCCGCCACTTCTTGGTCGGCGCGATCCAGCAGTTCTTCCGCTTCGATCCAATCGGCAAGGCGTAGCGGGTCTTGCCGCGCCTCGCAGAGGTGGACGGCTTCGAGCCCCCCATCAATCGCGTCAGCAATGACTTGGTCGCGCGAACGGCACGGGCCGATGGTGCACCATTCTTCGGAGGCGCCGCCCCACCAGTGCCAGCCATCATCGGCTTGGGGTGTGGAGGAGACATCAGTGGGGGCTGCCGTCTCCTCCGCTCCGCCGGCTGGCGCGGGGGAACCCGCCAACGAACTCTCGCGTCCGCACATCTCGCAGCCGCCATCATGGTGCTCTCCGTCAAGGCAGACGGGGCAGAGGGGAAGGGTGTCAGCGGACATATCAGCGCTCCCTTGCGCGAGTTGGCAGCCACGCATTGAGCGCGAGAACAGTGAAGTGCGCGGTCGCCACCGTGAGGGCGGCGCAACTGGCGAGCACCAGCGTGCCCATGAGCACGGCCGGCGCGGCCGGATCGCGAAAGGCGCGCCTCGGCGCCGGGCGCCGGAACTTGAGAATGACCGCGGTGTGGCCGGGGAGGAGGGGCGATTGGTTCATGCCGTCCTCCCGAGCTTGCGGTCGCGCAACGCCACCTTCTCTGCGACGGGCAGATGGCCGGCCTCTTGGTTGCAGGGCTTGCAGGCCAGGACGAGATTGGAATCGTGATCCGGGCCGCCGTGGGCTTTGGGCACCAGGTGCTCGATCGTAACTTCGGTGCTGTCTTCGGAGAGGAACCCGGCCTGGCAGAACCAGCACCAAAGGCCGTCGCGCGCGGATAGGCGCTGGATGCGGTCCCGGAGGCGATGGCGTGCCGTGTTGTCCGGAGACAGCGCGATGTCCCGACCGGCCCGGAACGCCTCACGGAAGCGCTGGAGCGGCTCCGGCCACGTCTCGGCGCCACGGGCATTGCGATAGGCGACATGCGTCCCTTCGCATGTCCTAATCCGCAGGATCTCCCATTCGTTGGTGGGAGCTTCGATCACGGCGCCGCGCTTGATGAGCCACGCCTTGAAGCTTGCGATATCGTCGATGCGCGCGTGCATCATGCTGCCCAAGCCCCCGTCAGCTTATTGGCGAGGCTGGGCAGATCCCATTCCCGCAGGAAGGCGGCGAAGCCCGCATAGTCGGGCTCCGAGGCAGCGAGATGCGCCAGCGATACGGTGATGGGCGCGGCGGCATCCAGCGCCACCAGCCGGAGCGACATGCGGGCGAGCTCGGCATTCTCGGCCACCCGCAGCACCTGCTTGTGCTTGGATCCGCGTTCCGCGAGAGACAGGATGTTCTCCACGCCACCAAACTCGCGCACCAGATCGATGGCCCGCTTCGCGCCGATGCCGGGGACACCGGGCACGTTGTCCACTGCGTCGCCAGACAGGGCGAGCACGTCCAGCACCTGGGCAGGCACGACGCCGAATTTGGCGAAAACGTCTTCATCCCGCAAAATTCGGTTGTTCACCTGGTCGAACATGCACACGCCGTCGGCGTCGTTGACCAGCTGCATCAGGTCCTTGTCGGACGTGGCGATCGTCACCGTGGCGCCCGCGCCGACGGCGCGCCGGGCATAGGTCGCGATCAGGTCGTCCGCCTCGTATCCGGCCAACTCCACGCCGCGGATCGGCAGGGCAGCGCAGGCAGCGCGGATCGGCTGGAACTGACAGGTGATCTCGTCCGGCGCTGGCGGCCGCTGCGCCTTGTAGGCGGGCGAGATATCGTGGCGCCAGTTGCGCCGGCCGGCATCGAAGATCACCGCCGCATGGGTGGCGGCGCTCAACTGGCGATCGTTCAGGAGCGACCACAGGCGCTCGCAGAAGCCGGCGATGGCGCCGACGGGATGGCCGTCACTGCGGCGGCTGAGCTTGGCGCCCCCATGGAAGCCGCGCCAGATCAGGCCGGAGCCGTCGATCAGCAGCAGGTGGTCGCCGGAATGGATGGGGCGGAAGGTCATGACTGGCCGCGCCCCCATGCATCGAGACGATCAAAGATCCGCTCTGCGGCGGGCTGGAGCTTTCGCGCCGCCTCGGAAATGCCAAGAGCGATTGCAAGCGGCACCACGACCAGCACAGCGCGCCAGAGGATGACTTTCGGGGCGCTCATGACTGCCCCCTGCGCGCGATGTCCGCCCAGGAGACGCCGCACATCTTCGCGACCTCGGCAAAGAGCCGATCGCGCGGCATGTCGCCGACATAATCGCGCAGCAGCAGGTCGATGGCGTCGTCCAGAAATTCTCGGAACTCCACCACCTTCATGGCGGCGATCGAGCGCGGCAGCATGTGGATGACGCCGTTGGTCAGCGTCAGGGCATCGACGCGCCCGGTGCGCAGCAGCAGTTCGGTGGCGAGCGCGCGCTTCTCCGTGCCCGTGCCGTTTCCGACGAAGGTGCAGAGCGCCCAGAAGAAGCGGTTCGCCTTGTCGCTCTTGGCCGGCATGGCGACCTTGAGCTGGGTGCCGAGCGGGATCGCCTGAGCGTCCTCGGCATCCATGGCAGATGCCGGGATGAAGCCGCGCGGCGTTTTCTCCAGGAGGAAGCTCTCCATCACTGGCCACCCCGCGCGATGCGCGCCAGATGGCGGTCATAGAGGTCCGAGGCGCCCTGGCGGACATCCGCCGGCGCGGCGCTGATGTCCTCCTCGGCAAATGCCCACATGTCGCCGAGCACCTTCTCGGATTTGGCCAGCACGAAGCGGGCCTCCAATTCGCCGAGCAGCCCGGCCGGGAGGTCGCCGGGGAAATCGTCCCCGGTGGAAGAGGCCGCGGGGGGCGCCTCCTCCACCGGGGCACCGGCCGCCGCCGCCGGGGGGCGTGGCGGGACGGCCGGGTTCGAAGGCTTTGGCGGGGGCGGCGGCGCTTTCGCGGCTTGTGCACCGGCCGGCGGGGGCGGCGGCGGCGCAGCGGCGGCGACCCTGAACGCTTCCTCGGCGGTGGTGTCGCCATCCTTCATGGCGGTCACGATCCCCCGCAGGGTCACCAGATGGTCCAGGGTGATGTCTTCGAGCCCCCGGACGCTGAGCAGGCTGAACACCTGGTCTGGCTTCACGCCATAGCCCTGGAGCGTCTCCAGCGCCGCGGCGCGCCGGTTGGCGAGGGTCTTGAAGTCGCCCCGTACCACGCGCCGGGCCTCCTCCCATACGTCCGACCAGAAGGCCTTCGGGATGACCTTGAGGATGGCATTGCGCAGTGCGATCGAGGAAGCCGCATTCCCGGTGACGACGATCATGTCGTCGCTGTACCGGCGCGCGTTCTTGCCCGTGATCCGGCGCTGCACTTCGAACGTCACCGCCACGTTGCGCTGCAGGTCGTGACAGACGCCTTGCGCGGTGATGAAGGCCGGCCCGATGTCCACGATCCGGGACCCGCTGCGGATGTTCCCCCATGCGGACTGGACGATCTCCGCGAAGCGCGCCGACGGCCCCTCGATCACCTTCCCATCGCGGGGGACGGCATAGGTGCATTCCGAGGCAATCTGCTCGTTCAGCGTGGCCAGTTCACGGGCCTCGTTGAGGAACGACTTGATCGAGCGGGGGAACCGATGCGCCGTGGCGATCTGGGCATCCACCTCGGAGCGATTGAGCAGCGCCACGGTGCCGCTTTCGGCCCCGACCAGCTCGCGTTCGAGAATTGCGTTCATGGTGCCCTCCTCAGGCCGCAGACTGCTTGCTGGAAATCGTCACGCCGGGGATGTCCCGGTGGCCGTTGCTGACGGAGCGGCGCGCCAGGATGCGCAGAACGTCCAGCAGCTCATTGGGCACCTGAGGCAGGCCGGCGAAGTGGGCGGCGCAGGCCACCGGATCGCTGACGGTCACATCCTGGGTGGTGCGGACCGAGACGCGGGCCCCGGTGCGGCCGGCGCTGGCGCGTTGGGGCTGCGCGGCCTTGGCGGCTTCGTCCGCCTGCCGCTGGGCTTCAATGGCGCGCTCTGCCGCTTCCGCGTCGCCGGCCTTGGCCGCCTCATCGGCCAGACGCTGGGCTTCCTCCCGCTGCTTACGGGCCTCCTCGGCGGCGGCGCGGGCGCGGGCGTCCTCTTCCGCCTTCTTCTGCTGGAGCCACGGCAGGACGTGGTTCTTCAGCTTCTTCACCAGGATCTCGGCTTCCTCGCGCCAGCGGAAACGGTCATCGACCTTCCGCCCGGCCTCGAGGTGCGGGGCCTTCTCCGCCTTGTGGGCGGCATCGCCGCGGTTCTTCAGCTCGGCAACGCGGGAGGCCCATACGGCGGCGCGGTCTGCCTCTTCCTGGCTGGTGATCGGGGACGCGAGGAACTGGCGGGCGATCTCCTTCTCGCCTTCCAGCTCCAGCCGCAGGGCTTCCGCTGCGTCGGTGGTGGCGGCATTGTCCCCCGCCACGGCGCGCGGGTTCTCGGCGGCGTCGGCCGGCGGCGCCACGGCGGCAACGGGCAGCGCCGGCGCATCGTCCGGCCAGCCCCGGCCCTCGAAAGCCGAGATGTAGGCATCATACTCGACCGGATTGCGCGCGGCCCACGGCCAAACCGTCTCAACGGCCACCACATCCGGCCCGCGCAGGGCGTAGACCGTGCCGTCATCCTGTGCGGCGATTGCCACGGGCTCCCACGGGGCGCCCTTCCGGTGGACGCGATAGAAGCCGACGGCGGGCTCCGCATCGCTGATCAGGGGCTTCGCACCGGCCAGCAGCAGGCGCCACGTCTCGTATTGGTCAGACATTCCGGGTCCCCTTGATCTTGCGGTGTTCAGCGGCCTTGGCGGCCCGGCGGGCATTCGCCGCCCAGTTCTCAGCAACCCGCACGCAATCGCGCGGGTGGTGGCCCTCGATCACCGCGTGCGCGGCCATCTCTTCCAGGGCGTCGATGGGGCGGCGGCTTTCGGCAGGGCCGCGGGCGGCGCGACGCCGGCTCATTCGATCCACCCCGTAATGCCCGTCTGGCTGGGGTACGCGGGGCCGGGAATAAGCCGGTCGGCCAGAAGGACGACCAGCACGAAGACCAGCAGAGGGGCGAGGACGATGATTGCCCCGAACAGCTTGGTGATGTTGGCGCCGCAGGTAGGCCGCGCAGCCCAGCGGGCCGGGGCCGCGCTGGAGAGGGGGAGGGAGAGGTCGCGCATCACGCGGCCTTCGCATGCAGCGTGGCAACCGCACCGGCGGGAGCGCGCTTTACCACGTCGAAGCCGAGGAGCTCCGACATCCGGAGGAAGGACCGCTCAACCTCCCGCAAGTGGCATTCGGGGTCGATGCCTTCGCAGGCGAGGTAATAGGCGGCGTTGGACATGCGCACGATATTCTCGGCGGCGTACGAGGGTGCCAGGAGGTCCGTGAGGTCGGCAGGCAGCGTGGTCATCGTTGTTCCCTCTTGGATATTGTGCAGCCGCTCAGGCGGCGCGCTGATTGGAAGAAGTGAGGGCGCCCAGTTCGGCGCGCAGGCCGGCGACATGGGCGGCAGCGCGGGTGCCGAGCGGCTCAAACAGCCAGCCGGGGCAGGTGGAGGGGTTCTCGCAGCGGTCGATCTCGCCCCGCAGGTATTCGGCGCGGCGATCGGCTTCGCTCAGGGCGCGCAGCCGGGCCCGCTCGGTTTCCAGATCAAGGTCACGCTGCGCCCACTGCTTCACGCGGCGCAGCCGGGCGGCCAGGGCTTCGAGATAGGATGGCGCCGCATCGGGCCGGTTCGCGGCGTACCAGTTGAGGTCCGCCCGCGCGTCCCGCAGCGCCTGGAGGTGCACAGCGCGCTGATCGATTTCCAGGTTCGCGGTGACCAGCGGGCTCATGTTCGGCTCCATCAGCCGTGGCGGCTTCGATGGATGTATATTCCCCCGATAGGGTAACTTATGTCAACCCCTCATAGGGGAATATTTCCCTGTAGGGGGTGACTGGGAAATCTTGGTTTGATTCGGTCCGCGGCCGATTGACTCGGGATCGAATTGAGAACGAAATAGGAACATCAGAGGTAGGGAGAGCCCCATGGGTGGGTTTGGCGAAGGCCAGGAAAGGGCGGTGAAGCCGCCACGCCGGTTCCAATTATTCATGCGCTGCGAGGGGTGCCGGCGTGAGAGCGTGAGGATCCTCACCGTGCCAAGCGTCGAGGACGCGCCGGAGGACATCGACGATCTGCTGGAAAGCGCGGTCCTTCAGCGCCAGGTGTTCTCGTGCCCAAGCTGCCAGGGCAGCATCGCCGCGCTCACGGGCGTCACGATGCTCAACGAGATGGAAGC
>CALRNP020000079.1:0-21682 GCA_943369575.1 Azorhizobium sp. AG788 | reverse complement strand
GGGCGCGCTGTTCAACCAATAACAACCTTCCGTGGCCTTTCATGTTGAAGAAAATTTCCGGCAACAGGGCCGCCATTATCGGCTTCGCGCTGCTCTATCTCGCCTTCTGCATTTCTTATATCGACCGGGCCGCCATGTCGCTGGCGCTGACCCAGGTGGGCAAGGAGTTCAGCCTGAAGCCCGACGAATTGGGCGCCGTGCTTAGTATCTTCTTTCTCGGCTATGCGCTGATGCAGATCCCCGGCGGCTGGCTGGCGGATCGCTTCGGGTCGAAATATGTGGTAATCGTCACCATCGCCGCCTGGTCGGTGTTCACCATCCTCACCAGCCAGGCCTGGTCCCTGGTCTCGCTGCTGGTGATCCGGTTCATCTTCGGGCTGGCGGAAGGCGGCTTCCCCTCAGCCAGCATCAAGGGCGTCGCCGAGATCGTCGAGAAGGGCAGCCGGCCGAAATTCACCGCTTTGCTGACCTCGTCCAATTATCTGGGCAGCATGCTGGCGCCGCTGATCATGGCCCCGCTCATCATCGCCTTCGGATGGCGCCATGCCTTCGAGATCGTAGGCGTGGCAGGCGTGGTGTTCGCGGTCGCCTATTTCTTCGCGGTCCCCTACATCCGCCCGCTGCCGCGCAAGGCGGTGGCCGGCGGCAAGCCGCGCACGCCGGTGCGGGACCTGATGAAGAACCCGCTGATGTGGCAGCTGATGCTGGTATGGTTCGGGCTCTCCTGCGTCAACAAGGGGCTGGATTCCTGGATGCCCACCTATCTGCTCCAGCAGCGCGGCCTCGATCTCAAGGCGGTGGGTCTGCTGACGCCGGTGCCGTTCCTCATGGCCACCATCGCTACCGGCATGGGCGGCTGGGTAATGACCCGGTTCTTCGCCCAGCGCGAGAAGTACCTGCTCATGGGCAGCGCCACGCTCACCGGCATTCTGCTCTATGCCATGTACAAGGCGGAAACCGTTGCCGGGGTGATCTTCTTCCAGTCCCTGGTCTATTTCTTCAAGTCGTTCGTCCTGGCGACGGTGATCGCGCTACCCACCAAGGTGCTGGCGGACGACCAGATCGGCACCGGCATCGGCCTCGTCAATGTGGGCGGGCAGGGCGCCGGCTCGGTGGCGCCTTATGTGATGGGTGTGCTGGTGGCCAATTTCGGTGTCTATGACGCCGCTTTCAACTTCCTCCTGGTGATGTGTGCCATGGCCGTGGTGGTCGCGGCGACCATCCGCACGCGCGAGCCGGTCGCCGCTGTTCCCAGCGCCGCGTAAGGCGGCAATCCGTTTTCTCCTTCCCGCCGCCGGCCGACCCGGCGGCCTCTTCCCGCATCGAGGCCTTATGACCACTCCCGCTCTTCCGTTCTCGCCCTGTCGGGAAGCCGCCGGCATGCTCTACCTTTCCGGCGAGGTGCCGTTTGCCGAGGACGGCACCATCCCGGCCGGCATCGAGGCGCAGACCGACCTCGTGCTGGCCCGCATCGCCAAGACGTTGGCGACGCGCAACCTCACGCTGGCGGATGTGGTGTCCTGCACGGTCTATCTGACCGACAAGAGCGATTTTGCCGCCTTCAATGCCGCTTATGCCAAGCATTTTTCCGATCCGCTGCCGGTTCGTGCGACGGTGATCGCGGATCTGGTGATTCCGGCCAAGGTCGAGATCGCGGTCATCGCCAAGCTGCGTGGGTGAGGGCTGGGACATGAAGACGGCAATCGTTCTGGGCGGTGGCATGGTGGGGGTGTCCACCGCTTTGCATCTGCGCCGCCGCAACTGGGATGTGGTTCTGGTGGATCGCCGTCCGCCCGGCCTGGAAACCAGCTACGGCAATGCCGGCATCATCCAGAGCGAGGCGGTGGAGCCGTTCGCCATGCCGCGAGATCTGGCCTCGCTGCTGGCGATCGCCACCGGCCGGACCAATGACGTGCATTTCCATTGGCCCTCCTTGCCCCAGCATGTGGCGCCGCTGCTGCGCTATTGGTGGAACTCGCAGCCCGAGCGCCACCGCCGCATCGCGGTGGGCTGGTCTGATCTGATCCGGCAGGCGGCATCCGCGCATGAGATGTTCATGACCCAGGCTGGCCCCGAGGCCGAGGGCCTCGTGCGCAAGCAGGGCTACCGCACCTTTTATCGCCACGGCGCCGCGCTGGAGCGCGCGGCGGAGACCGCCAAGCGGCTGCGTGCCGAATATGGCGTCGCCTTCCAGGTGATGGATCCCGCGCAATTGATGGCGGCTGAACCATCGCTCAAGAACGGTGGGGCAGGGGCGATCCATTGGCTAGCGCCCTGGTCGGTCCGCGATCCCGGCGCCCTGGTGGCGGCCTATACCCGGCTGTTCAGCCCGAACGGCGGATCATGTGCCATCGGCGCCGCCGAGACCCTGGCGCGCACGCCGGCCGGCTGGAAAGTGGACACCGCCAATGGCCCGGTGGAGGCCGAACATGCGGTTCTGGCGCTCGGTCCCTGGTCGCCGCAGATCCTGGCGCGCTACGGCTATCACGTGCCCATGGTGCGCAAGCGCGGATACCATCGGCATTTCGACGGCGCCGGCCTCGATCTGCCGTTGATGGATACGGACAACGGCTACGTGATGGCGCCCATGGCCCAAGGCCTGCGCATCACCACCGGGGCGGAGCTGACGGCGCCGGACGCGCCCCTGACGCCGGTGCAACTCAGCCGCGCCGAGCAGGCGGCGCGCGGCCTGCTGGATCTGGGCGCCGGCGTGGAGGCGCAGCCCTGGACCGGGGTGCGTCCCTGCATGCCGGACATGCTGCCGGTGATCGGGCAGGCGCCGGGGCAGCCGGGGCTGTGGCTCAATTTCGGCCACGGGCATCAGGGCTTCACCCTCGGGCCGGTTAGCGGCCAATTGCTGGCGCAGATGATGTCGGGCGAGGCGCCGTGCGCGGATCCTGTGCCCTTCAGCCCGCTGCGCTGGATGGGAGCCCGCCACGCGGCCTGATCGCACGCCGCCTGCGCAGACGAGCGAAATCTGGGTGCGAACAGATGGTTCACCCGTTCGCACCCCATCACCTTCCGGGGGCGCCCGCCAGCCTGCGCTGCGGGGAGCAGCGGTGCGATCTGCCACCATTGTCCGTCGGTCAGGTCCGTTTCATCGCGGCGCTGCGCGGGCGAATTCTTCCGGGGCATGGGTATCGGCTCGGCTCGCTGATCCGACGCCCCTGCCCCGCGAAAAAACCGAAATGGGCATCCGTCTCAAATGCCCTCTTAGAGCTTCGCCCCGCGCGCGGTGGCGGAGGGCAGCACGCCGAAGCGCGTCCGGTAGGCGGCGGCGAACAGGCCCAGATGGTTGAAGCCGAACGCCATCGCGAGGCGGGCGATGTCGCCTTGGCCCGCCCGTCCGGCTGCCAGTTCCCCATGCACTCGCTCCAGCCGCAGCGCCTTGAGCACGCCCAGCGGCGTGTCGCCCCGCGCGCTGCGGAACACCCGGTGCAGGGTGCGGGCGCTGGTGCCGGCGGCGGCGGCGATGTCCTCCAGGGTGAGGGGCTGGTCCAGATTGTCGGCCATGAAGCGCTCGGCGCGCTGCACATAATGCGGGATGGCGGATGCGGACGGCGCGGTCACCGCCGCCGCTGCGGGCCGCGGCGGCGCCAAAGCCGAAGTGAGCGCGGTGAGCAGGCAGTCCTCCAGCCGGTCCGCCAAGGCGCTGGACTGAAGGCCGTGCGGATCGGCTTCGATCTCGCCCGTGATGTAAGTGGCCAGCCGGGACAGGGCGCTGCCCGCCGATCCGGCCAAGGATAGGCAGCCCTCTCGCGCCCGCGCGGTCTCGAACGCGCTGCTGAGACCCGGTACAGCGGCGGTGCCGGCGGACAGGTCCAGGATCAGCATGCGGGTGGCGGGGGCAAACTCCAGATCCAGGGCGCAACTGGGCGCCACCAGTTCTGCCGCCTCGCCCGCGGCATAGATCCGGCTCTCGCCGCGCGGGGCATGGGAGGCGAAGCTGCCCGCCAAAGGGATTTGCAGCAAAGCGAGGGAGCCGTGCCGCTCCACCTGCACCCGCGCCCGGCCACCCAGGCGCACCAGGGTCAGGCCCAGCCGGCGCATGCGCACATGGCGGACCTCGGTGCGATAGCTCTCCCGCGCCCGCCCGGCGATGCGGCAAGGGCGCAGCAGGCCGGACATGGTGGCCTCAAACTCCTCCAGCGAAGACGATCGGCGCCACAGGTTCGCGCACACCGCAGTCATTCCGAGCCCCCGGCGGTTTATTTCGCGATTAAAGTATTGCCCGCCGCAGTCGCTCCCGCAAGCCGGCAAAGCCGGGTGTGGGCCGCGCGTTTCTGGCGCTCCCGCGACAGGGCGGCGCTGGGGCGATAGCGCCCCCTTGCATCTGCCCTAGCATGGCATGATACGGACGGCCCGAAGGGTGACCGCCGAACAACCAGAGGTCGGGTATGAACGTCATCATCATCGGCGGTGGCATCGGCGGTTTGACCACCGCGCTCATGCTGCACGCCCGCGGCATTCCCTGCGAGGTCTTCGAGGCCGCGGTGCAGGTGCGGGAATTGGGCGTCGGCATCAATGTGCTGCCCCACGCCATTCGCGAACTGGCCGGGCTCGGCCTGCTGCCGGCCCTGGATCGGGTCGCCATCCGCACCCACGAACTGATCTACATGACCCGCGCCGGCCAGGAGATCTGGCGCGAGCCGCGCGGGGTGGATGCGGGCTATGACGTGCCGCAATTCTCCATCCATCGCGGCTATCTGCAGAAGCTGCTGCTGGAGGCGGTGCTGGAGCGCCTCGGCCCGCAGATGGTGCACATGGGCCAGCCCTGCACCGGCTTTTCCCAGGATGAAGGCGGCGTCACCGCCCATTTCGCCCCCGGCGCGGCGCTGCCGCAGGCGCGCGGCGATGTACTGATCGCCGCTGATGGCATCCATTCCGCCGTGCGCCGCCAGATGTTCCCCAACGAGCCGGGGCTGAAGTGGAACGGCGTGATGATGTGGCGCGGCGCGGTGGAGACCGATCCGTTCCTGGATGGCCGCTCGATGGTGGTGGCGGGCGGCTTCACCTACAAATTGGTGCTCTATCCCATCGCGCCGGGCCGTGCGGCTGGGAAAGTGCTGACCAACTGGGTGGTGACCCACCGCATGGATCCCGCCACCACCGCCACCCCGCGCCGCGAGGACTGGAACCGCCGCGGCACCCATGACGAACTCATGCCCCATGTGGAGAAGTTCGGCGTTGAAGTGATCGATCTGCCGGCGCTGGTGCGGGCGACGCCGGACTTCTACGAATATCCCATGTGCGACCGTGACCCGCTGCCCTGGTGGACCGATGGCCGGGTGACGCTGCTGGGGGATGCGGCCCATCCCATGTATCCGGTGGGCTCCAATGGCGCCAGCCAGGCCATCATCGATGCCCGCGCGCTGGCCGATGCTTTGACCACCGCCGAGCACGGCCGCGCGGCGCTGGCCGCCTATGCAGCCCAGCGGCTTCCGGCCACGGCGGAAATCGTGCGGCTCAACCGCCAGGGCGGCCCGGAAGGGGTGATCGACGAGGTGGAGCGCCGCGCCCCGGAGGGTTGCGCCGATCTCGATGCGGTGATCTCGTTCGAGGAACGCCGCGCCATCGTTCGCGGCTATGCCGCCGCCGCCGGCTTCACCCAGGACCAGGTCAACCGCCCCACCGCCTGACCTTCCGCAAATCGTGATCGCAAGGAGATTGATCCCATGACCATCATGCAGGCCGGCCTCACCAAGGCGGGCGAGTCCTTCGACGGCATCGTCTGGAACATTCTCGGCCAGACCTATGTGCCCAAGCATGTGTGCGACAGCTCCATGTCCTGGCACGCCACCTTTCCCACCGGCACCTTCGTGCCGCCGCACATCCACACCACCCAGGACGAGTTCATCTACATGCTGGAAGGCCGCTTCGATCTCTTGCTGGACGGCAAGGACGTGGTGGCGACCGCGGGCGATCTGATCCGCCTGCCGCGCAACATTCCCCACGGCATCTTCAACAAGTCCGACCAGCCGGTGAAATGCGTGTTCTGGGTCTCGCCCACCGCCAAGCTGTGGGAGCTGTTCACCAAGATCGACGGCGTGCCCGACCCGGCCGAAGTGGTGCGCCTGGCAGCTTTGTGCGACGTGGACTTCCTGCCGCCGCCCGGCGCCTGATCCCATCACCTGAAAACAGAAAACCGGCGGCAGGTGACCCTGCCGCCGGTTTTTTGTGCCGCTTGAGCCGAGCACTTGGCGTCTCCCTCTGCGCTCGTCATGCGCGGGCTTGTCCCGCGTATCCACGCCGGGCCGACGGCGCGGACCTCTCCGGAGTGCACCGAGCGGCAACCCGTGGATCCCCGGATCAAGTCCGGGGATGACGGCCTTCTGTGGGGCGACGGGGCGCGCGAGAAGCGGCGAGGCCGCGTCCCCCGCTCACGCCTCGGCGGTGGGCGGCGCGCTCTCGGCTTTCTGGCGCAAGGCAAAGCGTTGCAGCTTGCCGGATTCCGTGCGCGGCAGAGCATCCATCCACTCGATGGCGCGGGGGTATTTATAGGGCGCTAGATCCGCCTTCACATGCTCCTGCAAGGCTTTCAGCGTGGCGGGATCGTGGGGCACGCCCTCGTGCAGCACCACATAGGCCTTGACGATGCTGCCGCGCTCGGGATCGGGGGCGGCGACCACGCCGCATTCCGCCACCGCCGGATGGGCGAGCAGGCTCGCCTCCACTTCCGGACCGGCGATGTTGTAGCCGGCGGAGACGATCATGTCGTCATTGCGGGCCTGGTACCAGAAGTAGCCGTCGTCATCCATCATGTAGGTGTCGCCGGTGATGTTCCAGTGGTCCTGCACATAGACCGCCTGGCGGCTATCGGCCAGATAGCGGCAGCCGATGGGGCCGCGCACGGCCAGGCGCCCCGGCGTGCCGGGTGGGCAAGTCGCGCCGGTCTCGTCGATCACTTTGGCCTCATAGCCCGGCACCGGCTTGCCGGTGGCGCCGGGGCGGATCTCTTCCTCGCGGGCGGAAATGAAGATGTGCAGCATCTCGGTGGCGCCGATGCCGTCCAGCAGCTTCAGCCCGGTGGCCGCCTCCCAGGCGTGGAAGGTGGGCACGGGGAGCTTTTCGCCCGCCGAAACGCATTTGCGCAGCGAGGAGAGGTCATAATCGGCGATGCGGGCCAGCATGGCGCGATAGGCGGTGGGGGCGGTGAAGCAGATGGTGGGGCGGAAGGTGCCGATGGCGCGGGCCAGATCATCCGGCCCGGTCTTGGCCGGCAGCACGGCGGATGCGCCGATGCGGAACGGGAACAGCACCAGCCCGCCGAGACCGAAGGTGAAGGCCAGCGGCGGCGAGCCGATGAAGCTGTCGTCCGGGCTCGCCCGCAGGATCTCCTTGGCGTAGCAATCGCAAATGATCAGCAGATCACGTTGGTAGTGGATGGTCGCCTTGGGCAGGCCGGTGGTGCCGGAGGTAAATCCCAGCAGGCAGGGATCATCCGAACGGGTGGGCGCGGCCTCGAACACATCCGGCAGGCCCTCCAGCAGCGGGGCGAGCTCGCCCTGCGCGGTGCCGCTCCAGGTGACAACCCGGCGCAGCCAGGCATTGCCCGCCGCCGCTTTCTCCATCTCCTCCGCCAGAGCGGCATCGCACAAGGCGAGGCTGATCTGCGCCTTGTCGATGATCTGCACCAGTTCCTTGGCCCGCAGCAGCGGCATGGTGGCCACCACGATGCCGCCGGCCTTGATGATCGCCAGATAGAGCGCGACCATGGTCGGGGTGTTGGCGGCGCGCAGCAGCACCCGGTTGCCCGGCACCAGGCCCAGGCGCGACACCAACATGTGGGCCATGCGGTCGATGACGCGGGAGAGGTCGGCATAGGTCCAGGTGAGGTCTGGTGCGCGCAGCGCCACCCGGTCGCCGCGGCCCTCGCGCACGTGGCGGTCGACCAGCTCGACGGTGGCGTTCAGCGTTTCGGGATAGCCCAGCGCCTCCAGATTGATGAAGTCCGGCTGCATCGCCACGGGGGGCAGATTGTCGAGGACGAAGGTGTCCAAATGGGCGGTGGGGCGCATGGGAGGAGTCTCGCTCTGGATCTTGGCTTGATGGCCGGCGCCGCTCTGGCGGGGCGCTCGGTCTGCTGTGGGCGTCAATTCAATTGGATGTTCAATCGGCGGCGGGCGGCTCGGGGCGGTCGCGGGCGGCGCCCACGGAGCCCTTGAGGCGGCCGAGGCGCATCCACAGCTCCTCCTGCTCGCGGGCGGAAAGCCCGCCCAGCAATTCGCCGATCCATTCGCTGTGCTGCTTGGCCATCACGGTGAAATCCGCCCGCCCGCGCGCGGTCAGGCGCACGAAGGCGGCGCGGCGGTCGGTCTCGCTGACCTGACGCTCAACGAGGCCTTCCTGCACCAGGCGTTCCACCAGCCCGGTGAGATTGCCGTTGGAGACCATCATGCGGCGGGAGAGTTCCCCCAGCAGCATGCCGTCCGGGGCGCGCTCCAATTGGGCCATGAGGTCGAAGCGCGGCAAGGTGGTGTCGAATTCTTCCCGCAGCCGCTTGCGGATTTCGGCCTCGATCATGTTGGCGCAGGTGAGCAGCCGCAGCCACAGCCGCAATTCGGTGCGGTGATCCTCGGGATTCTCGCGGACCTTGAATTCGGCATCGATGTAATCGACGGTCTTGTTCATGGCTTGGCTCACATCTGGCGTCCCGCCGGTGGCGGATCGCAGCCCATCGACTTAACTATTTTACGCATAAACTAATTAGGCGGAGAACTCCCCGCCACAGCCGCTCCCACCCGTTCACACGTGCAGGAACCGCTCCTTGATCTCCGGCGTGTTGCGCAGGGCTTCGCTGGTGCCGGACCACACCACGCGGCCTTTCTCGATCACCACATGGCGGTCGGCGAAGCGGGCCAGCGCCTCCACATTCTTGTCGATCACCAGGATCGCCTCGCCCTCGGCCTTGATGGCGCGCAGGCAGGCCCAGATTTCTTCGCGGATCAGCGGGGCCAGCCCCTCGGTGGCCTCGTCCAACACCACCAGGCGCGGATTGGTGAGCAAGGCGCGGCCGATGGCCAGCATCTGCTGCTCGCCGCCGGACAATTGGTTGCCCATGTTGCGGCGGCGTTCCTTCAGGCGCGGGAACAGCTTGTAGACGCTCTCCAGCGTCCAGCGCGCGGCGCCGCCGCCGGCGCGGCCGGTGGCGATGAGGTTTTCCTCCACGCTCAAGGTGGGGAAGATCTGGCGGCCTTCCGGCACCAGCCCCAGGCCGCTGCGGGCGATGAGATGGGGGGATTTGCCCGCCATGTCCTGGCCGTCGATCAGCACCCGCCCGGCGCGCGGGCGCAGCAGGCCGAAGATGGACTTGATGGTGGTGGTCTTGCCCATGCCGTTGCGCCCCAGCAGGGTCACCACTTCGCCGGCCCCCACCGAAAAGTCGATGCCGAACAGGATGCGGGAATCCCCATAGGCGCTTTCCAGGCCTTCGACCTTCAGCATCACGCCGCCTCCTCTTCGCCCAGATAGGCGGCGCGCACGGCCGGATCGGCGCGCACTTCCGCCGGGGTGCCGGTGGCGATCAGCCGGCCATAGACCAGCACGCTCACCCGGTCCGCCAGCGCGAACACCGCCTCCATGTCGTGCTCGATCAGCACCAAGGTATGGGTGGTGCGCAGCTCCTGCATCAAGGCCACCAGCCGTTCGGATTCCTCGTGGCCGGTGCCGGCGAGGGGCTCGTCCAGCAGCAGCATGCGGGCACCGGTGGCCAGCGCGATGGCCAGCTCCAGCTGGCGCTTCTCGCCATGGGAGAGGCTGCCAGCCCGGCGTTGGGCGCGGTCTTCCAGGCCGAAACGGGTCAGCACCGCCATGGCCTCGTCATTGAGCCGCTTCTCAGAAGCAGCCGGGGCGAAGAAGCGGAAGCTGGAGCCGGAGCGGGCCTGCACCGCCATGGCGGCATTCTCCAGCACGGAAAAACCGTCCAGCAGCGAGGTGATCTGGAACGAGCGCGCCAATCCGCGCTTGACCCGCTGCACCATGTCGAGGCGCGAAATGTCCTCGCCGGCAAAGGTGACGCTGCCGCTGTCGCTGCGCAGGCTGCCGGCCAACTGATGAATGAGCGTGGTCTTGCCGGCACCGTTGGGGCCGATGATGGCGTGCAGTTCGCCCGCGCCCACCTCAAGGCTCACGTCATCGGTGACGGTGAGGGCGCCATAGGCCTTGCGCAGGCCGCTCACCTTCAGCAGCGGCCCGGTGTGGGGGCGATGGCCTGAGGACAGGATCATGACCGCTCTCCACCGCTGAGCCGCTTGGCGAGGCCGCTGATGCCGCCTTTGCTGAACAGCACCACCAGCACCAGCAAGAGGCCGAGGCCCAGCTTCCAATGCTCGGAGAAGCCGGCGAGGATTTCCTCCAGCAGCAGCAGCGCGGCGGCACCGGCGATGGGGCCGGCCAGCGTGCCCATGCCGCCCAGCACCACCATGACGATGAGTTCGCCGGAGCGCTGCCAGCTCATATAGGCCGGGGCGACGAATTCCACCTGATTGGCCAGGAACACCCCGGCCAGCGAGGCCACCGCACCGGCAATCACATAAGTGGTGAGCTGATAGGGGAAGGGGGCAAAGCCGATGGCGCGCATGCGCACCGCATTGTCCCGCGTGCCCCGCAGCACCCGTCCGAAGCGCGAGCCCACCAGCTGGCGCAGCAGCACGAACACCGCCACCAGCGTGCCGAGGATGAGATAGAACAGCACCTGGTTGTTCACCAGCAAGGGGGCGCCGAACAGAGTGGAGCGGCTCTTCAGGGTAATGCCGTCATCCCCGCCCAAAGCCGAGAGCGACACCATGAAGAAGAACGCCATCTGCCCGAAGGCCAGGGTGATCATGATGAAATAGATGCCCCGCGTGCGCAGGCAGATGGCCCCCGTCACGAAAGCGAACGCCGCCGCCGCCAGGATCGCCACGACGACATGGGCCATGAGATCGTGGATGCCGTAGAGCGAGAGGATCGCCACCGCATAGGCGCCGATGCCGATATAGGCCGCATGGCCGAACGAGACCATGGCGCCATAGCCGAGCACCAGATCCAGCGACAGCGCGGCGATGGCGAAGATCATGATGCGCATGGCGATCACGAGCAGGAAGCTGTCCCCGGTCGCCCCGGCCACCACCGGCACCAAAGCGAGAATGAGGAACATGGCGAGCGCCGCCGCACCGGCGCCGAAGCGCCGCGTCGGGGCGGGAGAGGCAGGGGTGCCGGGCAGGATGTCGGCCTCGGCGGGGGGCGGGAGCTGCGCGTTCAATGGGAACTCCCCGGTGCGGGGAACAGGCCGCCGGGGCGCACGGCCAGGATCAGCGCCATGAGAATGTAGATGAGCATGGGGGCGAGCGTGCGTCCGGTCTGCGAGGCGGCGGAGGCATCCATCAGCGAGCGCAGCAGGATGGGGCCGAAGGTGCGGCCCAGCGTATCCACCAACCCCACCAGGATGGCGGCCACGAAGGCGCCGCGCACCGAGCCGACGCCGCCGATGACGATGACCACGAAGGTGAGGATCAGCACCTGATCGCCCATGCCCGGATCCACCGACAGCAGCGGGGCGACCATGGCACCGGCAAAGCCCGCCAGCATGGCGCCGAGGCCGAACACCAGCAGGAACAGCCGGCGGATGTCCACGCCCAGCGCCGAGACCATGGCGCGGTTGGTGGCGCCCGCCCGCAGCAGCATGCCGACGCGGGTGCGGTTGACCAGGAGATAGAGCCCGGCGGCGGTGGCAAGGCCGGCGGCGATGATCAGCACGCGGATCATCGGATATTGCATGTTGCCGATCAGCGGCACCGAGCCGGAGAGGATGTCCGGGATCGGCACGCTCAAGGGCGCCGCGCCCCAGATCATCTTCACGCTCTCGTTGACGATCATGATGATGCCGAAGGTGGCCAGCACCTGATCGAGATGGTCGCGATCATAGAGGCGGCGGAACACCAGCATCTCCAGCGCCAAGCCCAGCAGCAAGGTGGCGGGCAGGGCCAAAGCGAGGCCGAAGAAGAAGTCGCCGGTCAGCGCGGTGAAGGTGGCGCAGAGATAGGCGCCGACCATGTATTGCACGCCATGGGCGAGGTTGATGAGGTTCATCACCCCGAACACCAGCGTCAGACCGGCCGCCACCAGAAACAGCAGAATGCCGAACTGGATGCCGTTGAGGGCTTGGAGGAGGAAGAGATTAAACATCGCGGGGCATCAACCGTCCGTCTTCGCCGTGGCGGGTCACGCATGACGCGGGAATAACGCAAACTGGGGTGTCGCGGCCTTGGGTGTCGCGGCTTTGGGTGTGGCGGCGGTCCATCTGTCGGCACGGCTCCGCCGTGTCCGCGGCGGGGCGGACCCTGTGGCCGCCCGGCCAAGCTGTCGGATGCAGGAGGAAAGCCGCCCGGCCCGCGCCATCACCGGCGCGGGCCGATCGCCTCACATCTTGCAGGCGGAGACGTAATTGTCGCGATAGTCGGAGAAGATCTTCTTCACCACGCTGGTGGCATACTTGCCATCCGGCCGCTTCACCGCCTTCACCAGATAGAAGTCCTGGACCGGGTAGTGGTTGGGGCCGAAGCTGAAGGTGCCGCGCAGGGACTGGAAGTCCGCTTTCTCCAGCGCCTTGCGCAGGGCATTCTTGTCGGTAATGTTGCCCTTGGTGGCGGTCACCGCGCTGTTGATCAGCATGGCGGCATCATAGGCCTGGGCGCCGAAGGTGCCGGGCACGCGGTTGAACTTGGCCACGAAGGCGTCGGTGAAGGTCTTGGACTGGGCGTTGTCGAAGTCGGGCGCCCAGGTGGCGCCGCCGAGGAAGCCGAGCGCGGCGTCCTGCTGCGCGGGCAGGGTGGTCTCATCCACGGTGAAGGCGGAGAGGAACGGGATCTTGCTGAGGCCCGCCTGGCGATACTGCTTCACCAGATTGACGCCCATACCGCCGGGCATGAAGGCATAGACCGCGTCCGGCTGGGCGGCGGCGATCTGCGCCAGCTCGGCGGAGAAGTCCAATTGGCCGAGCGGGGTGAAGATCTCGTTGACCACTTCGCCCTTGTAGGAATGCTTGAAGCCGGCCAGCGCGTCCTTGCCCGCCTGATAATTGGGGGCGATCAGGAACACCTTCTTGTAGCCCTGGTCCTGGGCATATTTGCCGGAGACCTCGTGCACCTGGTCGTTCTGGTAGGAGGTGACGAACAGGTTCGGGTTGCAATCGGCGCCGGCGAGATTCGAGGTGCCGGCATTGGTGCTGATGAGGAAGGCGCCCGACGCCGTCACCGGCTTGACGATGGCCGCCAGCACGTTGGAGAAGATCGGCCCGACCACGAAGGTGACGCCGTCGCGCTCCACCATTTCCTTGGCCTTGTTCACCGCCACGTCGGGCTTCTGCTCGTCGTCGGCGATGATGATCTCGGCATCGAGGCCGCCGATCTTGTTACCGAGCTTCTGCATGGCCAGCAGGAAGCCGTCGCGGGACTGCTCGCCGAGCACCGCGGCCGGGCCGCTGAGCGTATAGAGTAGGCCGATCTTGATCTTGCCGTCCGCTGCCTGCGCGCCGAAGGCGGTGCAGGCCAGTGCCGCAGCGGTTACCGCCGCCAGAATCCGTTTCACCCGCATTTTGACTCCCCTCACACAAGCTGCTGGAATGGCTTCGGGCGTTCTTCAGTCGCCCTTCAGAAATTATTTTACACATAAAATATAGGGTCGCAACCGGGGATTTGCCCGGAAAACTCCCGGGCTACTTTTTTGTGCAATGCGGGAGAAATGCGGCATCGCAGCGCCCGCGTCGCGGGCAATCCAGTGGGCGAACCGGCGGGTTTGCGCCCCGCATGACCGGCCGCTTGCCGACTATAAGTTTAAGCTTGAAATATATCCCGTGCGAGTCCACTGTTTGCGCAACGCGCAGGCAGAGGGGTGGGCGCTTCGGCGCCGCCCTCTCCATAGACATCGGGACCCACATGCCCCTCGCCACACTGTCCGACGACATGCCGCCTGCCGCCTCGCCTGCGGCCCCCAATCGCGTGCTCCAGCCGGAAGGCTGGGCCAAGCCGCGCGGCTATGCCAATGGGGTGGAGGCGCGCGGGCGCATGGTGTTCGTGGGCGGGCAGATCGGCTGGAACGCGCAATGCGTGTTCGAAGCCAAGGATCTTGCGGGCCAAGTGCGCCAGACGCTGGAGAATATCGTCGCCGTGCTGGCGGAAGGCGGCGCCGGGCCGGAGCACATCACCACCATGACTTGGTATGTGCTGGACCGCAAAGCCTATGGCGCGGCGCTGAAAGAGATCGGCGCCGCTTATAAGGCCACCATCGGCCGGCACTTCCCGGCCATGGCCGTGGTGCAGGTGTCCGGTCTGGTGGAAGACGAGGCGCTGGTGGAAATCCAGGCCACCGCAGTGGTGCCCGACTGAGGCCGGGCGTGGCCTGAGCGATCAGGCCAGCGCCAGGGCTGCGAGGCCGGCATCTTCCGGAAAACAGGTGCGGAAATGCCCCAGGCTGCCTTTGGCGGCCATGCCCGAGAGCAGGCGCGAGGCCGGGGTGGGATCGCTGTCCTCGGTGCGCAAAGTGGACAGGAACCAACTGCGCGAATCCGCCCCCAGAGCGGCGGCGAAATCCCGGCGCTGGCGCGGGGCGGTCAGCAGTTCGTCATAGGTTCTGGCGAAACCGCGCAAGGTGGCCGCCGCTGTGCGGCTGTGTTCCATGTCGTAGATCGCCTTCGAGCCCATGCGCGCCACCCGGCGCGGGTTGCGGCGGCTCCAGTCGATCAGGCCGGCGCATTGCTCGATGGAGCGCACCACGAAGCCGTTGCGGCCATCGCGCACGATGCTGGTTTCGGCGCGGTTGTCCCACACGATGGGCGTTGCCCCCACCGACATGGCTTCCACCAGCACATTCTCCGCCGTGCCGTAATGGCCCGGCGTCAGCAGATAGACGAAGACGTCCAACTCGCTCAGCACCGCGCGCGGATCGCTGGCGTAGCCCTCGAAGCGGATGCGCTCGGGATGGCGCATGGCGGCGGCGCGGGCGGCCACTTCGCTCAGCGGATCATGCTGGCCCCAGAGGGACACCCGCACATCCTCCTCCACCGCATCGATGGCATCGAAGAAGCCGGGATGCAGCTTGATGAAATCCAGCGTGCCCATATAGCCGAAGCGCAGCGGCTGCACCGGGCAGGCGGGACGCTGCGGCGGGGCGAAGCCGAAGCCGGAATTGGCCACCCCGAACGCCTCGGGGCGCGCCCGCACCCGCGGCGCCAGATTGGGCGCCTCCAGCGAGCAGGGCGAGGTGAACAGGGTCTTGTCCGCCAGATCCACCAGCCGCGCCGGCACCAGCGGCGGGGCGAGGCCGGAAATGTGCACCCACAGCGCCAGCCGCATGGCCGGCAGCGGGGTGGTGGCCAGCAGGCCATAGAGGCGGGGATGGTTCCACCATTCCACCTGCACGATGTCGGCCGCCTCCACCAAAGTAGAGAGGCGGTCCGCATTCGGGCAGATCACCATGCGCCCGCCGGCGGCCGCGATCCGCTCCAGATAGGAGACGTCCTTGGGCGCTTCCAGCAGCGCATAGGTCCGGGCGATCTTGCCCGCCCGTCCACGCGCACCGGGGGTGGCCTCGGCCAGCGCCGCATGCGCCTTGCCGACGCCGCCGCCGAGATGGCTGGTGATGTGCAGGATGTTCATGTGGCGCAAGGGCCCCCGCCCGTCGGTTCCGCCGCCTCGGGCGCCCATGGGGCGCCGCGACGGTGTTGATCTCACCTCAGCAAGTCTGGGTTGCGCCAAGCTGCCTTGCGCTGGTGCGCAGGTAGGTCTTGGGGCCGCGCACAGGCGGCACCGCCCGTCACGGGCGGGCCGCGCCGATGCCAGATCTGCCGATGCCAGGTCTCAGGCGTCCAGCCACACCAGTTCGAGCCGCTCGCGCTGGAGGGCGGGAACCTGGGCCACGATCCCCCGCGCCTTCTTCGGATTGAGGCCGACGAAGACCGCCTCCACATCCGCCGGCAGTGCCGCGGGCGGCACCACCGGCCGCCCGTGCAGGGTAGATCCGGCCAGATTGGGGTTCTGGTCGAGGAAGACCGACACGTCCATGTGCGATCCCAGCCGGCTGGCGATCCACGCCCCATAAAAGCCGGCGCCATAGATGGCGACCCGCTGCCCCGCCAGCCGCTCGGCGGCGGCGTCGACGTGGCGCACAGCCTGGGTCCAGAAGGTGCAGATCTCCCGCGCCTCTCCCACGGCAACTGTCGGGTCTTTACCCGCAACGCCCGCCGTTTCCGCCGCCACCTTCTTCGCCGTGACGAAGAAGGCGCCGGGGAACGAGGTGGTGTTGAACGCGACCGATCCGAAGCCCGCATCGGTGAGGGCGCGGGCGAGCGAGGGCGCGCTGAAATGGCTCAAGTGATCGGCAACGATCATATCGCCGGGATTGGCCGCCACGTCGGGCACCGAGATCAGCACCTGGCCGTCCGGCCGCAGCAGCCGGCAGATCTGGGTCAGGAAGGGGACGGGGGCTTCCACATGCTCAAGCACGAAGTGGCTCATCACCGCATCGAAGGCGCCCTCCCAACCGGCGGGCACCTGGTAGGTGGCCTGGTCCTCGGCCGGGACCCAGCCGTCCCAGAAGGCGGCATAATCGGCGCTGACGTCGAACACGGCGGGCCGCAGGTCCGGTCGCACCCGCATCATCTTGCGCAAGGTGGTGGCTTTGGCGGCGCCATAGTCCAGCAGGCGGGCGCCCTGCGGCAGATCAAGCATGTCCAAGCCGATCGCCGCCTGATGGGCGGTCCGGTAGATCGGCTCGCCGGCAGCGGTGACGGAGAAGATCTGGTCGTGATCCTCCGACGCCAGCGAGATGCGATAGCCGGTGTCGTAGAAGGCGCTGATGTCGGGAAGATTGGGGCTCTGCGCGTGCCCGCAATCCTCGCAGACGAACACCAGCGTCGGTTCCCCCACCAGCGTCATGATCGAGGTCATGGCCGGCTTCGGCGCATGATAGGCCGGCGAGCCCAGGGCGGCGCCACAGACGCGGCAAGAGGTCATCGCGCGGGTCCTTCCACGGCCAACTCCGGCAGCACATCAGCGAATTTCGTGCCGGCGGCGAAAGAGCCGCGCCAGCCGATGCGCACGCCCAGCGGCTCGGCGAAGTTGAAATAGCGGAACTGCATGGTCCAGCGCGGCATGCGCGAGACGTTGTGCCCGCCCTGGTGCAAGGTGAGGAAGTCCATGAGCACCAGATCGCCAGGGTTGGTCAGAGGCGCGACGATGTCATACTTGGCGAGGCGCTCCTGCTCCCGGTCCAGATGCAGCGCATAAGCGCCCGAGGCGCCGACGCCCTTGTCATCCTCATAGACCGGCACGATGCCCTCGGCGTGCGAGCCTTCGGCGATCTCCACCGGGCCCATGTCGGGCGTGAGCGCCACCAGCGGCGTCCAGAAGACAATGCCGTCGACGCTGCGCAATTGCGAGGGGAATTCCTGGTGCCAATGGGCGCGGAACTTCTCCTCGCCGGGATTGTCGATGCGGATGCCGTACCCGCCCGCGGCAATGCCCGGAATGCTGCCGGGGCGTAGGGCGCGGAAGACCTCGTCATTGAGCGGATTGGTGACGAGCCGCATGAAGGCCGGGATCTGCTTCACCGCATCATAGACTTCCCCGCCCCATTTGCGGTTGGCGGCGATCAGCGCCGGATAGGCCAGGGTCATGGCCTCATGGGCGGTGGCGGTGGGCGCCTCCACGCCATATTTGGCGCAGACCGCCGCGACCACGACGCGGATGCCTTCGTGAATGGGCGCGATGTCGGCCTTGGCATCGTAGAGCTGCCGCAGGACGGTATATCCCTTGGTCTCGAACTCCGCGTGCGCAGCAGACGCGACGTCTGAGGGCAGGTGGCTCATGAAACGGTCCTCCGCTGTTCTAAAAATGCCCGCCAATTGACTGTGTCGGGCTTGAGATAGTCGGTCGCCGCACGGCCGGTGTGGGCGATGAGATCGAGAATGGAGACGTAAGGGGTGAAGGCTCCGGCGCCCTGTGGCCAGGGGGTGCGGCTGTAGGCCATGTATTCCACCTGGACATTGGCCGCCTCGAAGGCGGCGTGGTCGAGATAGCCGGCCGCCCCGTGGCCGGTGAGGTAGCGGCTGCCGCCCACGCGCTTCACCAGGTCGAGAACCCGCTGCCACGAGCGGCCGTCCACCCCCAGATCGGTGGTGCGGGCCACCGTGCGCACGGAGCCGATGCCGAGATAGCGCGCGGGCTCCTCGATGCTGGCCACCAGCAGATCGCACAGGCCGTCATGGGCATAGGCCGCATCGAAAATCTCCAGCGCATCGGCGCGGAACGGCGCTTCGGCGATGGATTGCTGCAGCAAAGCGCGATGCGCCGTCTTCCAGTTGCCATCCGCCGCCTTGAGGTCGCTGATGGCCTGAAAGCTGCCCTTGCCGGCCAAAGGAATGCTCATCCAGCGGGTTTCGCTGCCGTATTTCACCTGGATGCGGTTGGTGAAGCTACCCTTGGAATATTGCGTATCATCGAGATACAGATACGCATCCGCCAGCATCAACTGCTCGAAGAAGCCCGGCCAGGGAAACAGCATGGGCTGGGTGATGACGACCGCAGTCATGGCTGCACGTCGGTCAGCAGACGTTCCAGGAGAATGACGTCATAGGTTGCGTCCGGGGTGCGAAAATGCGCGTGCATCGTGCCGACCGACCGGAAGCCGACCGCATGGTTCATCTTGAGCGCCGCCTCATTGTCGGCGCGGATCTCCGACACCATCTTGACCAGCCCAAGCTCTCGCGCCGCATAGTCCACGAGCAATCCGAGCGCCGCGCGTCCGAAGCCGCGCCCCCACGCCTCGCGCGTCAAAGCGATGCCGCCATGTCCGCAGCGGTTGCAGCGATGCACCTGGCCCACCTGTGCGTAGCCCACCGCCTGCGCGGTACGGGCGTCCGCGATCACACGGAACCCGCCGCCCGGATCATTGCACCGCCGCTCGATCCAGCCCCGGATGGCGTCGTCATCGACAGCCTCGGGAAGGGTCAGCAGCAGCGCTTGCATCTCCCCATCCCGGCGCATGGCGGCGAGGGCGGAAAAGTCCTCGAGTGCCACCTCGCGGAGGATCACCTTGCCATCGTGACCGTCGCTCACCACCGGGGTGGTCAGTTCCGAACACATTTCAGATATCCCCCCGGCGAACTGGAGAACACCAGCTTGCCATTGACCACCGCGTCCGGCTCGAAACGGTCTGTTTCCTGAAGATAGGCGTTCAAAGCGGCGAGGGGCTCGTCGCCGGGATACCAGACCTTGGAGCGCTTGGTGGGGGTCTGGCTCGGGTCGATATGGCCCAGCAGCGTGTCGGCCACCACCAGATACTGACCGTCCGTCACCAGCGGCCCATAGGTGCGCAATTCGTCCAGCACGTGGTCGCGGCCGTGATCGCTGTCCAGAACCACCATCACCCGCGCGCCGGCCGGGATCGCCGCCCGCACCGCCGCCATGGTCTCGGCCGCCGTCGACGGTCCCTGGATCAGTTCGATCCGCGCGGACATGGGGTGGGTCTCGATCGCTTCGCGATTGTGCGCCCGGATGTCGATATCGACGCCGATCACCTTGCCCTTGCCGATGAGCTGGAGCATGGCCGCCATGAAAATGACCGACCCACCGCGGGCAACGCCGGTCTCGATGATGACATCGGGCTTGGTGGCCCAGATCACTTCCTGCGTCGCCATGATGTCGGCGGGCATCTGGATGATCGGGACGCCCATGAAGCTCCACAGATAGGAATAGTCATAGGTGTCGAGCGCATGGAGGGCGCGGGCCGTGGTATCGAAGGCAGCCTTGTCCTTGCCCAGCGCCAGGCACATCTCGCGCTTGTGGGCTTCGAACTCCAGGCGATCGTCGGTGCTCATCAGGATGTTTCCGCTTCAATAGGTCTTATACGAAGGTGCGAGGATGCTGACGCATCCGCACCTTGAAACGCTCAAGCGCCGCGCGGGCTTGACCAATGTGCGATGAAACATTTTCATCGCACATTGGTCTTACGCAGAGCGCGCAGCGCGGCGGCGTGCGCCCGCAAATTCCGACAGAACTTCCTTGAAGGCGGAGCACACCAGCTCCACTTTCTCTTCCGTCATCGTATAGCCGGAGGGAAGATTGATGCCCCGGCGGGAAATGGACTGCCCGCAATCCAGCGGCGTCACCCGCCGCTTGGACAAAGGCTTGCCCTCGAACGCCGGCAGGGTGGAGAGGGGCGAGAAGAAGGGCCGGGTATCGATGTTGCGGGCGGCCATCTGCTCCATCAGCTCGAACTTGTCGCAGCCGTAGGAGAGGTCCGGCACCGCCGTCACCATCCAGTAGGAATTCTCGACCCCTTCCGGCTCCGCATTCAACGTCAGCCCGTCCACGTCGGCGAGGCGCTCGCGGTACCAGGAAAAGATCGCGCGCTTGTAGGCGATCAGCGCGTCGATGCGCTCCATCTGGGCGACGCCGAGGGCCGCCGTCACCGCATTCATGCGGTATTTGTAGGCGATCTCGTGGTTGAGAAAGAAACGGTCGCCCGGATTGCGGCCATGGTCGCGCAACACCAGAACCCGCGCCGCCAGTTCCGGATCGGCGGTCACCAGCATGCCGCCCTCGCCGGTGGCCACCGTCTTCGAGCCGTGGAAGCTGAACGCCGCCGCGCGGCCGAACGCCCCGGCCCGCCGGCCGTTGAGCGAGGAGCCGATGGCCTCGGCCGCATCTTCCACCAGATGAAGCCCGTGGCGATCGGCGATGGCCTGAAGCGCATCCCAGTCGCACATGGAGCCGTAGAGATTGACGCCGAGGATCGCCTTGGTCCGCGGTCCGATGGCCGCTTCCACTGCGGCGGGATCGATGCACCAGGTATCGGGCAGCATGTCCACGAACACCGGGGTGGCGCCCAGATGGATGATCGGCGCCACCGAGGCGATCCACGTCACGTCCGGGACGATGACTTCATCACCGGGCCCGATGTCCAGTGCCGCGAAGATGAGGTGAAGGGCTGCGGTGGCGTGGGGCACGCTCACCGCATGGCTCACGCCCACATAATCCGCCAGCATGGCTTCAAAGCGGGCGTTGAAGACATAATGGTTCGCATACCAGGCCGTCCGTGCGGCCTCAGCGGTCAGCTCGGCTTCCCGCTCGGTGATGGAGGGGCCAGCTACGGGTATGCGCTCCGGCGAAATGATCACGTCCCACCCACCCCTGTACTTCTTTTCAGAGCCGAAGCTAGGAGCCTTAGCTTGCCCGAAGCCGACTTGCAGCGGCGCGAGAAAGTGGAATATGTCCAGATTACTTCAGCTATTCGCGGGGGGCGCCGAGGGCTGGCCTCGGCCTGCACCTGCGGGGGGCGGATCCGCGCCCACCCCGCCGCCGGGTCAAGCGCCGGTCACGACGGCAGGTAGATGCTCGCCATGAGATCGCCCTCGCTGATGATGAGGCCGGGCAGGAAGCCCTGATCCACCAGTCGCTGGCGCTCGCTCTCATGGGCCAGGAAGACAATGCTGCGCTGGCGCACATTGGCGCCGATCTTGTCGCTCAGCGGCGCCACGATGATGTGACGCGCCAAACCCATTTCGCGCATGAGGCTGGCGACGGATTGGCCGTCGTCCACGCCCTGGAGCAGCACGCGGTCGACGTCGGCAATGCCGTTGGCAAACCGCGACAGCGTCTGCGCCAGAATCAGCAGCGGCAGTTTTTCCACCTGCGGCACCGCGGCG
>CALRNP020000078.1:0-21728 GCA_943369575.1 Azorhizobium sp. AG788 | reverse complement strand
ACCACCCGCTCCGGCGCCTCGACGGGCGCGGCGGTGAGCACGCGCTTTTCACCCTCCATCCCATTGTCGGCGTTTGCCACCTTCGGCCCCGGCGGCACGCCGCTGGCGGTGAACCACCAGGGCCTGTTCGCCGCCTCGACGCTCTCCTTCAACCTGCCGGAGGGCAAGACGCTGAGCGAGGCGGTGGAAGCCATCCATCGCACCATGGTGGAAATCGGCGTGCCGTCCACCGTCCACGGCACCTTCCAGGGCACGGCGAAGCTGTTCCAGCAGTCGCTCGCCAGCCAGCCGCTCTTGATCCTGCTGGCGCTGGCCACGGTCTATGTGGTGCTGGGTATTCTCTATGAGAGCTTCGTCCACCCCATCACCATCCTCTCCACCTTGCCGTCGGCGGGATTGGGGGCGGTGCTGGCGCTGATCCTGTGCCGCACCGAATTCAGCCTGATCGCCATGATCGGCGTCATCCTGCTGATCGGCATCGTCAAGAAGAACGCCATCATGATGGTGGACTTCGCCCTGGAGGCGGAGCGCCAGCGCGGGCTGAGCCCGGCGCAGGCGATCCGCGAGGCCTGCATGCAGCGCTTCCGGCCCATTCTCATGACCACGCTGGCGGCGGTGTTCGGCGCTTTGCCCCTGGCGCTGGCCAGCGGCACCGGGTCGGAGATGCGCCAGCCTTTGGGCATCTCCATCATCGGCGGCCTGCTGGTCAGCCAGTTGCTGACGCTCTATTCGACCCCCGTCGTCTATCTGGCGCTGGACCGGCTGCGGCGGCGGGACCGATGGTCGCCGCGGTCTCCGCGCCCGCAGCCGGCGGAATAGGCCGGCGGCAGGCCAGGAAGGCGCGGCCTCAGCCGTTCAGCCACCACACCCCGAAATTGACCGCGCTGGCGAACCCCACCCACACCGCCAGCGGCACCAGGCACGCGCCGGCCAGCGCATCCACCCGGCGGAAGGCGAAGATGGTGGTGAGGATCACCAGCCATTGCGGGATGATGTTCACCAGCCCGAGCATGGGGCTGTGGAGATAGAAGAACATCCACGACCAAGCCGCATTCATCGCCAGCATGATGAAGAACACGGTGAGCGCCCGCCCCCGGCCCGGCGTCCCGGCCGGCGCGCTCAGGATGCGCCACACCGCATAGGCCATCAGGCCGAACAGCGCGGTCCACATAGGGCCGAAGATCCAGTTGGGCGGATTGTAAAACGGCTTGGCGAGCCCCGCGTACCACGGTTCCAGATTGGGAAAGGTGGCGATCTGCCCAAGCACGGACGCCGCCACCACCGGCAGGATCGCCAGGGCCAGATTGCGCAGGCCGGTGGCGGACAGAAGCTGCGGACGTTCAACCATGGCTGCGCTCTCCTTCAGGCATCCGGGAGGCGGAAAGAGGGAGCGGCGCCACGCTCTCCCTTCGCCCGCGACCGTTTGTTGGCCGAACACGATGTCCGAAACAAGATCTAAGTCTTTGTTTTATCGCAATTCCAGATCGAACGCGACCTCGCCCCGGCCGCCAAGTGCCCAGACGTGCGCAATCGCGAGCGTTTGATCCGTTGGCGCCGAGGCCGCGTACCAGACCATATAAGCGCATCGGTTGCGCCGAGGAGCCTCCATGTCCCTTTATGTGCTCGCCTATGTGGCCACGGCGCTGGTCTTCTTCGGCATCGATGCGGTATGGCTGACCGTGATGGGCACCGCCTTCTACCGCCCACTCATGGGCGACATGGTGCTGGACAAGTTCCGCGCCGCCCCTGCCATCGCCTTCTATCTGATCTATGTGGCCGGCATCGTGGTGTTCGCCATCGCCCCCGCCATCGCCTCCGGCAAATGGACCACGGCGCTGGTGTTCGGCGCCTTCTTCGGTTTCTGCGCCTATGCCACCTATGACTTGACCAATCAGGCCACCCTGAAGGCCTGGCCTTTGGCGCTGACCCTGGTGGATCTGGCCTGGGGCACGGTGCTCACCGCCGCCGCCGCCACCTTCGGCTACATCATCGCCCGCGCCATTCATGGCGCCTGGTTCTCCTGACGCGGCGGGCCGGGGAAGAAGGCATTGACCCGCGCCTGATAGGCGCGGAATGCCGCCCCCCGCGAGCGCAGCATGTGCGCCTCCAGCGGCGGAATGCCGGAGATGTGCACCAGCAGCGCATACATGAAGGCCGGCCCGGACAGGGCCAGCCATCCCCAGGGATAGGCACCGACGCCATTGAGGGCGATGAGCGCATAGGCCAGCCAGCCCAGCCACTGGAAGAAATAATTGGGATGGCGCGACAGGCCCCAGAGGCCAACATCGCACACTTTGCCCCGGTTGGCGGGATCGGCGCGAAAGCGCGTCAGCTGGTGGTCGGCCATGCCTTCACCGAGCACCGCCACCGCAAGCACCATCGCGCCGAGGCCGTCGAGCAGCGTGAGGCCCGGCGCCGGGTTGCGCGCCGCCACCAGGATCGACACCACCAGCAGGAAGGCGCTGGCGGCCTGGATCTGCAGGAACCAGAACAATTGGCTGCGCGCCTTGTCGCCCCATTGCTTGCGCAGATCGGCATAACGCGGATCATCGCCGCCGCCGCGCGTGCGCATGGCGATATGCCCGCCGAGCCGCAGCGCCCACAGCGCCACCATTGCCGCCACCAGCAGTTGGCGCGCGCTGAAGCCGGGCGCGCCCGCCACAGGCACCAGAGCCGCGGCCAGCCCGACGACGCCGACGGTGAACGACCAGATGCTGTCCACCCAGCCGGACTGCGCGGTGCGCTCGGCAATGGCCCAGGCGGCGGCCATCAGCACCGCGCAGGCCAGCGCCAGAACCAGGATCAAGACCGGATAGCTCATGAGAGAACCTCTCGCGCAGGAACAAGGGCCGAGGCCGTAGGGGCGCCGGTGACATCGGAGATGAAGCGCGCCACCTCCCGCGCCGCCGGCGCCAAAGGCCGCAGCACGGGCGAGAAGGCGCCGAGCAGCGTCGCATGGCCGACGCGGGAATAGAGCCGCAGTTGCGCCCGGCCGCCGGCGGTATTGATGCGCTCGGCCAGGCGCACGCTATTGCCGGGGTCCACCACCCGATCCACCCGCCCGGTGGCGAGGAAGGCGGGCGGCCCGCGCCCATCCACGAACCGGATCGGCTGGCTCATCGGCCAGAGGCGTTCCGGCCCGAAGATGGCTTGTAGCACCGCCGTGCGCAGCGGCAGGAAATCATAAGGGCCGGCCAGCCCCACCAGGCCGCGCAGGTCGCGGGCGGGGATGAGCCCGTAGGCGCCGAGCCATTGCCGGTCCAAAGCGAGCATCGCCGCCAGATGCGCCCCGGCGGAATGGCCCATGAGCACCAGTCGCGCCGGATCGCCGCCGAACGCGCCGGCCTCAGCCCGGACCCAGTGCACGGCGCGGGCGGCATCCTCCAGAAAGGCGGGAAAGCGCACCTGCGGATAGACGCGATAATCGGGAATGACGGTGACAAAGCCCCGCCGGGCCATGGCCGCGCCGAGGAAGCGATAGAGGTGGCGGTCGCCCTCGGCCCAGCCGCCGCCATAGAAGAACACCACCACCGGCGCCGGCAGGCCGCCCGGCGGCGTGTAGACATCCAGCCGGTGGCGCGGGTCGGGTCCATAGGCCAGGGCGCAGGTTTCCCCGTGCGAACCAAGGCCGCCGATGGCGTTCAGCACATCCAGGGGCGAGCTTAAGGCGGCCATCGGTGGGTCTCCTGCCGGATCCTGCGTCCGAGGTCCGCTGCGCCGGTCAACGCTGGTGGCACCGCCGGCGTTCGCTTGCGGGCGCGACGGCGCGTCGCGCCGGGGTCAGAGCCGGGTAAAAGGCTGCAGCAGGTGGCCCAGAACCCCATGCAGGCGCATCTGCCCCTCCATGGCGATGATGCAGACACAGGTGCCATCAGGATCGACGATGGGCTGGTGGTCCACCTCGCTGTCCGCCTCGGAGAAGTCGCCGGGCCCATATTGGCTGCGCCCGTCGGAGAACGAGCCGGACAGCACCAAGGTGAATTCGCGCCCGGTGTGCCCGTGCTCGGGAATCTTGGTGTTGGGCGCCAGATGCAGCAGGCGCGCGGTGGCCTTGGGCTGGCCGGGCACGATCACCCGGCAACTCCACACCCCCGGCCCCTGCCAGAGCCAGCGACCGAAATCATAGGCCCGCAGGCTCGCCGGCAGATCGATGGACTTGGGCAGGCGGCGCGGCGCCCGGCGGGCGGGCGGCGCCGGCGGCGGCTCATCCAGCCGGGTCTGCGCCAGCGCCAGAGCCTCGGCGGCCAGCGGCGTCGGGGGCAGATCGTCCAGCAGCGCCCCACCGGCGGTGCGGAAGGCGGCGAGCCGCGCGCGGCAGGCGGGACAGGCCGCCAGATGGCTCTCCGTCACCACCGCGGGCCCGGCCTCCAGCGTGCCGGCGGCATAGGAAACCAGCGTTTCGTCGCTGGGATGATGGCGGACGTTCACGCCGCGCCTCCCGTCGATAGCCGAGCGCGGCTGCTGCCCGTCCGGCCATATCCCCCGCGCCATGCGCCCTCTGCCGTCACCTGTTTCATCTGCCTCTCTTCGCGCCTCATCGCCCCCGCGACCCAGAACACGCGGCGCATCCCACCGCCACGGGCGGAACGCACGTTATTCCTGAACTGCCCATGTCTACGATGCGCACATTGCTTTGGATCATCGTCGCGCCTTGTGATCCAGGCGGGGACCGATCCCGTAGAACTTCGGCAACTAAGCAACTGTATTCCCGCTCTTTAAAGGCTTTCGAATGTTCGCGCGCCCCGGCTCAGCCTCCTTCGACACGCCCTTGCGGATCGCCATCATCGGCACCGGCATCTCCGGCATGTCGGCCGCCTGGCTGCTGTCGCAGCGCCATCAGGTGAGCGTGTTCGAGGCCGACAGCCGGGTGGGCGGGCACAGCCATACGGTGGATGCGGGCGCAACGCCGGTGGATACCGGCTTCATCGTCTATAATGAGGCCGCCTATCCCAATCTGACCGCGCTTTTCGAACATCTCGACGTGCCCACCAAGGCCTCGGACATGTCGCTGGGGGTGTCGCTGGACGACGGCCGGCTGGAATATGCCGGCGACAATCTCGCCAGCCTGTTCGCGCAGCCCGCCAATCTGGTACGCCCGCGCTTCTGGTCCATGCTGACCGATCTGCTGCGCTTCTATCGCGAGGCGCCGGGGCATGCGCCGGACCTCGGCACCCTGTCGCTGGACGCCTATCTGAGCAGCCGCGGCTATGGGGCAGCGTTCCGCGACGATCATCTCTATCCCATGGCCGCCGCCATCTGGTCGACGCCAGCCGCCGACATCGGCGCCTATCCCGCCGCCGCCTTCATCCGCTTCTGCATCAATCACGGCCTGCTGCAAGTGCGCGACCGGCCGGCCTGGCGCACCGTGGACGGCGGCAGCCGCGCCTATGTGGAGCGCCTCACCCGCCCGTATGCCGACCGCATCGCGCTTGGGCGCGGCGTGCGCACGGTGCGGCGGCAGGGGCTGGGGGTGGAGGTGATTGATACCGACGGCGTCAGCGCTCATTTTGATCATGTGGTCATCAGCGCCCACGCGGATCAGGCGCTGGCCATGCTGGCGGACCCCACGCCCGACGAGCGGGCGCTGCTGGGCGCCTTCGGCTATACCCGCAATGAAGCGGTGCTGCATTCCGACCCGCGCCTGATGCCCCGCCGCCGCCGGGTGTGGTCCAGCTGGAATTATGCCTCGCAGCGCCAGGGCGATACCCGCCAGCTGTCGGTGACCTATTGGATGAACAAGCTCCAGAGCCTGCCGGCGCAGACGCCGTTGTTCGTCACCCTCAATCCCATCCGCGACCCCGATCCGGCCCTGGTGATCCGCAGCGACAGCTACATGCACCCCACCTTCGACGTGCCCGCCATGGCGGCGCAGGAGCGGCTGTGGTCGCTGCAAGGGGTGCGCAACACCTGGTATTGCGGCGCCTATTTCGGTGCCGGCTTCCATGAGGACGGCCTCCAGGCGGGCCTCGCGGTGGCCGAGGCGCTGGGTGGCGTGCGCCGGCCGTGGAATGTGCCGAACGAATCCGGCCGCATCACCCTCGGCCCGCTGCCGGCCTGGCCGCCGGTGCTGGAGATGGCGTCGTGAACGCGCGCGCCTCCGCGCTCTATCCGGGCCAGGTCACCCACCACCGGGTCAAGCCGCGCGATCACAAGCTGAGCTATTCGGTATTCTCGCTGCTGCTGGACCTGGACGAGATCGACGACCTGTCTCGCGCGCTGAAGCTGTTCTCCCGCAACCGCTTCAACGCCTTCAGCTTCCGCGATACCGACTATGGCGACGGCAGCGCCACCCCACTGAAAGCCCAGGTGGAGGCGCATCTACAAGCGGCGGGTCTGCAGACCGACGGCGGCGCCATCCGGCTGATGACCATGCCGCGGATCCTGGGCTATGCCTTCAACCCGCTGAACGTGTTCTTCTGCCACCGCGCCGACGGCTGCCTGCAGGCGATCCTCTATGAGGTGAACAACACCTTCGGCCAGCGCCACAGCTACCTGATCCCGGTGGAAGATCCCGAGACGTCCCCCATCCGCCAGGAAACCCGCAAGCGCTTCTATGTCTCGCCCTTTCTCGACATGGGCTTGACCTATGCCTTCAAGGTGATCCCGCCCGCCGAACGCATGGGCGTGCACATCGCCGCCCGCGACAGCGAGGGGCTGGTGATCACCGCCACCCTCACCGGCACCCGCACCGAGCTCACCGACCGTTCCCTTGCGAAAGCATTTGTGACTTTTCCACTGCTGACCCTCAAGGTCATTGTTGGCATCCATTGGGAGGCAATGCAGATTTTCCTCAAGGGCATTCGTTTGCGGGATCGCCCTCCGCCGCCGGATCTCCCGGTGACCGTCTCCCGACCCGACGCATAAGGATTTTCGCCGTATGTCCCTCCACAGCGACAGTCGCAGCGAAGCGCCCACCGTCGCGCCGCGACCCGACGCCCGTGGCCTCGGCCCATTCGTGCTGAAGCGATTGCTCTCCTGTCTCGACGCCGGCGCGCTCACCGTGGTCATGCCCTCCGGGGCACGGTTCGAGCATCGCGCCGCCAAGCCCGGCCCCCAGGCGACCCTGGTGCTGCACGACTGGCGCGCCTTCCGCCGCTTCGCCGCCCGCGGCGAGGTGGGCTTTGCGGAAGCCTATATGGCCGGCGAATGGACCACGCCGGACCTCACCGCCCTCATCGAACTGGCCGCCACCAATGTGGCGAAGCTGGAGGATGCTTTGGCCGGCGTGCTGCCGGTGCGCATCTTCCGCCGGCTGACGCATTTGTTGCGGGCCAACACCAAGGTGGGCAGCCGCCGCAACATCGCCTTCCATTACGATTTGGGCAACGATTTCTATCGGCCCTGGCTCGATCCGAGCATGACCTATTCCAGCGCCCTCTATCCCAGCCCCAGCGCCACGCTGGAGGTGGCGCAGGAGACCAAGCTGGCGCGCATCGTCGAGTTGCTGGACCTGAAGTCCAACCCGGCGCCGCGCGTTCTAGAGATCGGCTGCGGCTGGGGCGCGCTGGCGGCGCGCATGGCGCGGGAGGGCGCCCATGTCACCGGCCTGACGCTTTCAACCGAGCAATTGGGCCGCGCCAACGCCTTGATGGTGGAAATGGGCGTCCACGCCCAGGTGGACCTGCGGCTCCAGGATTATCGCGACGTGACCGGCACGTTTGACCGCATCGTCTCCATCGAGATGCTGGAGGCGGTGGGCGAGCAATATTGGCCGATCTACTTCCAGACCCTCAAGAACCGCCTCGTGCCCGGCGGCACCGCCGTGCTCCAGGTCATCACCATCGACGAGCCGCGGTTCGAAGGCTATCGCCGCAGCCCGGATTTCATCCAGCACTACGTTTTTCCCGGCGGCATGCTGCCCACCAAGACCATCATGGCCGAGCAGGCGCAGCAGGCGGGGCTGGAACTGGTCTCGCGTGAATGCTTCGGCGCCAGCTATGCGCTGACGTTGGCGGAATGGCACCGCCGGTTCCAGACTGCGTGGCCGCAGGTGGAAGCTTTGGGCTTCAACAGTACGTTCCGACGCCTATGGGAATACTACCTCTCCTATTGCGAGGCCGGCTTCCGCACCGGGGTCATCGACGTGGGTCTCTATGTGCTGAAGGCTTGACGCAAGAAGGGCGCGCCCCGCGGGACGCGCCCTTTTTCATTCCGCCTAAGGCGGCGGTGTTCAGCGCACCCGCGTCCAGGTGGCGGATTGGCAGATCATCCCGGCCACCACGCAGCCCTTGGTGGACATGGTGTCGGTCTCCACCTGCAGGTTCATGGCATAGGTCAGGTCGCGCTTGCGGTCGAACGCCTCGCCGCTCATGCGGGTGTCCGACTTCGGCTGCACCTTCATCACCAGCACGTCGCCCACGTCCTCGCCCTTGCTGGTATCCTTCACCCAGATATTGGTGGCGCAGAAGGCGTTGCCGCACGGCTCCACCCGCACGCGGGCATTGCCATCGCCCCGGTTCCAGATTCCGGTGGGATCCGGGCCTGCCATGGCCGCCGAAGCACCCACCACGGCGCCGCACACCAACAATCCTGCGATCAATGTTCTTTTCATCATGTCCGCCCTCGCTCGAATGGCGCGTGCAGCATCTGAAAATGAAACGCGCGCGCTGTCAGAATAAAATCGGGCGCTACGGCATCTCTTAAGCCTCAGCTGCGCCCGTATTTTCTTGTCCGCGCCGCCTTGGGCGCGGACCTCTCTGACTTACGAACGCTGGCTTCCCCTGGATCACCTCAAGCGTGCCGATCAAACAACGGTGAGCGGACTAGTCCAGGAAGGCAAAGCCCATGGTGCGGGCGTGATAATGCAGCCCGCCATCCTGGACGATGAGGAACAGCGCCCGGCTGTCGCCGCCATTGTGGTGGGAGTGCGGGGCGCCCGGCGGCGTCACCAGCGTCGCGAACGGCGACCAGGGGCAGCGCACCCCATCCACCATGGAATAGCTGTCCTGCCCATGCAGCACCAAGGTGATGGCCGCTGAATTGTGCCGGTGCGCCTTCTGGTGGCTGTGGGGCGGCAGGGTATTCAGCGATAGCGTCAGCGTGGGCAGGATGTTGCGCGCCGCCTGCTGCCGGTCGGACGAGAAGATCAAGGCGATGCCCGACTGGCCTTCGGCGGGCGCGTGGTCATAGATGATGTCGATCTGCCGGGCGATCTCGGCGGCGGGATAATGCACCACATCCACCGGCCGGCGCGCCGCATCGGGCGGCAGATCGCCATCGAAGGCCAGTTGCGGCTCGTTGCTCACCGTCCACAGCACGGCTCGCTCCGCGCCCGCCGCGAGAGTGGCCGGCCTGCCGGTGAGCAGGAACACATCACCCGCGCCGAAGCTGAGGACCTCCCCATCCTGGGTCGCCGTGCCACCGCCGGAAATCACGTACCAGATCGATCCGGTGGCGATGAGATCCACCGCCAATGTCTCGCCCGGCGCGATCACCGCATAGCGCGCCAGCATCAAGGGCGTGGTGGCGGGGAACGGGCAGCCCATGGGGGCTGACTGATCGCAGGCGATAAAGCCGGTGGCCGCGCCCACGGCCAAGGCCGCCGCCGGTTCGTCCACGAACACCCGGCCCGGCACCGGCGGCAGCTTGATGTTGAAGGCATTGCCGGAATTGAAATAGCGCGCCCGTGCCTCGGCGGCTGAGGCCGGAGCCTGGGCTTCCTGGGCAGGCATGTCGGCCATATCCGGCTTGGCGGCGGGCATGCGGGGCGCGGGCGCGGTCATGGGGGCTCCGATCAAATAAGGGAAACGCGAGACGCCTCGGTTAGGACCTCGGCCAGCACATCGCTGAGCACCTGGGCCCCCGCCGCCACATGGGCCGGTTCCGCCCATTCGCTTTCGGCGTGGCTGACGCCATCGCGGCAAGGAATGAAGATCATGGCACTGGGGCAAAGCTTCGCCAGATGGCGCGCATCATGGCCCGCCGCCGACAAAATGGGCATGGCGGGAAAGCCGTGCCGCGTGGCAGCGGCGGAGATGCGATCCTGAAGCGCCGGGCTGAAGCTGTTGGACGGGGCATCCACCAGCAGATCCGCCGTCACCGTGCACGGCGCCGCCTGGGCCGCACACACGGTCCGCACCCGATCCGCCAGCAGATCCAGCGCCGCATTCTCCGGATGGCGCAGATCGATACTGAAGGTCACCTTGCCGGGAATGACCGAGGGCGCATTGGGCGCCACGGTCACCCGGCCGATGGTGAATTTCACCACTTCATCATAGGCCCCCACCTGGGCATTCAGTTCCACCACCATGCGGGCGAAGGCGGCCACCGCATCGTGGCGCTCGGCCATGGCCAGCGTGCCCGCATGGCCCTCGGCCCCATGGACATTGATCTGGAACGTCTTCTTGCCCTGGATGCCGGTGACCACGCCGATCACCTTCTCCTGCGCCTCCAGCAGCGGGCCTTGCTCAATATGCAGCTCCACATAGGCGGCCACCGGGAAGCCCAGCGGGCGGCGCGGCAGATGGGCAAAGGTGGCATGCAGGCGATCCAGATCCTCCCCGACGCTGATACCGGCGAGATCGGTGCGGCTGCGGATGGCTTCCAGAGTGCGCGCGCCGGCAAACGCCTCCGAGCCCATCATGCCCGGCGCGAAGCGACTGCCTTCCTCATTGAGCCACGCCACCACGATGAGATCGCGTGCGCGCGGCACGCCGCTGGCCGCCAAGGTGGCAGCGGCCTCCAAGGCGGTGAGCACGCCCGCCGCGCCGTCGAACTTGCCGCCGGTGGGCTGGGTATCCAGATGGCTGCCTGCGAGCACCGGCGGCAGGCTGCGATCCGCCCCCGGCAAGGTCAGGAACAGATTGCCCACCGCATCGGTGGACGGCTCCATGCCCGCCTGCGCCGCCCAGCCGATGACCAGATGCCAGGACTCGATCTCGCCCAAGGTGAGGGCCTGGCGATCCACGCCGCCGTGGGGGAGCGCGCCGATCTGCGCCAGATCCATGAGCCGCGCCCACAGCCGGTCGCCATCGATGAGAGGCAATGCGCCCATAAAAGACGTCATGCTCAAGTGGTCCGCATGATCTGGCCGGGGATGGCGCGCGGATCGCGCGGCAGCCAGCGGCCCGCTTCCACCTGGACGATGAACTCCGCGACCTGGGCATTGAAGGCGGCGGGCTCTTCCAGATTGAGGGTGTGGCCGGTCTTGGGCAACACGCACAGGCCCGAGGCCGGAATGGTCTTCTTGAGGAAGATGCCCGGCTGCAGGCAATGGTCATCCTCATCGCCCACCATGATCAGGGTGGGCACCGTCATGGCCTTCAGGCCCGCTTCCAGATCCCAGAACGAGGGCCGGCGCGCCTGCACGCCGCGCATGGTCATGGCCGCGCCGATGTCCGAATGGGTTGCGAGGCGATCGGCAAACTCCTGCCAGCCGCGCGGATCCTTGTTCTGGAACTGCACCCGGCTGGCGCCCAGCGCATAGATCTTGGCGAATTCCTTGGCGCCCTGGCGCTCGAAATTGTCCGCCACCTCGCGGGAGACGCCGCGAAAATACTCCTCGAATTCCTTCTCGCAGCCATAGCCGGCCCCGGCGATGGTGAGCGAGAGCGCGCGCTCCGGCGTGCGCAGGCCGAAATGCACGGTGGCAAAGCCGCCCATGGACAGGCCGACGATATGCGCCTTCTCGATGCCGAGGCCATCCAGCACCGCCACCGCATCATCCGCCGCCAAGGCCTGGGAATAGCTGTCCATGTCGGTGGGGATATCGGAGGGGGCATAGCCGCGCGCGGCATAAGTGATGACCCGGTGGCGGCGGGCGAAGAACCGCATCTGCGGCTCCCAGCTCTGATGATTGCCGCCGAACTCATGCACGAACAGGATGGGCGTGCCCTCTCCTGCCTCTTCCACGTGCAGTTGGATGCCGTCCTTGGTGGTCACGAACATGGGGACCTCGGATTTCGTGTATACAAATTGATCAGAATTGTGCACCGACATCGTTCAAGGTGCGGGCCTCGGCCACCAGCGCCGGCAGGCGCTCGCAGAAGGTATCGATCCAGGCTTCCGGCACCGAGGTGCTGACCTTGACGAACCGATCCCCGAACCGCTCGGTGTGGTAAGTGCCTTGGCGGATCATCATATTTTCCCGCCGGGCGGCCTCAACCAGAGCTTCCGGGCGGATGCCGGCGCCGATGGTTTCCAGCACCAGGAAGTTGCCGTGCGAGGGATAGATCGGCAGTGCCAAGCCGTTGATTTCGCTCGCAGCTTGATGGATTTTGGCCTTGTTGGCGCGATCGATGCGGCGCACCTCCCCCATCCATTCAGGCTTCACTGCCAGCCCCGCCTGCGCCGCCCTTTGGGCAATGACGCTAGCGCCCAGCACGCTGGTGGCGGCCTCGGCACAGCGATCCAAAATCTCCGGACAGGCGACCAAAGCGCCGATGCGCAGGCCGGCCAGACCCAGCCATTTGGAGAAGGACAGGGATACCACCGCGCCTTCCGGCGAGGCGTGAAGGGCGGGGTAATGTCCATCCGCGAAATCGCGGTACGTACAATCATGGACCAACAATGCGCCGACGTCGCGGGCGATGGCGGCGAAGGCCTCGATCTCGTCCTGCGTATAGCGGATGCCGAGCGGATTGTTGGGGTCCACCAGATAGATAACCGACGTGCGCTCATCAACCGCCGCCTTCAGCGCCGCCGGCGTCAGACGGTAATGGCACGCGGCGTCGTAAATGGGGATTTCAATGACCAACGCACCCGCCTGACGCGCAAACAGGCATGGCCACTTCCAGGTGGGATCGGTAGTGACGAAGGTGGTGCCCGGCTTGCAATAGGCCCGGCAGACCATGGCCAAAGCCGACACCCCGCCCTCGGTCACCAGCGCCTCCGCACCGGGGGTGCCGAGGTCTTCAACGATACCCGCCCTCAGCGCCTCGAACCCCAGCGGAGGCGCATAGGCATTGAATTCTCCGCCCTCGATGGCGGCGATCATGGCCGCCTTGACGGCGGGATGGGAGGGGATGTGATTGGTGTTCTGCCCCAGCCACATCAGGCCGGGCGTGGTGGAAAGCGCATCGAAATAGCGATTGCGCTGGCGGGCGCTGGACATAGTATTCCTCAAGATCAACGGCGGGCCACGCAGGGCAGCCCGAACCAAGGACACCGACGCCCCGTGCCGCACCGGCCGGGGCGGGCGAAAGGTCGGCGGCTCAGATCACCGAACCACGGGCGGAGATGCCGCCGTCGATGGTCACATTGGTGCCGGTGATGTAGCCGGCGCGCGGCGAGGCCAGAAACGCCACCAGATCAGCCACTTCCTCGGAGGTAGCGGGCCGCTTTCCGGGATATTTGTCGAACAATTCCTCCCAGCGGCTCTCGTCGCCGAGCATGTCGATGGCCTTGCGCTTCATGATCTTGAGCATGCGGTCGGTGGCCACGGGCCCGGGATTGACCCCCACGACGCGCACGCCGTCATTGAGGCTCGCCCCACCCAGCGCCTTGGTGAAGGACATGAGCGCCGCATTTCCCGTGGAACCGGCAATATAGCTGGCGTCCCAATTCTCACCGGAATTGCCGATGATATTGATGATGACGCCGTCACGGCCCTTCATCATCTTATAGAAGGCGCGCGACAGCGTGATATAACCGAACACCTTAAGGTCAAACCCCTGGCGCCAGGCTGCATCATCCACCACCTCCAGCGAGCCAGCGGGGATATCGCCGGCATTGTTGACCAAAATATCAACCGGCCCAACCGCTTGAACCAATTGCTCCATGGCTGCCGTGCTGGACAGGTCCAGAGCATGGACCGTCACCTGCACCCGATGGACCGCCTCCAACTCCCCCTTCGCCACCTCCATCGCCGCCCCATTGCGCGCCGCCAGATGCAGGTGACATCCTTCCGCCGCAAACACCTGCGCCACGGCCAATCCGATGCCCTTGGAAGCGCCGGTGATGAGGGCGGTCTTGTTTGTGAGGTCCAACTTCAAGGTTTATCTCCAGGGCCTGCGTTCGATATGCAAATCTCTGCAAATTGCATACCAAGCTGCCAACCGGATCACCCGAAGGCGGCGAGGAAGTCCACCAGATTGTCGCCCAGCAGGTTGACGTGGTCGCGCATTGCCTTGTGCGCCCGCTCGGCATCATGGTCTTCCACCGCGGCAATCACCTCCGCATGCTCGCGCAGGGTGTCGGCGATCCGGGTCGGCATGCGGGTGACGCGGCGGCGGTAGGCGGCGACCTGGTTGCGCAGCTTGCGGGTCTGGTCGACGAGGAAGGCATTGGCCGAGGCCTCGTACACCGCCTCATGGAATTCCTGATTGACGTCGTAGAACAGGTCGGTGTCGCGCAGGGTCGCAACCTGTTCCAATTTCTGGTGAATGGCCCGCAGCTTCTCCAGTTGCGCGGGGCTGGCACGGCGGGCGGCGAGGCGCGCGCAGAGGCCCTCCAGCTCGGCCATCACCTGGAACATCTCGATCAGCGCGTGGGCGCCGATGGCGCGGACGACAGCCCCCTGGCGACCGCGCAGTTCCACCAGATGACTGGCTGCCAGCAGGCGAAATGCCTCGCGCACCGGCGTGCGCGAGACGCCATAACGGGCGGCGATCTCCTGCTCGTCGAGCCGGCTGCCCGGCTCCAGACGGCCAGCGGCGATGGCCGCCTCCAGTTCGCGGCGCAATCGCTCCGCCAAGGTGATGCCGGCCCCGCGGCCGGGCATATCCTGCTCAACCGGCGGGCACGCTGCCTCATCTTGTGCACGAAAAATGTCCATACGCGCACCTTTGATCAGTCTCAGTATACATCTGCCGCTGGAACATCGCTTCCAGAGGCGCCATCCCTTGGGCTTTGCAAATCGCGGGCCGCGGCTCGGATCGAGAGCTCCCGGCCCTTCCTGCCTGCATAGCGCCACCTAGCCCGCGCCAGCAAGCCCACTCCCATCGCCGCTTGGCACGCGCATTGCTTTTCAATGTCGAGACCTGCCGCTGCGGCGCATGCCGAAGCTGCCACTCATTATACATGCGCGGAAGGACTTGGGGCTTGACCATAGGAACCAGCGGCACGGCGCGCCTCTCGGCCCCGTCCGATGCCGCCGCATCATCGGTGCCCGCGGGCTCCACCCCGGCCGTCCTCCTGGAAATGCGGGGTCTGTCCAAGCGGTTCGGCGCCGTCACCGCCGTCGAGAGCTTCGAGGCCAGCGTGGCGCCGGGCGAGTTCGTGACCGTGGTGGGCCCCAGCGGCTGCGGAAAGAGCACATTGTTCAACATCGTCGCCGGGCTGGAGGAGCCGGATGCCGGCAGCATCCTGCGGTTCGAGGGCCGCAGCGTCCATGCGCATGAATTGCTGGGCAAGGTCTCGTTCATGCCCCAGCGCGACCTGCTGCTGCCGTGGCGCACGGTGGTGGACAACGCCATCATCGCCATGGAGATCGAAGGCACGCCGCGCAAGGCGGCCCGTGCCCAGGCCCGCACCATGCTGCCGGAGTTCGGCCTCGCCGGCTTCGGCGATCAATATCCGCACCAGCTCTCGGGCGGCATGCGCCAGCGGGTGGCGCTGATGCGCACCTTCCTGTTCAAGCGTGAGCTGATGCTGCTGGACGAGCCGTTCGGCGCGCTGGATGCCCTCACCCGCTCCATGATGCAACGCTGGCTGCTGGATGTATGGCGCAAGCACAAGCGCACCATCCTGTTCATCACCCATGATGTGGACGAGGCACTGTTCCTGGGCGACCGGGTCATCGTCATGTCCGCCCGCCCCGGCCGGGTGAAGCTGGAACTGAAAGTGGATCTGCCTCGCCCCCGTGCCGCCGAGTTGGTGACATCTCCCGAATTCATCCGCCTCAAGCGCATCGTGCTTGAGGCGATCGAGGAGGAGGCGATGAAGTCCTTCCTCGCATCCGGGGCCGCGGCCCCGCAAACCGATGCCCTGCCGGAGGTGCAGCCGTGACCGCACAGCCCGTTTCCACCTACCCGGCCGGCATGGATGCCGCCGAGTGGGACATGCGCGTGAAGCTTGCCGCCTGCTACCGCATGGTGGCGAAGCTCGGCATGGATGATCTGATCTACAATCATATCTCGGCCCGCGTGCCGGGCCATGATGATCAGTTCCTCATCAATCCCTACGGCCTGCTGTTCAACGAGATCACCGCCTCCTCACTGGTGAAGATTGATACCGAAGGCCGCAAGCTGCAGGAGACGCCCTATGAGGTGAATCTGGCCGCCTTCGTGATCCATGCGGCGATCCACAAGACCAGCCATGACGCCGCCTGCGTGCTCCACACCCATTCGGATGCCAGCGTCGCAGTGTCGGGCCAGGAAGAGGGCCTGCTGCCGCTCAGCCAGTTCGCCATGCGCTTTTATCAGCGCCAGGCGTTCCATGATTATGAGGGCGTCGCCATCGACCTGGACGAGCAGGAACGGCTGGTGCGGGATCTCGGCCCTCACAAGGTGATGCTGATGCGCAACCACGGTATTCTCACCGTGGGCCGCACGCCGGGCGAGGCGTTCATGCTGCTCTATTATTTCGAGCGGGCGGCGAAGATCCAGCTGGCCATGCAGGCGGCCTGCGCCTCCGGGGTCAAGCTGGTGATCCCGCCCCATGAGGTCAATGAGCGCGCCGCCCGCCAGTTCTGGGAGCAGCACGGCGACATCCTGATCGCCGGCGAGCGCGAATGGCCCGCTCTGATGCGCCAGCTGGACCGCGAAGACCCCTCCTATCGCCAATAAGAACCCGCCATCCTTCCGGAGACTGAGCCGATGACCAACAGACGTAATGTGCTTGCCGCCCTCGCCGCCGGCGTGGCTCTGCTCGGCGGCACGATCACCGCGGCCCCGGCCGCCGACCTGACCAAGGCGACCCTGCGCCTGAAGTGGCTGCCGCAGACCCAGTTTGCCGGCTTCTACGTGGCCGTGGCGAAGGGCTATTACAAGGACGAAGGCATCGACCTCACCATCAATCCCGGCGGCCCCAACCTGCTGGCGGAAAACCTGGTCGCCACCGGCGCCGATACATTCGGCCTCTCCGGCGGCCTCGACAGCGTGTTCGCTGCCCGCGACAAGAATTTGCCCATCGTCTGCATCGGCATCTCGCACCAGATGACGCCGTTCGTGTTCGTCGCCCGCGCCGATGGCCCGATCAAGACCATCCAGGATTTCAAGGGCAAGACCGTCACCACCTGGTTCACCGGCGCCAACCATGTGCTGAACGCCATCCTGACCAAGAATGGCATCGATCCGGCGCTGGTGACCATCCAGCCGCAGCAGGTGAGCGTGACGCCGTTTGTGGACGGGCAAGTGGATGTCATCACCGCCACGCGGTATAATGAATATTACACCATCAAGACCCGCATGGGCGAAGAGAAGCTGCGCACCTTCGTGGCCGAAGACAGCGGCATTACCTTCCCGCGCGACACGCTGATCGTCTCCGAGACCACCGCGAAAGAAAAGCCTGATCTGGTGAAGGCGTTCATGCGCGCCTCCATCAAGGGCTGGAAGGATGCCTTCAACGATCCCAAGGGCGCCGTGGACACAGTGATGGCCATCGCCCCGACCCTGGATCGCGCCCACCAGGAATTCCAGTTGGCGGAAGCCAAAAAGCTGATGGTGGCCGGCAAGGTGCCGGAGAAGGGCCTGTTCTGGATCGACGTGGATGCGGTGAAGGTGACGCAGGAACTGTTCCTGAACGCCAAGGTAATCTCCAAGCCGGTGGATCTGGCCGCCACCTTCAACACCTCGTTCCTGGAAGCCATTCCGCTGGCGGATCGCAAGCCGTGAGCGCAGCCCCCCTCGTCCACCCGGCCTCACGGCCGGGTGCTCCCTCCCCCTGGGCGGCGTTCGCCGCGAGCCGCCTGGTGCGGCTCGCGCGCGGGCTCGCCATCCTGGTGGCGGTGTTCGCGGCCTGGGAGGCGCTGGTGGTGGTCTTCGCCATCCGGCCCTATTATGTGCCCCGCCCCACCGCCATCTTCGCCACCCTGTTCCAGACGCCGGCGCCTTATGTGCAGGGCTTCCTGCGCACCCTGAGCGAGACGCTGATCGGCTTTGTCAGTGGCGCCCTGTTCGGGGTCGGCATGGGCCTGGTGTTCTTCCGGGCGCGGGCGCTGCGGGAACTGGTGTTCCCCATCTTCATCGTGTCGCAGACCATCCCGGTGATCGCCTTTGGCGCGCTGGTGGTCCTTTGGTTTGGCAATACGCTGCTGGCGAAAGCCGCCATTGCCTTTTACCTCACCTTCTTCCCAGTGACGGTGAACACGCTTCTGGGCCTCGAGAGCGTGGACCCGCGCCAGGAAGCGCTGCTGCGCTCGTTCGGCGCCTCGCCCGGGCAATTGATGACCCGGCTGCAATTTCCCACCGCTCTGCCGCAGATCTTCGTGGCGCTGCGACTGGCCTCCTCGCTGGCGCTGGTGGGCGCCATTGTCGGCGAGTGGTTCGGCGACACCGTGGGCCTGGGCGTCCTGCTGCTCCAGGGCATGTATACGGAGAATGTCTTGAGCATCTGGGCGACGCTGCTGGTCTGCGCCCTGCTGGGCACCGGCTTTTACGCTGCGGTTGCCTTCGCCGAGCGGGCGCTGGTGTTCTGGGGGGCGGAGCAATGAGCGGCGCTCCCGACATCATCGCCGCCGTGCCGCACGCCAGCGGGCGCACGCTCCAGCGCGGGGTGCTGGGCATCGTGCTGTTCGTGCTGGCCTGGGAAGGCGTGGCGCGCGGTTTCCAATTGCCCGCCTATACGCTGCCGGCGGTGAGCGACATTCTCGCCAGCATCTATGCCAAGCGCGCCATCCTCATCACCGCTGCCGGCTTCACCCTCACCGAAGCGGTGGTAGGCTATGTGATCGGCGCGCTGATCGGGATCGGGCTTGCGGTCATCATCACCTTGGTGCCGTTGACCCGCGCCGTGCTGCTGCCGGCGGCGACCGCCATCAATTCGGTTCCGGTGGTGGCCTATTCGCCACTGATCCTGCTGTGGTTCGGCATTGGTATGCCGTCGAAATTCGTCATGGTGGCGCTGGCGGTGAGCTTCACCGTGTTCCTGTCCACCCTGGCCGGCCTCGACCGGGTGGACCGCCGCTCCGTCGACCTGCTGCGCTCGTTCGGCGCCGGGCGGCTCGCCATCCTGTGGCGGCTGCGCCTGCCCACCGCCTTGCCGCTGATGGCGGCGGGGCTGCGGGTGTCCACGGTGCGCTCCATCATCGTCGCCATCGTCACCGAAATGCTGGGCGCTTATGGGGGCCTCGGCTGGGTGATCTACCAGGCGGTGCTGCAGATCGACTTCGTCCAGGTGTGGGCGGCCATCTTCGTCGCCTCCGCCGCCAGCCTCGCATTCTTCGGCCTGATCGGCTTTGCCGAGCGGCGGATCATTTTCTGGAAATAGAGCCATGACACGGCAGATGCATTTCGGCCTGTTCCTGTTGGGAACGGGAAGCCATATCGCCGGCTGGCGCACCCCCGGCGCCTTCGACAGCTTCCAGGATATCGAGGCGGTCTGCGAGATCGCCCGCATCGCCGAGCGGGGCAAGTTCGACCTCATCTTCATGGGCGACAATCTCAATGCCGATCCCGCCGCCCATCCCTCCTACACCGTGCGGCTGGAGCCGCTGACGCTGCTGGCGGCGGTGGCCATGGTCACCTCGCACATCGGGCTGGGCGCCACCGTCTCCACCACCTATTCGGACCCGTTCACGGTGGCGCGCGCCTTCGCCTCGCTGGATCACATCAGCCATGGCCGCGCCGCCTGGAATGCGGTGACCACCGCCGCCCCCGCCGCCGCCGCGAACTTCGGCACCGTGCATCCGGACCATGCCCGCCGCTACGAGATCGCCGGCGAGTTCCTAGGCGTGGTGAAGGGCCTATGGGATTGCTGGGCGGATGACGCCATCGTCGCCGACCGCGCCACCGGCCGCTATATCGACCCGACCAAGGTCAAGTCACTGGATCACGACGGCGCCTTCTTCAAGGTGAAGGGACCGCTGAACATCGGCCGGGCGCCGCAGGGCCACCCCATCATCTCCCAGGCCGGCGGCTCGGAGCCGGGCCAGCAACTGGCGGCGCGCACCGCCGATCTGGTGTTCGCGGTGGTGCAGGACATCGACGAGGCGCGCGTCGGCTATCAGGCCCTCAAGGCCCGGCTGCCGGCGCTGGGGCGGCGGCCGGAGGATGTGTGCGTGATGCCCGGCGTCATGCCGGTGGTGGGCCGCACCGACCGCGAGGCGCGGGACAAGCTGAATGCGCTCATGGGCTTCGTGAATGCCACCAACGCCTTGGGCATGCTGTCCGAGCGCTTCGGCGTCGACATGAGCGGCTATGATCTGGATGGCCCCATTCCCGATCTGCCCAAGGCGGATACCTATCATTCCTTCACCGGCGTCATGCTGGCCAAGGCCAAGCGCGAGCAGATGACGCTGCGCGACCTCCACAATCTGGTGGCGGCGGCGCGCGGGCATTGGGTGCTGTGCGGCTCGGCCGAGAGCATCGCCGATACGCTCCAGGACTGGTTCGAGACCGGCGCCGCCGACGGATTCAACATCATGCCGCCCTACTTCCCGGCGGGCCTGGAGGATTTTGTGGATCTGGTGGTGCCGATCCTTCAGGCGCGCGGCCTGTTCCGCACGGAATACGCCGGCACCACGCTGCGCGACCATCTGGGGCTGACCCGACCCGCCAATGCGGCGTTCGCGCCGGCGGCGTGAGCGGGCGCGGGCGGGGCGTCAGGGCTGCGCCAGTCGCGCCCCAGCACTGCCAGGCTCGCGCCTCAAGCCCCCGTCGCGCCCTCGGACACCGGGGCGGAGGCTGCCGCCCTGGAGGACGCACGTCGCAGGCGGGCGGCATCAATGGCCAGGAAGTGCCGGACCACGGGGCGCTCCGGTCCCACATGATAGCGCAGCGTCTCGTTCTGGAGATCCGCATCGGCTTTCGAGACCCGCTTGTGCTGGCGCAGATGCTCGGCCCAGGATTCCACCATGAACCACTCCACCAGCTTCTCCGGATCGGCGGCATCTTCAGTGATGCCCCAGCCATAGGCGCCATCCCGGCGGCGCTCCTCGGAGAGCCGGGCCATGGCGTGGAGGAAGGCCGTCTGGTGGGCCTTCTGCACGTGGTACTCGATCAGGATCAGCACCGGACCGCGATCATTCTCCACCGCGTCGGAGGTGAGTGGCTCCGGCCAGTGATTGGACGGTACGAGGTCCGCTTCGCCGGTGGGGAGCTTCACCCGATGCAGGATCAGGCCCACCACCACCAGGCCGATGCCGCCCACCACCAGCGCCACGCGCACGCCGATCTCCTGCGCCACCAGACCCCAGCAGATACTCCCGGCCGTCATGGCGCCGTTGAACACGGTCAGGTATACCGCCAGCGCCCGCCCGCGCACCCAATTGGGCAGGATGGCCTGGGCGGCGCCGTTCAGGGTGGTGAGCGCCACGATCCAGGCGGCGCCGAGGAACAGCAGGATCACCACCGCCAGCCACTGCGGCGGGGCAGCGGCCAGCGCGGCCATCACCAGCGCCGTCACCACCGCCGAGCACAGCATCAAGCCGTCGGCATCCAGCACCAGCCGCAGGCGCGGCAGCACCAGGGCGCCGCCGATGGCGCCAGCCCCCACCGCGCCCAAGAGGATGCCGTAGAAGCCCGCGTCGCCATGCAGTTCGTTGCGCGCCACCAGCGGCAGCAGGGCCCAGACGGCACTGGCGAAGGCGAAATAGATCGCCGCCCGCAGCAGCACCACATGCAGGTTGCGGCTGGCGCGGGCATAGCGCAGCCCGGCGCGGAAGGCGCCGAAGAAGCGCTCGGACAGCACAT
>CALRNP020000077.1:0-21856 GCA_943369575.1 Azorhizobium sp. AG788 | reverse complement strand
GCCCTCAGGCATGACAGTCCAGTTGATCCAGCGATAGGACCCGTCCTTTGCAGCCAGGCGGCAGTCGAAATCGGTCGTCGTCTCGCCCCGCGCCAAAGCTGCCATCTGTTCCTTGACCAGATCCCGGTCGTCCGGATGAATGACCGCGTCGCTGGGTTGGCCAATGAGCTCAGCCTCGGAATAGCCCAGCAGCACCTGCCACGCCGGATTGACGGCCCGATAGAGACCCTCGGGCCCGACGATCTGCAGAAGGTCGCGCGACAGGCGCCAAAGCCGATCCCGCTCCTCGGTGCGCGCCGCCACCCTCAGTTCCAGCGTCTCTGCCAACAGCCGCAACTGCTCCTCGGAGCGCTTGATGGAGGTGATGTCGTAGACCACGCCGATGAAGCGGACGCCGCCGGCCTCGCCCCGCCGATATTCGCCCCGCACGACGAGCCACCGCTCATCACTGGTATCGGCACGTCGGATGCGGGCTTCATAGGACGCCGGCCCGAGAGCCTCGGCGTCGTGCCGAACCTGGACCAGCAGCGGATCGCCATCCAGAACCAGGGCATTGATGGTGCGGATCGGCAGGCTGGCGGCCAGTTGCAGGCCGAGCAACCGGCAGAACTGCTCGGAGACCTCGGCGGTGCCATAGCCGCTGAGATATTCAAAGGAGCCGACGCCACCTGCGGTCTGAGCGATGCGCAGTTGCTCTTCAACCCGCTTCTGGTCGGTGATGTCCGCCAGTACACCGGAAAAGCGTACGGGACGATCCTGCTCGTCCAGATAGGTCCGCCCTCGCGCGGACACCCAGCGGACGGTGCCGCCGACCACCACACGATAGTCGCGCGCAAAAACTTCAGCGCCGTTCAGCGCTCCGGCGACGGCAATCCGCAGGCGCATGCGATCGTCCGGATAGACCGGCGCAAAGAAGCTGGCGGCCGGCATCCCTTGCGCGGCCGAGGCGGGGTCAAGGCCATAGAGATTGGCGAACCGCAGATCAGCCACAAACACGCCGGACGAGATGTCCCATTCCCAAGCCCCCGCTGCGCCCGCGATGGCCTGAGCCACCCGCAGTTGCTCCCGCGCTTCAGCCAGCTTCAAGCGGCTCAGACGCAGCTGTTCGGCGGCCGAAACATCCCCGTGCTCGCAGCTCACGTCCGATTGGGTGCCAAGCCGAAACATGACCCGGCCATCGGCATCGCACACGTTGCTGATGGTGACGCGGTTCCAAAAAGGCGTGCCGTCGCGCTTTTGATTCACAAGGTCGACGACGACCGGCACATTGTTTCTCAGGGCATCGGCAATCTCTGCCACAGCCACCCGATCTGTCGCAGGTGCCTGGAGAAACCGGCAATTCCGCCCCAGCACTTCCGCGGCAGCATAGCCGGTCAGCGCTTCAAAAGCGGCATTCACATAGATGATGGGGTCGTCAGGCATACGCGGATTGGTGACGATGATCGCCGTGCCGCTGGATGCCAGCGCGTCGAACATCGGGCCGGCCAGCGCCCGCAGATCATGGAGGTTCGCTGAGATGTGCGCCTCCTGGTGCTCACGCTCTGTCATGGCTAACAATGGGCCTGGCCGTCGTCGGAGTTTCCATGGTCAGACGGTCCCTCCGACCACACGTTCGATGAAATCGACGATCAACTCTCGCAGGGCCTCCAGCGAAGGCAAGTCCATGAGCATGGCGACATAGCCGCGGATGTTGTGCTCGTCGATCGCGAAGTTGATATAAAGAAACAGGACGACCCCGTCTGTCGGCGAATCCGACTGGATGTCGAACATGTGGGAACCTTCGCCCCGCACCACCTCCGGCAACGACATGGCGAGAGGTCGCTTCAGCATGTTGGCCATGGTGGCCAGACAGCTGTTGAGCACCACATTGCCGGTTTCGGCCAAGGCCTCGTCCTGCATGGCGGCGGCCTCCTGAGCGGACAGTTCGCCCCCGGTCACGGCATGCACTAGGGCCATGCTGTTGGATTGGGGAAAAATAAGCAGAGCCCGACCGGAGAACACCCCCGTAAAATCCTGCCGCACGGCGACCAGTTCGCCGCTCTCCCGTTCGCGAATGAGCGTCGCCGCGCCGGCACGGGACATGATCTCCACCGCCGGCACGGACAGCAGAACCTGCCCGCCCACCATCTTCCGCAAATTGGCGGCGGCACGGCTGACGCCGATGTTGACCAGTTCAGTCAGCGCGTCGCGTTCGAGGTCTTCGAGCAGGATCGGTTGCGTGCTCATTTGCCAAACGATCTCAAGCGGAGAGCGGCGCCGGACAGGAACCCGCGCATCCCCTCTTCGGTGACGGGCTTGGGGATGAAGGTGGTGCCGGCGGCGCGGGCGCGGGCGATGATCTCATCCTGAACATTGGCGGTAGCGATGGCGATAGGCATCTGTGAAAATCGTCCGCGCAGTTCCTCAGCGACCGTCAGCCCATCGCGTCCCGGCATATTGAAGTCGAGCACGACGACATCGATAGCCTGGGCGTCGATGAACGTCAGCGCTTCATCGCCGTTGCCGGCCTCGACAATGGTCCAGTCGGGTTGAAGGGCAGTGATGGCCTTGCTCATGACGATGCGCGCCAACTTACTGTCGTCGACGATCAGAACCGTTGTCCCCATGGAAGCTTACTCCTCCAGCCCTTCAACAGGCATGTTTGAAAGTGTGAAAGCGGCCGCCTCGCCTGCGCCGGCTGCCGGTCTCGCAGTCAAAGACGGCAGCAGGCTCCGCAAGAAAGTGTCATCCGGCTCGCCGACGACGGCAGGACCAAAGGCAAGCATCACTTGCATGACCGCAGCGTGAAGGCCGGTACAGGCGGAAACGTCCAAGGCAGCGCCGGGGTTGCTCTGTAACAGCGCCGTCAGCGTCTCCGCCTCCTCCACCCGGCAAAGCCCTTGGAGGCGGATGATGGTGTCGTCGAGGAGGATGGTCATGACAGCAGTTCCGGCAAGTCGAGTACCACGAGAACGGTGCCATCGCTGACCAGACATGTTCCAAGAACGCCGGGCGCACCCGTCAGGAGCCCATTCATCGGACGAACGGCTGCCGTCATTCGGCCGACGATCTTCTCAACGACAAAGCCCACCAATTCTCCCCTGACCCATGCAATCACCACCACACCGGCCTCTGCCGCAGCAACCTCGGCCACCCCGACCAGCGCCCCCAGCGAAACCAGCGGTATCACCTGGTCGCGCAGCCGAATAGCGCTGCCGTTCCGGACCGGCGTGATCTGTTCGGCCTTGATCCGCACGGTCTCCACGACATGATCGAGCGCCACGCCGAAGTGCTCGCCTCGGCTGACAACGATCATCACCCGGGCAAGGATCCGCGTAACGGGCAACGTTATCCGGACAGTAGAGCCTTCGCCCACGCGGCTGGAGACCGAGACTCGGCCCCCGAGTTGGTGCGCGCTGTCCCGCACCACGTCCATGCCGACGCCTCGGCCAGACACGGCGCTGACGCTGCCGGCCGAGGAGAAGCCGGGTATGAAGATGAGATCGATGGCACCCGCGTCATCCAGCGCGTCGGCGGCCTCCTGGCTGATCACCCCTCGCGCGACCGCCAGGTCTCGGATGCGGACGGGATCGATGCCGGTGCCGTCGTCCGCCACCGCGATCACCACCTGATCGCCCGCCACATGCGCGGAGAGCTTGATGATTGCGGCCGCGGGCTTGCCGGCGCGCACGCGTGCCGCGGGATCCTCGACGCCGTGGTCCACGGCGTTCCGCAGCACATGCAGCAGCGGCTCGAAGATGCCGTCGATGATGGTCTTGTCGACCTCGATTTCGCCGCCGCCGATTTCTAGGACGACGTTCTTTTCCAGCGCCCGCGCGATTTCTCGCACCAGCCGTGGAAACCGCGTGAATACACCATTCAGCGGCAGCAGGCGCACTTTGCCCACCGTGCCGTGCAGATCGGCCACCAGGCGATCGAGATGCGACTGCCGTGTGCGCATCACTTGGCTGAGCGCTCTCCCGCCCGGCAGGCCCTCCACTTGCGCGGCAAGTTCGGCCAGCCCATTGAGGGCAATAGCGAATTCCTCCGTAAGATCGGCAAGCCGGTCGATGCGCGCAGCCTCGATGCGCAGGGTGCGCAGCGCACCGTCGGCATCCGGGCGATCGGGCACCTCTTCCTTGAGGACCTCGACGATCTGAACCTGATCCGCCGCGAACCGCAGCGCCGCCTCGACTTCGGAGCGGCTGGCGGTCGAGAGCGCCTCCAGAACCAGATTGCAGCTATAGGGATCGTAATCGTCGAGCGCGCCCCAGGCTTCCCGGGGTGAAACCTTGACCGCGCAGAGGCCGGGCACCGCCGCCATGAGCGCGACCGGATCGTCGCCCATGAAGTAGCTGTCGGGACGCGGCACATAGCGGATCGCAATGCCGCCTCGCCCCTCGAACTCCGGCGGAACCAGCCATCCGGCAGACGGGCCGCTGCCGTCTGACGCCGGCTTCGCGCCATCTGCAAGTGGGGAAATCGCCCTCAAGCGCGCGCATTCCCGGGTGGCGGCCTGCTCGGCTTCGGTCGGCAGCGCTCCAGTCCGACGCAGCGTATCCAGCCACCGGCCGACAAGATCGACGGTCTCGACCAGGGACGTGATGTCCACCGTGACGTCGGCACTGGCACGGCGCAGGGCGCTCAGCAGGTCCTCAGCGGCGTGCAGCACCCACTCCATGGGCGCAAGATCGAACAGGCCGGCGGAGCCCTTGAGCGTGTGGAACGCCCGAAAACAGGCATCGAGGGCCTTCGCATCACCGCGATGGTGCCTCAGAATCGCGAGGCTAGTCTCCGCCTGAACGATCTGCTCCTCCGCCTCGGTGAGGAATTGGGCCATCAGGTCGTCGTTCATTCTTCCCGACCCGGCCGCTGGTAGACGATGGCGTCCTCGAAGCGGCGGACCAGAAAGCGGTCGCTGATCCGGCTCATGGACTCGGTGTGCCCGAGGCACAGGTAGCCGGAAGGGTTCAGCTTCGCATAGAGATTGTCGGCGGCCGTGAGGCGGGATTTCTCATCGAAATAGATCAGCAGGTTGCGGCAGAAGATGACATCGAAGGTGCCGAGGCCGGCAAGGCTCGCTTCATCCACGATGTTGGCGGCGGTGAAGGTCACGGAATCCCGCAGATCCTGGATGATGCGCCGGTCATTCGATTGGGGCGGCTCGAAATAGGCCTCGATCACGCTCGCGGGCAGCCGCGAGAGCGCCCGTTCACCATAGAGCCCCTCGCGCGCGGCCTCGATGGCGAGGGTATCGATGTCCGAGCCGATGATCTCGATATTGTAAGCATCCACCATGCGCCAGTTTTCCAGCAGCCAAAGCGCGATGGAATAGGGTTCTTCGCCAGTGGAGCACGGAGCGGACCAGATCCTGATCTTGTCGCCCGGCGTGCGCGCGGCGCTCAGGTCTGGCAGGATCGAGCGACTGAGGCACGCCAACTGGTGTTCCTCGCGGTAGAAATAGGTTTCGTTGACGGTGAAGGCGTTGATGAGTTGCTCGCGTTCACCATTTTCGGCGCGCAGAAGGCTGAAATAACTGGCAAAATTTTCGGATTGCGTCATGGCAATCCGGTCGTGCAAACGGCGCTCTATATAGTAGCGCTTGCTTTCGCCGAAGACCATTCCTGTGTGGCGATACAGGAACTCGCAGACCCGCTGGAGTTCATCGGGACTGAGGGGCGGATTTTCGAGCGGGTGCACGCGGGTCATCCGGCCACCATTCCAAGAACCCGATCGGCAATCTCGCTCACCGCCACCACCGCCTCAGCCCCACCGGCCGTGACCAGTTCGCCGGGCATGCCCCAGACAACGGCGCTGGCTTCCGATTCGGCGATGGTGCGCCCACCGGCCTTGCGCAGCGCCGTCATCTCCTTGGCGCCGTCATTGCCCATGCCAGTCATCAGCACGCCGATCAGGCGCTCCGGCGGAAAATGCGCTGTCACACTCGCGACGAGACGATCCACGCTCGGATGCCATCGATGGGTTGGATCGGACGGCGCCGGCAAAACAACAAGTTGCCCGCGCCGGCTACTGGCGATCATGTCGGCATCCCCGCGCGCCACATAGACCGTGCCGGCGGCGATTGCGACCGGACGGACGACCTCCACCACCCGCAGTGGGCACATCCCATCCAACCTCTGCGCCAGCGAAGCCGTGAACGCGGCCGGCATGTGCTGGGCCACAAGGATCGGCCAGGGAAAGTCGGCGGGCAACGCTGACAGCACAATGTCGAGGGCCCGCGGCCCGCCCGTGGATGTGCCGATGATGACCACGCCGGATGGCATGCCTTCTACCGCCACTAGCGGCAGCGGCGCCCTTGGCATCGCCATCGGCAAAGGCGCAGGCGGCCGTCGTGCCCGCAGGCGCTCGCTCAGCCGGTGCGTCCGCGGAAGACGCGCCCCTGCCGCCGCCCGAACCTTCTCCAGCACGACGGGTGCGAATTCATCCACGGCGAGCGACACGGTGCCGGCGGGTTTCGACACAAAGTCCACCGCGCCGAGCGCCAACGCAGCCAGTGTCGCCTCCGCGCCATCGGTGGTCAGCGACGAGATCATCACCACCGGACAGGGGCGCTCGATCATGATCTGATCGAGGCATTCCAACCCGCTCATGCGCGGCATGTGCACGTCCAGCGTAACGACATCGGGTCGGAAAACCGAGAGAGCGGCCAAAGCTTCGCTGCCGTCGCGCGCGAACGCGACTTCGAAGTCCGGCTCAGCCTGGAACACCTCCCCGAGCACACGGCGCATCAGGGCAGAATCATCAACGATGAGAAGTTTCGTCACGATGGATGAGACTTCAGCCGGGGCGCTGACTTGGAGGCACGCGCACGGACATGTGCTTTTGCAGTCAGGTCGCGCAAGAGGTCTGCCTCGGCGCGGGCCAAGAGGGCTTTCGGGTCCATGAGCAAAACGACATCCCCTCCGCTGCCGCCGTTCGACGGGGCAACGCGATCAAACAAACGCTCGCCACCGTCAGAAAGTTTCGGTGCCGGCATAAGATCGGATGATTTTACCTCAAGAATGCGGGACGCCGCATCGACGGCGAATCCTGCCTGCAGCGTTCCGAGCGTCACCACCACGATCCGCCGAGCCCGGCCTTGCCCGCCCTGCTCGATGGAGAAACGGCGACGCTGGTCAACCACCGGGATGACCTTGCCGCTTAGGCTCATCAATCCGAGCACATAATCCGGAGCCCGTGGCAGCCGGGTCAGGGTCTTTGGGAAGCGGGCGACTTCATCCACCGCCGCCAGCGGCAGGCCATACGTCTCGCCGCCAAGGTCGAGGATCAGGAAACGCTCAGGGGCCGCGGTGGCGGCGCCGGCGGTCTGCGCGCTCATGTTGTTTTCCTTGTGCTCGCTCGTTTCGGCGAGAAGCCGTGCCACCCGCGCATCCGCGAACACGGTGTCCGGTGTCAGGATGGACACGAAGCCCCGCTGGTCCGGCAGTCGCAGCACCGAGACGATCCTGGCTTCTCCCACGCCGTCATTGAAGAGGCTCGGAGCCGGGCTCACGGCATCCGGCGCCGCCCGCAGGACGACGCTGATCCGATCCACCAGGAGGCCGATGCGCAGGCCGTGGAGGGCGATCACGATGACTTTGTCACCCGGCTGCACCGAACGCTCCGCCAGCCCCAGCAGCGCCCGGAGCGACACCACAGGCATGACCGTGCCGCGCAGGTCCATGAGCCCCAACAGCACGCTCTCCATCCGGGGCACCGTGCTCAGCGCCGCCGGCGCCGCCATCACCTCGACAACCGCCTCCAACGGTAGCGCATAGGCCTGCTCGGCAAGCGAGAAACCGAGGAAGGGCAAGACTTGCGTCGCACCGGCCGCCGGGCGCTGACCTTGATGGGAGACCGATCCGCGCGCCCGCTGAAGGCCGCTGAAATGCTCCTTGAGCGCGGCTTCCAGATCGAACCAGCGTGCGGTCTCGCCCCCCTCCAGCCGGAGTTGTCCGGCGGATGGCCGGTCTCGCTCGGCTCCGGTGGCGGTCAGCGCTTCCACCGCATCCACGGCTATTCCGATGCCCGGCGTGCCGTGCAAGACGATGACCCGGCCGGCCGTCTGCGGATCGGCCGCGCCCAGCAGCCGCCCCAGGGACACGACCGGCAGCACGATGCCCCGCGTCTGGATGACACCCAGAAGCGCCGGCGGGCCGTGGGGCATCCGGGTCACCCGCGGCGCGCGGATGACTTCGGCCACCGTTTCCGCATCCAGCGTGAAACGGTTCTGTCCGGCCCGGACAGTCAGGTGCCTGGACGTGCCAGCCGGGGGCACCTTAGCGTGCCCCCGCTTGCTGGATGTCGGCGGCCAGCAAGGCGATCTCTTCGATCGCCGCCGCCAGATCTTCGGCGCTCTGCGACTGCTGCCGCGCGGCGGCCGCGGCCTGAGCGGCAGCGCCGCTGGCTTCCTCGGCTGCCACTGCAATTTGCTGAATGCCGACCATGACCTGCGCGCTGGTCGCGCGGTTCTCCTCGGCCCCTCTAGCCATGCCCTCGACACCTGCCTTCAGAGCCTCGGTGTCGGCGGCAACCTGCACCAGACGCTCGCTGATGATCCGGTTTCGGCTCATCTCGGCGACCGCGAGCACCGCGGTCTGATCAACATCGCGGCGCACCTTGGAGATCTGGGTCGCAATGCCCGATACGAGGGTTTTCACCTCATCGGCATTCTGGGACGCGTCACGCGCCAGTGCCCGGATGTCGCCGGAAACAACAGCGAAACCACCACCGGCGTCTCCAGCCCGCGCGGCTTCCACGGCTCCGCTGGTGGCAAGCATGGTGGTTTGAACTGCCAGCAGGCCTAGGGTATCGGCAAACTTGCCGATGGAAGCCACCTGTTCCTCCAGTTCCCCCAGCGCAACGATGACGGCTTCGCCTTCGTCCACGGATCTTGTGACGCCAGCGACAAGGCGCCGTACAGCAAGGCCGCTCTCCTCGAGTATCCTCGTCACGCGCGCAACACGTTCCGCGCTGGCCCCAGCATTGGCGCTGGACTGGCGCGCAGCTTTCTCAATCTCCTCCATGGCGGTGCTGGCCTGCTGTGTCGCCGCGGCTTGAAGCTGGGCGCCACGCCTGATCTGGTCGATGGCCACAAGGATCTCGCCGGCCGCGCCCGACAGTTCCTGAACCATGGCGGACAGTTCCTCGGCATCGGCGATGGCCTGCTGCGAGATGTCCTTGTCACCCTCACCACGGGCCAGCTTCTCGACGATCGCGGCCAGCGATGTGGAAGCGGCCTGGCTGCGCTCAAGGGATTGCACCTGCTGCTGGACCGCCCGCTGGGCTTCCGCCGCGGCAGAGGCCTGCTCCTCGGCGGCGCTGGACACGCTTTCCGCGCCCCGCCGGCTTTCATTGACCGCGCTCACAGCCTCCACGGTGGAGATCAAGGTCAGGCGGCTGTCATCGCCGATCTGAGCCATTTCCGAACGGATGGCGGCGAGGGCCTCGTTGATCTTCGTGCCTTCGGCCGCCTCCGTCTGGGACACGTTGGCCGCCGAGCGCAGGCGATCCGCGATCCCGCGCACCCTGGCGGCGATACCTTCGGCGAGTTCGCCAATGTCGACGGAGCGGCTTTCCGAGGTCTCGGCGAGGCCCCGCACTTCGTCGGCAATGACGGCAAAACCGCGCCCGTCATCGCCGGCCCGTGCCGCCTCGATGGCCGCGTTGAGAGCCAGAAGATTGGTCTGATCTGCAATGTCGGCAACGCTGCCGGTGATGTCGCCGATGCGGGCCGCCAGGCTCTCCATGGTCTCGATCATGGCCACCGTCGCCAATTGGCGCCGAGAGCTCTGCACCACCGCTCCGACAGAAGCTTCGATCGCCGTTCCCTGCTCAACAAGCAGGATCTGAAGCGCCTCGGTGCGCCGCTGCCCGGCCTCCGCCTGCTGGCGGGCCGTGTCGAAGGTGGCGCTCATGGCAGTGATCGCCGCCAGCGACTCATGGGCGGAGCCCGCCGCTTCCTCCGCGGCCGTCGCGATCTGGGCCAGCGCGCGGCGCAATTCTTCGGCGGTGCTCGCCGCCTCGCCGATGCCCCCAGCCAATTCTACCGCCGCCGCGCCGATGCGCTGGCCGGCTGCCTCCCGCCGAAGCGGGGCTTTACGGACCGGCGCGCGCTTGGCGGGTTTCGCCTCAGCTCCTTCGACTGGCTCGGCTTTCTTCTGTCTCGATCTGCCGGCCAATGCGGTCGTCTTCACCAAAGCCATGCCATCCTCCGGCGCGCGAAACGCCATCACGCGCGCATTGCAATCCTGTCGTGATGCTCAAGCCCACAGGTGGGCATTCAACCACAGTTGAGGGACCCCAGCTAATCGGGCGGTCCTCTTCGCGCGCCCTCGGCCAAGCTAAGGTATCCTGCAACGGCAAGATGTGAGCCTCCCACCACAGAGCTCAATTTGGGCATAATCATCACCCTGACCCGCTCCGTCGCCATCGGCGGCAATGACAGCGTTCTGCCTTTTCGCCACCGGCCGCATGAGGCCTAGGCGATACGGTCGCTTCGCGGCGTATCCAAGGGAAAAGCAGGCGACCAGCGCCGGTCGGTGACGGAGGCGGGAGAATACGCGGCCTTCGGCACTGGCCGCTGACCCTGCGCCACACTGGACGCAGTGCCCAGCAGCGAGGGCCATGCTGCGAGTTCCTATCACCGTCAGCCACCGACTTCTCATCAGGCGAGAAACATAATTTCACGGACCGGAAAAAGTGATGGACAGTCGCGCCATCTTTTTTATTTTTGGCTGCAACGAAAATAAACAACCAGGGAGCGCCATTTGGCATCCAGGGCAGAAACGCCGCCTTCTGACGGCAATAGATCATCACTTTCCAAGGCCCTGTCGCTCCTGGTCATCATTGCCGAGCGTGGAAACAACGGAATGACTCTGAGCGCCGCAGCCAAGCGCGCAGATATTCATGTTGCAACCGCTCATCGGCTCCTCACATCCTTGGTTGAGGAAGATTTTCTGAATTTTGACCCCTATACCAAGCGCTATTGCCTGGGCCTTATGCCCTACGAGATCGTCACCCGCGCCGGCCATGACCTGGAGTTTCTGGTGCTGCGCAAGAAGCTGCGGCCGGTCCTGGAGCGGGCGCAGGCTGAGGTCAGCGGCATTGTGTGCATGTCCGTGGATTCCCGTGGCGAAGCGCTATGCGTCGATCTGGTGGAAGGCCAGTCGGACATATTGGTGAATACGCTGAAGGTGGGCGCCCGCCGCCCGCTCGGCGCCGGCGCCGCCAGCCTCGCTCTGCTGGCAGTGCGCGCGGAAGCCGAGCGCGAGGCGATCATCCGCAAGGAGAGCGAGCGCTACCTGAAATACGGCCGGCTCAACGCCGACATCGTGCGCGCGGCCTGCGCCGGCCTGCACCGGGACGGCTATGTGCTGAATGACGCGGTGATCATCCCCGACATCGGCGCCGTCGCCATTCCCGTGTTCTCGCAAGGGGCGGTGGTCTGCGCCCTTTCGGTCACCAACACCATCTCCCGCCTTCACGCCGACCGGCGGAAGGAGATCGCAGTGGTGCTGACACAAGCGGCCCATGCGGCCGGCTTTCAAACCCTGGATGTGGCCTGATGTATCCCATTGACCTGTTCTACCGCCAAGCCGCCCGTGCGCCGGACCGCATCGCCGTGGAGTTCGGCGCGGAGCGCTGCGCCTATGGCGAACTGCTGGCCCGCACCGGCGCGCTCGCGGCCGGCCTGCAATCGCTCGATCCTGAACCGGGCTCGCGCGTCGGCATCTGCTGCTTCAACCATGTGGAGCATCTGGTCGCATGGCTGGCGGTACTGGCCGCCGGCAAGGTCTGGGTACCGCTCTATCCCAAGAACAAGGCGACCGAGATCGGCCAAGGCATCGACTTTACCCAGATGAGCTTGGTGATCGTGGACGCCCACTCCCGCCATCTCGTGGAGGGCGCAGGGGCGCAGGTCCTCGTCGCCGACCCGCAAGGCGGCGCCGGCACCACCGGCGCCTTGGCCCGCGCCCATGCGGGTTCGGCGCCCCGCCCGCACCTGCTGCCGCTCACCGACACCCAGGCCATCAAGTTCACCGGCGGCACCACCGGCAAGCCGAAGGGCGTGATGCAGCCCTACCGCGCGTGGAACACCAACATCGCCACCCAGGTGCTCGCATGGGGGCTGACGGAGGGCGACCGCATGCTGGCGGCGGCGCCCATCACCCACGGCACCTCCACCTATATCCTGCCGACGCTGGGCACCGGCGGCACGCTGGTGCTGCTGGACCAGCCCCGCCCAGAGGACACGCTGCGCTGCCTTGCCGAGGAGCGCATCGCCACCACCTTCCTGCCGCCCACCGTCATCTACATGATGATGCAGCTGCCCGCCGCCCGCGCCGCCAATTACGATCACCTGCGCAACCTGGTCTACGGCTCCGCCCCCATGCGGCCAGACGCCATCGCCGAGGCCCAGTCAGTGTTCGGCCCGCGCATCGCCTCCACCTACGGGCAGACCGAAGCCCCGCAGATCGCCACCATGATCTCGGCGCAGGACATGACCCGGCCGGAGCTGCGCGCCTCGGTCGGCCGCGAGACCATCCTCACCCGCGTCGCCATCATGGATGGGACCGGCGCCGTGCTGCCGCAGGGCGAATATGGCGAGATCGTCATCCGCGGCGACCTGGTGATGAGCGGCTACTGGCGCCAGCCGGAGAAGACCGCCGAGACCCTCATCGACGGCTGGCTGCACACCGGGGACCTCGGCCAGTTCGATGCCGAGGGCTTCCTCTACATCAAGGGCCGGGCCAAGGACCTCATCATCACCGGCGGCTTCAACGTCTATCCCATCGACGTGGAGCCGGTGATCGCCCAGCACGCGGCGGTGGCCGACTGCGCGGTGTTCGGCGTGCCCGACGACAAATGGGGCGAGTCTGTCCATGCGGCGGTCGAGCTGCGCGACGGCGCGCAGGCGGACCCGGACGAGATCATCCGCTTCGTGAAGGACAAGCTGGGCTCGGTGAAGGCCCCTAAGTCCATCGCAGTCTACGAGCGCCTGCCGCGCAACAATTACGGAAAACTACAGAAGCAGGTGCTGGTGGACGACCACATCGCCCACGCATCCGCGAAAGAGGAGGCCCGCCCATGAACGCCAAGACCCCCGGCCCCAATGCTGCCGGCCCGAAGACGCCCACCACGGCGCTGAGCCACCACACCACGGATGCCATCTTCTATCGGGAGAAGAACCTGGTGGAGGACATATTGAAACCCGGCTCATCGCCGGATTTCGTCAGCGAGGCGATGGCTCACATCCTCGGCCGGGAGATCTCGGACGGCGAGCGACGGGTGATGAACGCCATCCTCATCACCATGATGGAGCACGGCCTGACCCCCAGCGCCATTGCCACCCGCTCGATCTATATGAGCGCGCCGGAGAATCTTCAGGGGGCGGTGGCCGCCGGCCTGATGGCGGTGGGCAGCCAGTTCGTCGGCACGGTGGAGAATAATGCCCGCCTGCTCGACAAGATCGTGGCCGCCCCCAACGGCGGGCAGCGGGCGCTGGCTGAAGACATCGTCGCCGACCACAAGGCCCGCCGTGCCCACCTGCCGGGCTTCGGTCATCATCTGCACCGGCCGGACGATCCGCGCGCCATCCGCCTGTTGGAGATCGGCGCCGAGAACGGCCTGTCCGGGCGCCACGTGGCCGCGCTCCGCCTGCTCTCCCAGGTGGTGGACGAGAAAGCCGGCAAGCACATCACCATCAACGCCACCGGAGCGGTTTCCGCTTTGCTGGGCGAGATGGGCATTCCGGTGGAGCTGATGCGCGGCTTTTCCGTGCTCGGCCGCACCGCCGGGCTCGTGGCCCATATCGCCGAGGAGCAGAAGCGCCCCGCCGGACGGTTCATCTGGGATCTGGTGGACAAGACCATCCCCTATGAGGCCTGAGCCATGGGCGACTTCGCGCTAGTGACGGGGGGAAGCCGCAATATCGGCGGCGCCATCTCCCGCCGCCTCACCGAGGACGGCTTCCGCGTCATCGTGCTGGACATCGTCCCGCCCGAGCATGACGACCTGGAGCTGTTCCTCCCGGTTGACCTGTCCGACGCGGCGGCCACCACCGCCGCGCTGGCAGAGGCGGTGAGCGGGCGCGCGGTCACGCGCCTCGTCAACAACGCAGGCATCGTCGAGCCGGCAAGCCTGGAGGAGACCACGCTCGACAGCCTCGACCAGGTGGCGGCGATCAACCTCAAGGCGCCGATCCTGTGCGCGCAGGCGGTGCTGCCGGCGATGAAGGCGGCCGGGCGCGGCCGCATCGTCAACATCTCCAGCCGCGCAGCGCTGGGCAAGGAGTTGCGCACCGCCTACGCCGCCACCAAGGCCGGCCTGCACGGCATGACCAGGACCTGGGCGCTCGAACTCGGCGCCTACGGCATCACGGTGAACGCGGTCGGCCCCGGCCCGATCCGCACCAGCCTGTTCGATGCCGTGAACCCGGCGGATTCCCCCCGCACCCAGGCCATCCTCGCCAAGGTGCCGGTGGGCCGCCTCGGCACCCCCGAGGATGTGGCCGACGCGGTCTCCTATTTCGTCTCGGACCGCGCCGGCTTCGTCACCGGGCAGGTGCTCTACGTGTGCGGGGGCATGACCATCGGCGCCGCATAATACTTTGAATCAAAAATAAAAAATACGACCACAGGAGGAAACCATGTTCCGACCCATTCGCAACGCCTTCGCCGCAGTGCTTACCGCCGGCCTCGTGCTCGGTGCCGGTGCAACCGCCGCTCAGACCAACTGGCCGACGCGCAACATCACCATCATCGTCCCTTATTCCGCCGGTGGCGCCACCGACATCCTCGCCCGCAAGGTGGCCGAAGGGCTGACCTCGATCCTGGGCAAAACGGTGATCGTCGACAACCGGCCCGGCGCCGGCGCGACGCTCGGCACCACGCTGGCGGCCAATGCCAAGCCGGACGGCTACACGCTGTTCCTTGGGCAGGTCTCCTCCCACGGCATCGCGCCCAATCTCTACACCACGCTGAAATACGACCCGGTCAAGAGCTTCGAGCCGATCGTCTATCTGGACGCCATCCCCAATATTCTGGTGGTCAATAAGAACCTGCCGGTCAATTCGGTGGACGAGTTGATCGCCTACGCGAAGGCCAATCCCGACAAGCTGAACTATGCCTCGTCCGGCATCGGCGCCTCCACCCATCTGTCGGGCGAGATGTTCAAGGCCAAAACCGGCATCCAGATGACGCACATCCCCTTTCCGGGCAGCGCTCAGGCGATCACCTCGGTCATCGGCGGCCAGACGCAGCTCATGTTCGACAACATGCCCTCGGCCTACCAATATGTTCTCAGCGGCGACCTCAAGGTGCTCGCCATCACCACCCTCCAGCGCTCGCCTCTGGCGCCGAACATCCCCACCGTGGCGGAAGCGGCCACGAGCGTCGACCTGTCGAAGTTCGAGGCCACGTCCTGGTTCGGCCTGTTCGCCCCGGCCGGAACGCCGAAGGACATCGTCACGCGCATCAACGCCGCCACCAACGAGTTGCTGAAGAAGCCGGAGATGATCAAGTTCCTGCATGACAGCGGCGCCGTGGTCGGCGGCGGCACGCCGGAAGACCTCGCCCGCCACGTGAACGCCGAGTTGGCGAAGTGGAAGAGCGTGATCGACGAGGCGGGCATACCCAAGCAGTAGCGCCTCCGCCCGGTCCGCGCCGGCGCCCACGCCCGCGCGGACTCCTGGCCTGGGGTCGCCGTCACTTCGTGGCGCGGCGGCCCGCCCCTCCGACCGGAACCCTCACCATGACGCCATTCGGCATCAAGCACTCAAGCCAAGACATCATCGCCGGCGCGATCTTCCTCGCCGCCGGCCTGATCGGGGTCTTTGGCAGCTTTTCCTATCCCATGGGCACGGCGCTGCAGATGGGGCCGGGCTATTTCCCCGCCTTGGTGTTCGGGGTGCTGGCCGCGCTCGGCGCCGCCATCCTGCTGAAGGGCCTGCTGGTGGCGGGTCCCGGCATCACCGGCTGGGCGTGGCGCCCGTTCCTGCTGGTGCTCGGTGGCCTCATCCTGTTCGCCCTGGTCGCGCAGCGGCTCGGCTTCATCCTGTCCTGCATGGCTCTGGTCCTGGTCGCCACCGCGGCTGCGCCCGGCCTGACACTTCGCTCGCGCCTCGTCCTCGCCCTGGTCCTCGCCGGCTTCTGCTGGGCGGTGTTCCTGCTGGGCCTCGGCATCCTCATCCCCACATGGCCGGACCTCACGCCATGATCGATCTGTTCTCAAACATCGCGATGGGGCTCGGCGTCGCCGTGCAGCCCATGAATCTGGCCTTCTGCTTCATCGGCGCGCTGCTCGGCACGCTGATCGGGGTGCTGCCCGGCGTCGGCCCCACCGCCACCATGGCGCTGCTGCTGCCGCTCACCTTCGGGCTGCCCACGGAAGCGTCCATCATCATGCTCGCGGGCATCTATTACGGCGCCCAGTATGGCGGCTCCACCACCGCCATCCTGCTGAACCTGCCGGGCGAGACCTCCAGCGTCGTCACCACCCTGGACGGCCACCAGATGGCCAAGCAGGGCCGCGCGGGCGCTGCGCTTGCCGTCGCTGCCATCGGCTCGCTGTTCGGCGGCAGCGTGGCCACCCTGGTGCTCGCCGCCTTCGGGCCGATCATGACGCGGGCCGCGCTCTCGTTCGAGGCGGCGGACTATTTCTCGCTGATCCTGTTCGGCCTGCTGGTCTCCATCGTGCTGGCCCACGGCTCGGTGCTGAAATCGGTGACCATGGTGGTGGCGGGCGTCGCCCTCGGCGTCATCGGCGTGGACATCAACACCGGGCAGTTCCGCTTTACCTTCGGTCTGATGGAACTGGCGGAAGGGATCAATTTCGTGCCGCTGGCCATGGGCCTGTTCGGCGTGGCGGAAATCCTGCGCAACCTGGAGAACCAGGGCGCGGACGTGGGAACGGTGCGGCCGATTTCCAGCCTGTGGCCGACCCGCGACGACATGCGGCGCTCCTGGCCCGCCATCCTGCGCGGCACCGGCATCGGCAGCCTCCTGGGCGTGCTGCCCGGCGGCGGTGCGACGCTCGCCTCCTTTGCCTCCTACAGCCTGGAGAAGAAGGTGGCGGCCAATCCCAGCCGCTTCGGCAGGGGCGCCATCGAAGGCGTGGCGGGGCCGGAGAGCGCGAACAATGCGGCGGCGCAGACCTCCTTCGTGCCGCTGCTCACCCTCGGTCTGCCCACCAATGCGGTGATGGCGCTGCTGGTGGGCGCCTTCATCATCCAGGGCGTTCAGCCCGGCCCGATGATGCTGAAGCAGCAGCCGGCGCTGTTCTGGGGGCTGATCTCCTCCATGTGGATCGGCAACATCATGCTGGTCATCATCAACCTGCCGCTCATCGGCCTGTGGGTGAAGCTCTTGCGGGTGCGCTACGAATATCTGTTCCCGGCGGTGCTGCTGTTCTGTGCCATCGGCGCCTACAGCCTGAACAATTCCGGCTTCGACGTGCTGGTGATGGTAGCGTTCGGCGCCATTGGCTACCTGCTCATCAAGCTGGGCTGCGAGCCCGCCCCGTTGCTGCTGGGCTTCGTGCTCGGGCCGATGCTGGAGGAAAATCTGCGCCGTGCGCTCATGCTCTCACGCGGCAGCCTGCTCACCTTCGTCGAGCGGCCGATCAGCCTGACCATCCTCATCGCCCTGGCCATCACCCTGGTGATGCTGGCCCTGCCCTCCCTGCGCCGCAAGCGCGACGTCGCCTTCGCGGAAGAGGAAAACTGATGCACCCGAGCACTTATGAACCTCCCGGCGCAAGCCATACGGGCGGCCTCGGGCGGGACCTGGAGGGCCGCGTCGCCGTCGTGCTCGGCGGCGGGTCCATCGGACCTGGCTGGGGTATCGGCAAGGCGGTGTCACTTCTGTTCGCACGGGCCGGCGCCCTGGTGGTGGTGGCCGACCGCGACCTTGCCGCGGCGCAGGAAACCTGCCACCGCATCGCCAAGGATGCGGGCCATACCCCGCAGGCCGATGGCCGCGAGACCGGCACGGAGGCGATGGCCCTCGACGTTACCGATGACGACACCCTGGCCGGCGCGCTCGATGCGGTCATCGCCCGGCATGGGCGCATCGACGTGCTCTATTTCAACGTCGGCATCGGCAAGGCCGGCCCCTCCACCGAGACCTCGCCGGCCGACTGGCGCCGCATCTGCGACGCCAATCTCACCGCTTTGCATCTGGCCGCCGCCGCCGTGCTGCCGACCATGCGGGCGCAAGGACGCGGCGTCATTCTCGCCACCTCCTCCATCGCCGGATTGCGGGACGTGGGGTATCCGCACCTCGCCTACGGCACCACCAAGGCCGCCGTCATCCAATACCTGCGGCTGCTGGCGGTGGAAAACGCGCCCTACGGCATCCGCGCCAACACCATCATCCCCGGCCTCATCGATACGCCGCGCATCAAGAAGACGGTGGCGGGCGCCTATGGCGCCGCCGATCTCGACCGGATGAAGGCCCTGCGCGCCGGCCAATGCCCGCTGGGGCGGATGGGCACCGCCTTCGACGTGGCGGAGGCCGCCCTGTTCCTGGCGTCCGATCGCGCCGCTTACATTACAGGCACCGAGCTTCTGGTGGACGGTGGCCTCGCCGCCACCAGCCGCCAGCCGACCGCCGACTGAGGCATGGGCGGTCCAGCGAGATGCCGCCATGACCGTAGATCCGGACGCGGTGGTAGGTGACGCGGAATCCCCGGATGAAGAATAACTCGCCCGCACCGGCCGACGCGCTGTTGCCGTTGGTGAGACAGGAACGGAGGCATCATTGGCAACCACGTCCGCAATCGTCACCAACTGCTGATCCCGCAGGAGCTTGGACGTGTAGCTGGCGATGCTGAACGCGGCATCCATGATGCCGCGCTTCGTCTACGGCGCCGCAGCCGCCAGGCATGACCAGTCGGCCGCCAGCGCTTCCAGCACCGAACCATCCAGTTCCGACGCCGGCCGTACCGTGGCCGACGTGAGGGATGCGTGGTCGGCGGTCCAGTAGGCCACCACCTTGGCGCGCGCGCCACCGAAGGCCGCCATGTTACGGGCGCTCCGCCGCAGGCGGCGCGCCGTCGCCTGTTCGCCCGCCGCCCACAGGTATCCCACGCCTTCCGGCAAGGGAATGCGGGCGAGGGCCTCATCGAGGCAGGAGGCACCCACGCCGTTGCCGCTTGCGTGCACATAGGTGACGCTCGCGCGCGGATGGGCGGGCAGCGCCTGCACGTGGGACGCCTCCGCCACCTCCACCACCACCCGGCTGGCCACGTGGGCCGGCGTCTGCTCCAGTAGGCGCCCCAGAGCCGGCATGCCCGTGGCATCGGCGAGTAGTACCTGCCAGCGCATGTCCTGGGGCGGCTGGTACAGGCCTCGGGGATTGTTGATCACGATCGTATCGCCCGCCATGGCCGCTTGCGCCCAGGAACTGGCAATCCCGCCCTCGTGCACGACGAAATCCACATCCATCTCGCCCGCCGCCGCGTCGAAGCGGCGGACGGTATAGGTGGCGTAGCGCACCGCAGGTCCCGACTCCGGAAACGTCCAGCACCCTTCCTCATCAATGGATGGCAAGGGACATAGGCCCGTCTCCGGATCTGGAAAAAACAGGCGGATGTATTCGTCACCGATCCCGGTCGAGCGGAAGGCCGTGAGCCCGGCGCCGGCGAAGGTCAGGCGGACCATGCCCGGCGTGAGCAGGCGCCGCGCGATCACTGTGGCCTCATGAAACGTCTGACGCGCCATGGCTTTATCCAGAGAACAAGAAAATCGCGCTGCGTTATGTCCAATGATCATCCGCACGCGGCAGCCATGTCTCATAATCACGGAGGCAACAATTGAAAATGATTTTCACCAGCCTCAGATTATTACATTTCTAAAGTTCACAGATTGATCAGGAACCGCCTCAATGTTAAAAACAGCATGCGATATTATAGCATCGCGTGGGGGATACATTCTTCATGTCCGAGAGCTTGGACGCGGCTGCGAGCTTGCAGGAGTTCGAGCGCCTGTACAGCGCGGAGCAGCGCAGGCTCCAATGCCTTGCCGCGCGCAAGGTCGGCCCGACGCACGCAGCGGATGTGGTGCAGGACGTTTTCATGGCGCTGTGGTCCCGCGCACGCGGGGAGAGCCATTATTCTTCCGCATACCTGGCCAACGCCACCAAGTTCGCGGCCATCAGCCTTCACCGCTCGGAACGGCGGCGCAGCCTGTTTCTGCAGAAGATCACCGAGGAACAATATGCTGCGCCCCCTGCCCCGCCGGACCAGGTGGTGGCGGCACGGCAGGATCTCCGCCGGCTGATGGAGGTCCTGAGCGCCCTGCCCGCACGCACGCGGCAGGTGTTTCTGCTGAACCGCATGCACCATTGCACGTACGATGAAATCGCCGAGGCCCTCGGCGTTTCCTACAGCACGGTGGAGCGGGACATCGCGCGGACCATCATGGCGCTGAAAGCCGTTTTCTGACGCGCGCACGCAACGGACCGAGCATGACCATACGCACGCCGAACGTCCCGGAGGATCCGGCCGCTCCCGACAGCCGGATCGACAAGCAGGCGGTCGCCTGGTTCACCCGGATGAACGGCACGCCGTCTTCCGCCGATCGGCAGGATTTCTCCGCCTGGCTTGCGGCCTCCCCCGCCCACGCGCATGCCTATGAAAGCGTGCGATCCTTCTGGAACACGATCGGACCACTCTCAGGCGACCTGCCGGATCAGGACGCGCGCGCGCTCGCCGGGCCGCTGGCCCGCATCGAGGATATCCGGCGCAAGCGGCGCCTGGGCAAAGCCGCCTCGGGCTTCGCGCTTGGCCTCGCCGCGCTGCTGGTCGGCGGCTGGCTTTGGCTGGAGCGTCCACACCTGCTGCAGGATCTCACCGCCGATTACGTGGCTCCGCGCGGGCAGATGCGCAGCATCAGCCTCGCCGACGGCTCCACGGTCCTTCTCGACGCCGACAGCGCAATCGACGTGACGCTCACGACCCACTTGCGCCATGTGGACATGCTTCGCGGTACCGCCTTCTTCACCGTGAAGCCGGAACAGGTTCCATTCGTAGTGACGGCGCGCAATGGCGAGGCGCGCGTGCTGGGAACCACGTTCGAAGTGGCCGTGCGCGACGGCGAGAGCGTCACCGTGACGCTCGACACCGGCAGCCTGAAGGTGGACCTCACCGACCGGCAGCAAGACGTTCTGCTTAAGCCCGGCGACAGCGTGGAATACAGCGCCACCGGACTTGCCCCCCTGCGGCGGGTGGATGTCGTGGAGGCCACCGCCTGGCGCACCGGGCGCTATATCTTCACCAATGCCCGGCTGGCGGAGGTGATGGAGCACATCGGCCGGTATCGGGACGGACGCATCGTGCTGCTGTCCTCCGCTTTGGGTGACATGCGGGTCAGTGGAAACATTTCGCTGCGGGACACCGATGCAGCGCTGGCGGCCGTACGTTCCACCGTCGGCTTCCCCATGCACACCCTGGGCAAGATGACCTTTATCGGACCCTGAAATTTTTCTGCCCAAACGTGAGGGTGCCGCCCTCCGGTAGGCGACTGGTTCAGTGAGAGCACGCGGCGCGGCCTCGGTCTGGAGCGCTGCTGGTGCCAGTCGCGAACAGGGATGGGTGGAATGACGGTCAACACCAGAGCCAGCGGGCATGCGCGGTTGCTGGCGAGCACTTTCCTCGCGCTAGCTGCCGTGAGCGTGGGAGGCTCACGCCCCGCAGCGGCTCAGCAGGCCATCCAGGGAGAGACACAGCCCTCCTACAGCTTCAGCATCCCGCCGAAATCCATTCGCGCCGCCATGAACGACATTGTGCGTGTCACCGGCATTGACGTCGTATTCGCCGAAACCCCCGCAGCCTCGCGCACCGGCAATGCGGTGCGCGGCTCCATGACGGTGCGCCA
>CALRNP020000076.1:0-21967 GCA_943369575.1 Azorhizobium sp. AG788 | reverse complement strand
ACCACCGCCCGCGCCAGAATGGCGTGGACCTCGGAGGCCGCGCCTTCGGCAATGTCGCCGGGCCCGGCCAGGGAGGACAATTTGCGGGTGAATTCATAAAGCCGCCGGCCGGCCCGCACCCGCCGGGCCGAAGCCTTGGCCTGCTCACGCGCCCGCCCGGCCACCGCCGAGATCAGCACCGCGATCACCAGGAAGATCACCAGTGCCAGCACCTCATGCGGCCGGGCGATGCTGAAGGTGTAGATCGGATCGATGAAGAAGAAATTGTAGGCCACCGCCGACAGCAGCGAGGCGAAGATCGCCGGCCACACTCCAAACAGCAGCGCCGGGATCAGCACCGCCAGCAGATAGATCATGGAGACGTTGGGCAGCGCCACGTGCTGGATCAGGACCTCGCCGGTGAGGGTGGCCAGCGATACCGCCATCACCGCCGCCACATAGCCGTCGAGATGGCCCATCGGCGGCAGGCGCCGGGCGGAGGACGCCTCCTCGGTCTCGCTGCCGAAGGTCACCACATGCACGGCGATGCCGCTGGCCTCGCGCACCAAGGCGTCCGCCAGGGTGCGCACGAACGGGCGCGACAGCCGCGCCGGACGGGCGCGGGCGACCACGATCTGGGTCACATTCTCGAACTTGGCGACCCGCAGCACCTCGTCGACGATGTCGCTGCCCACCAGCGAGCGTGTCTCGGCGCCGAGACTCTCGGCCAGGCGCAGCGCCGCATCCACCTTCTGGCGGGCCGCCAGATCCATCGCCGTGCCGGGCCGCTCCACGGTGACGGCGAACCAGGGCGCGTCGGCGAGATCCGCCAGGCGCTTGGCCTCGCGCACCACCCGCTGGGCCGAGGCATCGGGGCCGACGCAGACCAGGATGCGCTCGCCCGCCGCCCATGGCCCTTCGATGGCGCCGCCCTGCATGTGCTCCAGCAGATCGCTGTCCACCCGCGCCGCCACCCGCCGCAGCGCCAGTTCACGCAAGGCGGTCAGATTGGTGGGCTTGAAGAAGCGCTCGATGGCGCGCGCCGCGGTGTCCTGCACATAGACCTTGCCCTCGGCGAGCCGTTTGAGCAGTTCGTCCGGCGGCAGGTCGACCATGACCACTTCATCCGCCTCCTGCACGGCGGTGTCCGGCACGGTCTCGCGCACCCGCACGCCGGAGATGCGCTGCACCACCTCGTTCAGGCTCTCCAGATGCTGGATGTTGAGGGTGGTCCAGACGTCGATGCCCGCGTCCAGCAGGTCTTCCACATCCTGCCAGCGCTTGGGATGGCGACTGCCGGGCACGTTGGAATGGGCATATTCATCCACCAGCAGCAGCTTCGGCCGCCGCGCCAACGCGCCCTCCAGATCGAATTCGGGCACCAGATGGCCGCGATAATGGATCGGGCGCCGGGGCAGCACATCCAGCCCCTCCACCATCGCCTCGGTCTCGCGGCGGCCGTGGGTTTCCACGATGCCCACCACCACGTCGGTGCCGCCGGCCTTGGCCGCCTGGGCCGCCTGGAGCATGGCGTAGGTCTTGCCGACGCCCGGCGCCGCGCCGAGGAAGACGCGCAGCTTGCCCTTGCCTTCCCGCTCGGCCTTGGCCAGCAGCGCCTCCGGCGAGGCGCGCGGCTTGTCCTCATGACCCATTACCGCGCCTCCCGCGCAACCCGGTCCTTGAACGCAACGCCCCTCCCCCGCGTGCGGGAGAGGGGTGACTTATAAGACAAAGCCGGGCGGCCTGCTCTTATGGCCGTGCCCGGATATTCCGCGCTGCCGCGCGGCGCGCGCCCTACTTCGCCCCCGCATCCAGCGCGAGGTTCAGCTTCAGCACATTCACCCGCGGCTCGCCGAACATGCCCAACTCCCGGCGCTCCACAGTCTGCGCCACCACCTTGCGCACCGCATCCGCCGAGAGGTTGCGGGCCGTCGCCACCCGATCCACCTGATCATAAGCGAAGGCCGGCGAGATGTGGGGATCGAGGCCGCTGCCGGAGGTGGTCACCGCGTCCGCCGGGATGGCCCCGGAAACGCCGCCCGCACGCAGGGACGCCACGTCGGCGGTGATGCGCTCCTTCAGCTTCTGCGAGGTGGGGGCGAGGTTGCTGCCCGAGGAATTGGCGGCATCATAGCCCTCCCCCGCCGCAGACGGGCGGGGATGGAAATATTGTGCGCCCTCGGTCTTCTGGCCGATCAGCGCCGAGCCCACCACCTTGCCGTCGCGCACCAGCAGCGAGCCGTTGGCGGCGGCGGGGAACACCGCCTGGGCGACGCCGGTGACGGCGAGCGGATAGAGAATGCCGGTGATGAGCGTGAATGCGATCAGCAGCACCAGCGCGGGACGAATTTGGGTCAACATGGGAAGCCTCCTTCAGGCGCGGCCGGGTTCAGGCCAGACCGAGGGCGGTGACGATCATGTCCACCAGCTTGATGCCGATGAACGGGACGATCAGGCCGCCGACGCCATAGATGAGAAGATTGCGGCCAAGCACGCTGGCGGCGCTCGCCGGGGTGTATTTCACGCCGCGCAACGCCAGCGGGATCAGCGCGATGATGATCAGCGCGTTGAAGATCACCGCCGAGAGGATGGCGCTCTGCGGCGTCGACAGGCCCATGACGTTGAGCACGCTCAGTTCCGGGATGGCGACGATGAACAGCGCCGGGATAATGGCGAAATACTTCGCCACGTCGTTGGCGATGGAGAAGGTGGTCAGTGAGCCGCGGGTCATCAGCAGCTGCTTGCCGATGCCGACGATCTCGATGAGCTTGGTGGGATCTGAGTCCAGATCCACCATGTTGCCCGCCTCGCGCGCCGCCTGGGTGCCGGTCTGCATGGCGACGCCCACATCCGCCTGGGCCAGAGCCGGGGCATCATTGGTACCGTCGCCGCACATGGCCACCAGACGGCCCTGGCGCTGCTCGTTGCGGATGTAGCTGAGCTTGTCCTGCGGGGTGGCCTCGGCGATGAAATCATCGACGCCGGCCTCGGAGGCGATGGCCGCCGCGGTCACCGGATTGTCGCCGGTGACCATGACGGTGCGGATGCCCATGCGGCGCAGTTCCGCAAAGCGCTCCTTGATGTCCGGCTTCACCACGTCCTTCAGATGGATGACGCCCAGCAGGCGCCCGCCTTCCGCCAGCCCCAGCGGCGTGCCGCCGGAGCGGGCGATGCGATCCACCGCCGCATTATATTCCACCGGCTCGGCCAGACCCCGGCCGGCGATCTCGGCGGCGAAGGTGCGCACGCTGTCCACGGCGCCCTTGCGCAGCTTGCGAGTGCCCAGATCCACGCCGGAAATGCGGGTGGCGGCGGAGAAGGGCACGAAGCTGGCGCCCGCCGGGGTCTCGTCCACCACGATGCCGAACTTGTCCCGCACCAAAGCCACGATGGAGCGGCCCTCGGCGGTGTCGTCCGCCAGCGAAGCCAGCAGCGCCGCCTCGGCCACATCGCGCTCGGTGACGCCGGGCACCGGGATGATCTCGGTGGCCATGCGATTGCCGAAGGTGATGGTGCCGGTCTTGTCCAGCAGCAGCGTGTCCACGTCGCCGGCGGCTTCCACCGCGCGGCCGGACATGGCCAGCACGTTATGGCGCACCAGGCGGTCCATGCCGGCGATGCCGATGGCCGAGAGCAGGCCGCCGATGGTGGTGGGGATCAGCGTGACGAGCAGCGCCACCAGCACCGGAATGGACAATTCGGTGCCGCCATAGAGGCCCAGCCCATAGAGCGTGACCACGGTGATGAGGAAGATCAGCGTCATGCCCACCAGCAGGATGGTGAGGGCGATCTCATTGGGGGTCTTCTGCCGCTCGGCGCCTTCCACCAGCGCGATCATGCGGTCGATGAAGGACGAGCCGGCAGCGGCGGTGATGCGCACCACGATCTGGTCGGACACCACCGTGGTGCCGCCGGTAACCGCCGAGCGATCGCCGCCGGATTCGCGGATCACGGGCGCGCTCTCGCCGGTGATGGCGGCCTCGTTCACCGAGGCGATGCCCTCCACGATCTCGCCGTCGCCGGGGATCTGCTCGCCGGTCTTCACCAGCACCAGATCGCCCACCTTCAGGTCGAGGGCGGAGATGCGGTGATAACGCTCCTTGTTGCGGATATCGTCGAGCTTGGTCGCCACCGTGTCGGTGCGCGAGCGCTTCAGGCTTTCGGCCTGGGCGCGGCCGCGGCCTTCGGCCACCGCCTCGGCGAAGTTGGCGAACAGGACCGTGAACCACAGCCAGGCCATGATCTGGCCGCTGAAGCCCACGGGCTGTCCGGCGAGCAAGTCGCGGACGAAGATGATGGTGACCAGCGCCGCCACCACCTCGGTGACGAAGATCACCGGGTTCTTGGCGAGCAGGCGCGGATCGAGCTTGCGCAGGGCATCGAGCGCGGCGCGCCCGATGAGGTCAGGGGTCGCGATGGAAGCGACGGCTTTGGTGGACATGATGAACTCCGTTCCGCGCGTCAGAAGGTCTTGCCGGCCAGCATCTGCACCTGCTCGGCGATGGGGCCGAGGGCAAAGGCCGGGAAGAACTGCAGACCGCCGAGGATGACGATGACGCCGATGAGGAGGCCCACGAACACAGGTCCATGGGTCGGGAAAGTGCCGGTGGAGGCCGCCAGCCGGGTCTTGGCCGCCAGCGAGCCGGCGATGGCCATCATCGGGATGATGTAGGCGAAGCGGCCGGCCAGCATGGCGAGGCCCAATGTGGTGTTCCACCACGGGGTGTTGGCGCTGAGCGAGGCGAAGGCCGAGCCGTTGTTGCCGGTGCCGGAGGCATAGGCATAGAGGATCTCGGTCAGGCCATGGGGGCCGCCGTTGCCGATGGCCGCCAGCGGCCCGGGCAGCACGGCGGCGATGGACGAGAAGCCGAGCACGAAGATGGGCAGCACCAGGGTGGCCAGCACCGCCATCTTCACTTCCTTGGCCTCGATCTTCTTGCCGAGATATTCCGGGGTGCGGCCCACCATGAGGCCGGCCACGAACACGGCGATGATCGCCATCACCAGCATGCCGTAGAGGCCCGAGCCGACGCCGCCGGGCAGGATCTCGCCCAGCTTGATAAGCACCAGCGGAACAAGGCCGCCGATGGGGGTGAAGGAGCCGTGCATGGCATTCACCGCGCCGCAGGACAGGCCGGTGGTCACCGCCGCCCACAGCGCCGAGAGCGCCAGGCCGAAGCGGACTTCCTTGCCCTCCATATTGCCGCCGGAGGGATCAAGCCCCGCCTGCAACAGGGTCGGCGTGCCGGCGGCTTCCGCCCAATAGGCCACGGCGACACCCACCACCAGCAGGATCATCATGGCGGCGAGGATGGCATAGGCCTGGCGCTTGTCGCCGATCAGCTGGCCGAAGGCGAACACCACCGCCACCGAGATCACCAGCATCTGCCAGACCTGGAGCATGTTGGCGAGGGCGGAGGGGTTCTCGAACGGATGCGCCGCATTGGCGTTGAAGAAACCGCCACCATTGGTGCCGAGCTGCTTGATCGCCACCTGCGAGGCCACCGGCCCGATGGAGATGGTCTGCTGGGCGCCGTCCAGGGTGGTGGCGGCCACCGAGCCATCCAGGGTCTGCGGCATGCCCATGGCCACCAAGGCGATGGCGGTGATGAAGCAGAGCGGCAGCAGGATGTAGAGGGTGGACCGGGTGGCATCGACGAAGAAGTTGCCCACCCCGCTCGCTCCCGAGCGGGCAAAGCCCCGTACCAGGGCGATGGCCAGGGCAAGACCCGTGGCGGCGGAGAGGAAGTTCTGCACCGTCAGCCCGGCCATCTGGCTGAAGTTGCTCATGGTGGTTTCACCGCCATAAGCCTGCCAGTTGGTGTTGGTGACGAAGCTCACCGCGGTGTTGAAGGCCAGATCCGCGCTCACGCCGGCAAAGCCCTGCGGGTTCAGCGGCAGCAGGCCCTGCAGGCGCAGAATGCCGAACAGCAGCAGGAAGCCGGCGGCGTTGAACGCCAGCATGGAGAGGGTATAGGCCACCCAGCCCTGATCGCGGCCGGGGTCCACCCCCGCCAGACGATAAAGGCCCCGCTCAACGGGGCCGAGGATGGGGCTGAGGAAGGTGCGCTCGCCCGCATAGACGCGGGCCATGAAGCGACCGATGGGAATGGCGGTGAGGATCACCACCGCGAAGAGAAGCGCGATTTGCAGCCAGCCGTTGGCGGTCATGGCGAGGGTCTTTCGGTTTGGAAGAGGCGTGCGGGGCGGCGGGTCCGGGCGTCAGAACTTTTCCGGCCGGACGAGGGCCACCAGCAGATAGGCGGCAAGGCCGATGGTGACGGCGGCGCCGAGGACGAGATTGAACATGATCAGCTCCTTCAGGCCTGAGCCGCCCAGCGGGCGTAGACCGCCATGAGCGCGAAAAAGGCGATGCCGATCAGCAGGAACAGAATGTCAGCCATGGGAACCTCTCAGGAGGCCCCTGTGCTACGCCCGCCCCACGTAAAGGCGCGATGGCGACTTCGTGGCGACGGCAGAAGGAAGGCATAAAGGCCCGGCCGGCCGGGCACGGCCAGGGCAAAACAGCCGTAGGCATCAGAGGACCAGGGCGCCTCCCTGCTGGCCGCCGTCCCGCGCATGGGGCGGCGGGGCGCATTCAGGGGCCGGAGGTGGTGAATGTGAGCGCGCGGGGCCGGGCGCCCACGCGGGCCGCCCATGCTGGGGGCCGGCGCGCGCGGCTCCCCGCCGATCATCTCCCGCTGGAGATCGCCCGCCGTGCGACCGGCCGGGCTCAGCCCAGCTTCTGGATCCAGGGCCCGAGGTTGGCGCCGATGTAGGGCTCCTGGCGATGGGCGGCGACCGCCAGGCTCTCGCGGCGCATGTCCGCCGGTGTCATGCCGAAGCGGCGGCGGAACACCCGGCTGAAATGGGACGGATCGGAAAAGCCGCAGGCATCGGAAATCTCGCCCACCCGGCGCACATTGGCCGGGTCGCGCAGGGCGGCGCGGGCGCGGGCCAGACGCCGCTCCAGCACATAGGCCGCCACCCCGCCGAAGGGCTCGAACAGCCGATAAAGCGTGGAACGGGAGATATTCAGGGCCCCAGCCAGGGCATCAGCGCCCACGTCGCTGCCCACCAGCCGCGCCTCGATGAGGCGGCGCGCCCGCAGCAGCAAAGCATCCCGCACCGGCTCGGAGGCTGCCTCCAAGGCGTCGGGCGTGGGCGCCAAGGCGGCGCGGTAGAGCGCAATGGTGGCTTCCGCCACATGGCCGGCGGCGGACTGGCGGACGGTCTCAAGGCGCGCCATCAAGGCGCGCAGATGGTCCGCCAGCAGCCCGCCGATCATCTCGCCTTCATCTCCCGCCGCATGATGGCCATGGGGCAGCACCCGCCCCTGGATGGCATCCCGCGGGATCAGCACGGTGATGTTCTCGGAGGCCAGCGACAGGGTGCGCAGTTCGCGCGTCATATCCAGGGTGACGATTTCACCGGGGCGCACCAGCACCGAGCGCTCGCCCAGATCGCCCTTGTAGCCCCCGGCCGTATAGAGCTGGAGCATGATGTGGTCGAGGCCGTCGCTGCGGATCTTGTGGCGGCTGCGGGAGAAATGGGTGGCATCGAACTGACCGACGCCCACCAGGATGTCGCCCAGATGGTAGGCCCTGTAATTGACCGAAAACGGCTCGTCGGGATCTCCCGGCATCACGTCGAACACCGGCTCCGTGACCTGCCGCCAGCCTTCAAACCCCTGGCCCTCGGGCAAATCCCGGGAATCCAGGCGCTGGCACGGAATGAAAGGATCATCCACCACGGAGGCCCCACCTCGCTGAACATCGAACCGCAATGCCCATCCCTAAGCCCAGCCGAGGATGCGGGTCAATTTGCAAAGGCGCGCACTTTGACACGCTCGCGCAAGAATTGGGACGCACGGTCAATGCGGGCACCTCGGCCCTCCGGTACCTGTCTGTGGTGTTAGGCCATCCACCCCCGCAGGATGAGGCGACCGTAAAATCATGTTCACCCGACTTATTTTGAAAGGCCGGACCGCGCGCGGTCTGGCCCTTGCCGCTGCGCTCTTCATGCAGGCGCCCGTCGCCTGGGGCCAAAGTCTGACCGCCTGGCAGACCCCGGAATATTACGCTTCCCACGCCCTGAATCAGGTCAATGCAGCCGGTGCCTATGCCCTGGGCTTCACCGGCGCTGGCGTCCTGGTGGCGACCGTAGACAGTGGGCTGGATAGCCGGCACCCCGAGTTCTCCGGCCGGGTCTCCAATGGCTACGACTTCACCAATGACGTGCCGATTCTGCCCAATGAGGATCACGATCTCGGCCAGGAGACCGGCAGCCACGGCACCCACGTGGCCGGCATCATCGGCGCCGCCCGCGACGGCATCGGCATGCAGGGTGTGGCTTTCAATGCCACCATCGTTCCGACGGCCTATAACGAGAATGCCACCGATTTCGACGCGGCGTTTTCCGCGAACTGGCGGTATCTCGCCGGCCTGGGCGTTCCGATCGTCAACAATAGCATCGGCATCAATGATTGCGTGCGGCGCCCCAACGATCCGTGCAACGTCACCTACTATAATCGCGCACAGTTCGAATCTCTTTATCCCAATATGGTGGCCGCAGCGAAGGCGACGGCGGCGGCCGATGTGCTGATGGTCTTCGCCACCGGCAACGAGTCGCAGTCCAGCCCCGATGCCCTGGGCGGCATGCCGTATCTGATCCCCGAATTGAAGAACACCTGGCTGACGGTCGCCGCCGTGGACGCCAATAACGTCATTGCGTCGTTCAGCAACCGCTGCGGCGTGGCGAAGGACTGGTGCCTGTCCGCCCCCGGGGTGGCTATCAATTCCACCGTCACCCTCGGCACGGGAACAGGCCCCTATAACGGGTATGCGGACATGTCCGGCACCTCCATGGCCTCCCCTGTCGTTTCCGGCGTGGCCGCTTTGGTGAAGGAGGCCTTCCCGTGGTTCACCGCCCATGACTTGCAGCAGACCTTGCTGACCACCGCCACCGATCTCGGCGCCGTGGGCGTGGACGAGATCTATGGCTGGGGCCTGGTCAATGCCGCCAAGGCCGTGCTCGGCTACGGCCAGTTCGTTGAGACCGCCACCCTCGACACCAAGGGCTATAGCTCCACCTTCTCCAACGACATCTCCGGTGTCGGCGGCCTCATCAAGGCGGGGGCCGGCACGCTCACCCTCATCGGCGCCAACACCTATGCCGGCGGCACCACCATCAATGGCGGCACGCTGCAGATCGGCAATGGCGGCACCACCGGCTCCATCATCGGCAATGTGGTCGATAATGGCACGCTGGCCTTCAAGCGCTCCGACACCGTGGTGTTCGATGGCGCCATTTCCGGCACCGGCAGCCTCACCCAGGCCGGCACCGGCACCCTCATCCTCACCGCCACCAACACTTACACCGGCGGCACCCTGATCAGCGCCGGCACGCTCCAGGTGGGCAATGGCGGCACCACCGGCTCCATCGTCGGCAATGTGGTGGACAATGGCGTTCTCGCCTTCAACCGCTCCGACAGCTTCACCTTCGCCGGCTCCATCTCCGGCACCGGCAGCCTGGTCAAGGCCGGGGCCGGCACCCTCACCCTCACCGGCAACAACTCCTATACCGGCCTCACCTCGGTCACCGGCGGCCTGCTGTCGGTGAACGGCGCCTTCGCCTCCACGCTGGCCATCGGCGCCTCCGGCACCCTGCGCGGCACCGGCACCCTCACCGGCCCGCTGGTGGTGGCCGGCCGCCTCGCGCCGGGCAATTCGCCCGGCACCCTCACCGTTGCCGGCCCGGTGACGCTCACCAGCACCTCCACCTTCCAGACCGACATCGACGGCACCGGCACCGGAACCGGCGCGGGCAATTATTCCCGCCTCGTCACCACCGGCACCACTGGCACGGTCACCGTCGCCGGCACCCTGGCGCCGGTCCTGCGCGGCATCACCGGCAGCGCCACCAACACCTACACCCCGACGCTCGGCACCACCTTCACGGTGATCCAGACCAGCGCCGGCCTCTCGGGCTCCTTCTCCAGCCTGACCCAGCCGGTGAGCGGCCTGCCCACCTCCACCCGGTTCGATGCCCTCTACAGCTCCACCAGCCTCGCTTTGGTGGTGACCCCGCTGTGGTACGGCAACCTGGCCGCCAACGGCCTGGCGACCACCGCCAATGCCAGCGCGCTGGGCAGCGCGGTGGACAGCATCCGCCCCATCGCCGGCATCGCCCTGACCGGCACCAATGCCGCCCTGTTCAACAGCCTCTACAGCCTCACGCCCATGGCGCTGCCCGCCGCCCTCAGCCAGATGACCGGCGAGGTCTATGCCTCCACCGCGGCCCAGACCTTCGATGACGCCCGCCAGGTGCGTGCCGCCATCAACGAGCGCCTGGATGACGCCACCGCCGCCAAGCCCGACAAGGCCACCGCCAAGCTCTCGTCGCGCCTCAACGTGGCGGTGTGGGCCACCGGCTACGGCGGCTGGGGCAATGCCTCCGGCGACGGCCTCGCTTCCCTCGGCTGGACCCAGAGCGGCTTCATCGCCGGTGCCGACGTCAAGGTGTTCGACACCACCCGCCTCGGCATCGCCGCCGGCTTCGGCCAGTCGGCGGGCAATGTGGACGCCCTCAACTCCAAGGCCGACAACAGCCACACCGACCTGGCGCTCTATGGCGTCTCCCAGCTGGCCGGCTTCATCGCCAAATATGGCGCGGCCTATAGCTGGAACGACATCACCACCAGCCGCAACGTCGCCTTCGGCACTTTCTCCAACGGCCTGTCCAGCAGCTATAATGGCAACACCACCCAGGTGTTCGGCGAAGTCTCCCGGCCGTTCACCTTCGGTCCGGCGCAGGTCTCGCCCTTCGCCGCCGTGGCTTATGTGAACCAGAGCTTCGACGCCTTCTCCGAAACCGGCGGCGTCGCGGCGCTCTCAGGCTCGGCCATGTCCATGTCCACCACCCTCACCACCTTCGGCGCCCGGGTGAGCACCGATATGGCCGTGGGCAACGGCATATTCACCCCCAGCGTCAAGCTGGGCTGGCAGCATGCCTTTGGCGATGTGGAAAGCGGGGCGGTGATGTGGCTGAACGGCTCCACGCCGTTCCTGGTCGCCGGCACGCCCATCGCCCGCGACGCGCTGGCGCTCAATGTCGGCCTGTTCTACGCCTTCAACGACGCCGTCAGCGCCGGCTTCGCCTATGACGGCGTGCTCGGATCGGATGCCCAGAGCAACACGCTGAAGGGCAATCTGCGGGTCAATTTCTGAGCCTGCGCACCGACACAAAAAGGGGCGGCATCCCGGCCGGGATGCCGCCCTTTTTCTTTTACGCCGGGATCAGTCGGCGAGATCGGCCGGCACCTTGCCGCCATTGGCGGCCAGCTTGGCCATGACCTGCTTGTGCAGCCACACATTCATGGTGGCGCTGTCGCTTATGTCGCCGGGATACTGCAGCTCCTGCGCCAGCTCCTTGCGGGCGGCGAGGGACGAATCCAGGTTCAGCAGCTTCATCAGATCGACGATGGAGCGGCGCCAGTCCAACGGCTCGCCGGATTTGGCGGCAAGGCCCGCCAGCACCGCCTCCACATCCACCGGCGGCCCGCCGGCGGAGGTCGAACCGGGTGTCGGGGCGGCGCCGGTGGCCTCCGGCTGCGGCGCTCCGGTCGGGTCCGCCTTGGCCGCGGTGCCGAAGATGGCGGACATGATCTTTCCGAAAACGCTCATGGCAGTCTCCCTGCAGGTTCCAGGGACAACGGCCACCGACCGGAAAGGTTCAGCACCAAATGCCGGCGCGCCGGATCACCCGGCGTCGAACAGATCCTCGGGCACGCGGCCGAAGCTGGCGATCAGCACCGGGGCATGGGCATCATCGCTCTCGGGATCCACTGCGCGGGAAAAGGCGATGGCGCCGGCCCGGCTCTGCGCCAGGCGCTCGGCCTTGCGGCGCGCCTCGGCCTCGGAGGCCACTTCCATGGCGGCGCCGGCCTTGAGCCCGTTGCCCCGCTTGGCGGCGTCATAGGGTTGCACCACGTAAAAGGTCTTCTTGGCCATGGTGCGTCCTGTGGGCTGCGTCGCGATGCCGGCGGCGCGCGGACACTAGCACCGGACAGACCACGCGGGTGGGTTTTTCCCGGCGATCCACATTCCCCGGCGGATGCAGAAAAAAATCCGGCGGCTGTCGGCGGCGATCGACGGCCCGCGTCCTTGCAGCAGATGCCGGGATACGGGAGAGCAAGATGGCACAGCGCGTGCTGGTTCTGGTGGGAACCAAGAAGGGCGCCTTCATTCTCGAGAGCGATGCGAAGCGGCGCGACTGGTCCTTGCGCGGGCCGTTCTGCGAGACCTGGCCGATCCACCACATGGTCGCCGACCCCGCCTCTGGCACGCTCTACGCCGCCGGCGGCAATGAATGGTTTGGCCCGGCGATCTGGCGTTCCACCGATCTCGGCGCCAGCTGGACCCACTCCAGCCAGGGCCTGGCCTATGCGCCCGGCGCGCCGCCGATCAAGGCCGCCTGGAGCCTGGCGGTCGGCGCGGACGCGCTCTATGCCGGGGTGGAGCCCGCCGGCCTGTTCCGCAGTACCGACCAGGGCGAGACCTGGCAGCATCTGGAGGGCTTGCAGCACCATCCCTCGCGACCGGACTGGAACCCCGGCGGCGCCGGGCTGATCCTGCATTCCCTGCTGCTGCATCCAACCGACCCGGCGCAGATCTGGGTGGGCATTTCGGCTGCCGGGGTGTTTCACAGTGCCGATGGCGGCAGCACTTGGACCGCCCGCAATCGCGGCACGCGGGCCGACTACATGCCCGAGGACCAGAGATATCCCGAGCACGGGCAATGCGTGCACTGCCTGGTGATGGCGCCGGGCATGCCCGACCGGCTCTACCAGCAGAACCATTGCGGCATGTATCGCAGCGACGATGGCGGGCGCCAATGGACCAGCATCGAGGCCGGCCTGCCCTCCAGCTTCGGCTTTCCCGCCGCCGCCCATCCGCGCGATCCCGACACGCTCTATCTGGTGCCGCTCAATGGCGACAGCGTTGGGCGCTACATGCCGGACGCCAAGGCGGCGGTGTGGCGCACCCGTGACGCGGGCGCCCATTGGCGCGATGCACGGGCGGGGCTGCCGCAGGAGAACGCCTTCTTCGGCGTGCTGCGCCAGGCGATGGCGACCGATGCGCTGGAGCCGGCGGGGGTCTATTTCGGCACCGGCTCGGGGTCGCTCTACGCCAGCGCCGACGAGGGCGAGAGCTGGGACTGCATCGCCCAGCATCTGCCCACCATCTCCTCGGTGGAGACGCTGGTGGTGGAGGGATGAGCGCGGACGGGGTCACGCCTTCCCCGGCCGGCACGGTGCTGGTACGGCTGCCCAGCCAATTCGCGGCCCTGTTTCCGCAGGCGGAGCGGCGGCTGGAGGTGGCCGCGGCCAGCGTCGCCGAACTGGTGGACGCGCTGGAGGCCCGTTGGCCGGGCATGCGCGACCGCCTGTGCGATTCCACGCCGGCCATCCGGCGGCACATCAACGTCTTCGTCGGCGGGCGGCGGGCGAGCCTCGCCACCCCGCTCCTGCCCGGCGCCGACGTTTTCATCCTCACCGCCATCAGCGGCGGCTGAGCGGCGGCTCTGGTACCCGTTGCCGCTCGCCCTTCCTAGGCGGTTCCGACAATCTGGCCCGCGCGGTGATGGCGCCGAAGCGGTTGCTCAACCGCAGGACGGGATCGGCTTTTCCGGCGCAAAGCGGGCGCGCCGGCTGGCCTTCCGGCGCTCCAGCCTCGGCGCTCGCGCGCGGCTCTTGGAAACGCTGGCATTTCCAATGGGAAGATGGCACACTCGGCGTCAACATAGACTGGCAATGGATGGCGGCGGGCGCGATTACGACCTTCGTGCCCAAGGGCGAGAGACATGTACGACGACGATATCGACTGCGAATCGGTGATGGAAGGCATGCTTGTCGCATTGCTGGCGATCGCCTTTGTCGCATTCACCGTCGTGGTGACCTTCGGCACCATTTCCAGTTGATCGCCCCGGCCGGCTTGCCTGCGCACACCGCCGATCCGCGGACCTGACGCCGTCCACCAAGCACCCGACCTTGTCCCACCGACGTGTCTCGACCGACGCGTCTCGACGTACGTGTCTCGGACGTGGGCTCCACTCATTCCTTCCGAGACTGGGGCTTCACGCGCCGGCTGTAGCCGCGCGAGACCTGCACAGACATATCGTGCTCCAGCATGGCATACGCGATGAGCAGCGCCCGAATGGCGCCCCGGTAATCGCCATGGCAAGCCTCGATGGCCGCGTCGATATCCGCTTCCGTGACATCAAAAATACTGGCTTCGGCAGGCACCGGCTTGCTCGGCATGACACGCTCCATGGCTGAGGCACCATGGATTCCATAAGAACATATCAGGAACAAGCGCCAATTTGCGGCATCGACGCGATGTCCTCCGCGCGGTGGCCTCCCGCGCGGAGTTGCCCAAACGCCCAGCGGTGCTGACGAACCGCCACAGCCGTGCGGGCGATCTTGCAGCGCAGGATCAGCCGCTCAGGCCCGGCGCCGGATGCAAAGCGAGGGCGGGCGCGCCGCCGCTCGGCCAGTCGCCATCGTCGCGCTTCCGCCGGCGATGCCAGCCGGCGAAGATCGGCACCTTGCGGCGCGGGGCCGCCTGCGGCGCCGGCGCATCTTCCGCTGGCAAAGCCCTGAGCGCCGCCAGGATCTCGTCAACGGGGACCAATGCGCCGATCGGCAGCTGCCTCAAGGTGGGATCGCTCTCCACCGCGTGGGCATCGGAGGCCCAGGACGACAGGATTTGCCGCTTCTCATCCACCGTCAGGATGGGATGGTTCAGCACATCCGCCGGATCCGCCAGGACATCCTGGTTGATCGGGCGCGACAAAAATCGATGGGTGGTTTCGTGACTGATGCTCATAACCACATCCTCCCAAGAGCAACATGGATACAAGGACATACCGGGCCATCGCACCGGCATGGGATGCGATTTAGGTGCTGGTCTCCGTCCGTCAAGACCCGGCATTATCGCCGCATCAGAGATGGAACAATTTGCCATTCATGTCCCAGTCATGTGGCACCTCCTACGATCCATCCTGTCAGAGCGTTCCATCCGCGTTTCGTACCTCTGACCCCCACGTCACCTGATCCGATCAGGCTGAGACCTTCCTCACGGGGGCGGCGCAATGGAACAGACTGTTCTCGTCAGCATCATCGCCATCTGGACCATGAGCACCGGCGGCGTCGCCTGGATGATCTGGCGCGGATAGGCACGACGGCTACGCCCGCGCGTCTGGTTCATCCGCCGAACCATCGCGGCCTCTTGGCACCGGCAAAGCGCTGAGACCGGAACAGGCCGGTGGTCCCATCGTTTCCCATCGGACGCCAGACCAACTGGAGTTCGCGCAGGACGATGGCCATGAACGAGACGCTCCCCACCCGCTATCCCGACGATCTGCACCAGAATTTGATGGATCAGCGCCAGCCGCCGGCGGAGCGCCCCACAGCGGTGCGCCACCCGACCGACCATGCTGCCCAGCACCAGGGCGGCGGAACCACCGGCGCGATCGGCGGCGAGCGCCCGGCCGAGACCACCAGCAGCCCGCTGGTGCCCATCGATGGCCGGGAGCGGCTGCCCGGTGATGCCCCGCCGGAGGCGTTCTGGAATACCCCGCTCACCACCCCGCTGGAACTATCCAACCCCGCCGGCTTGCGGCTGGAAATACTGGCGGATGCGGGCCGGCTGGTCTCGGGCGAATTCATGACGCTGTTCCCGTCCAATGCCTTGCAGGCACTGGCGGAGAGCCTCGTCGCGGCGGCCCGCACCGGAGCCGAAGCCGACGTGCAGATCGCGCACCGGCAGTTGGTGCCCTATCTCGGCGCCATGCACCTTCTCTGAAGCATTCCGATAGCTTGGTGCAATAAACGCCGGCCAGCGCAAGCTGAGCAATAAATAAAATGGCGCATTCGCACCAAATTAGAGCCTGATTTTACGGGTAGCCAACCAACGACTAGCACACAATCGAGCCGTGTCCCGCGTCATCGCGCGTGACTGGGGAGCAAGCCATGTCATCCGCTTTGCGCGACGGCGCGCGTCGACTGGAGTCGACGGCGCATATCTGCCTTCTGGTCCTGGCCCTGGCCAGCGGCGTCTATACCTATATCGGCGTGCGCGATCTGCTGGATGGCAGCACCGGCGCCGTGGTCTTCGCCGCCATCATCTATTCCACCGCGGTCTCGGTGGGCATTTATGTCTTCTGGATCTTCATGCTGCGCTTCCTGCCGCACATGACGGAAATGGGCGCGCGGTTGCTGATGTTCGGCGCCATGGCGCTGGGAAGCCTGATGATCATCGCCATGTGCTCCTGGCTCAATGCCAGCGCGCTGGCGGGCTCCGCCGCCCTGGAGCAGCATCTGGGCGTGACGCTGGCGAACTATAATCGCGACCTGGACCGCATCCATGGCAAAGCGATTGCCGGCCAGGCGCTGGCCCCCGACATCCAGATGGCGGCCACCCGCTTCTCTCAATTGGCGGACGCGGAGCGCACCGGATCGCTCACCGGCACCACCGGCTCCGGCAGCGTGGTGCAGTTGCTCTCGCAAATGTCGAACCAGCTGAACGGCCTCACCAAGGAGGTCGCGGCCAATGGCGAGCGAGTGAAGGGGCTGCATGACAGCGCCGCCAAGCATCTGGCCGCCATGCGCGAGTTGGTGAACGGCTCCGGCAGCATCGGGCCGCGGGCGGAAGCTTTCGGCACCCAGGCCACCGCCTTGGCCGGGGTTCTGACCCAGTTGCAGCAGGCTTCCGTGGCGCCCGCGGTCAAGCGCGTGGCCGGGGAATTTGCCAACAGCTTCATCGCCCCCGCCGCCGATGGGCGCACGCCCGATGTCATGGCGCGTCAGACCGAGGTGCTGGGGCGGGTACAGGGGGCGGTGGCGGCGCAATCCAAGGCGCTCATGGCGGCTGCCGACACGGTGATCGAGATGCCTGCCCCTGCCCCCACCCGCTACGAGCAGATCTCGTCGGCCGAAGCGGTGCTGCGCTATGCGGGGGATTTCATCCCCAGCTGGGCAGGCGCCATCTCCATCGACCTTTTGCCCGGCGTGCTGGTGCTGGTGCTGTGCGTGGTGCATGCCGCCATCCGCCGCGAGGGCCAGCCCGCCGCCAGCGCCGAGCATCTCACCGCCGCCGAACTGGTGGCGGCCTTGCAGATGGTGCAGGCCCTGGAGACCCGCCGGGCCGCCCTCACCGTCAGCCCGGCCCTGGTGCCGGAGGCCGCGCCCGTCTCCGATCCGGTCGTCGATCCGAAGCCTGAGACAGCGGCGACAGCGGAGGCGCACGGCGAGCCCGAGGCGGACAAGGTGACGGCGCTGCGGCCCGCCAAGCGCGAGTGAGCCGGGCATGATCGCCTCCTTCCGCCAGGCCTTTCGCCAGTGGCGCCAACGGCCGGATGATGCGCTGCTGCATCTGGCCTTTCTGATGCTGCTGGGGCTCAGCGGCGTCATGGTGGGCCAGGACATTCAATCCCTGTGGCTCGATCCCCCGCCCGCCCGGCCGTCGCTGCTGCAGCCCGATGGCCCGGCGCTGCCGGACACCCCCTCCCCGACGCCGCTTGCGCCTGCCCGCCGCGACACGCAGGACGTGCCGCGTCCCGCCGCCGACGGTGCGCTCGCCGCTCCCATGACCTTCGAACTGCTGGGTGACGGGCGGCTGATGGCCACCGGCACCATCACGCCCGGCACCGCCGCAACCCTTGCGGCCGAGGTGGAGAAACGGGGCGGCTATGTGCGCACCGTGGTGCTCCAGTCGCCGGGCGGTTCGGTGCGCGATGCCTTGGCCATGGGCCGCCTCATCCGCACGCGCGGCTTTGCCACCGAGGTGAAGGAGGCGGGCTATTGCGCCTCCTCCTGCCCGCTGGTGTTCGCCGGCGGGGTCGAGCGCCGCGCCGGGGTGCGGGCGGGCATCGGCGTGCACCAGATCTATGCCGCCGAGCGCGCCTCGGGATCCACCGCCGACGGCATGGACACCGCCCAGCGCATTTCGGCTGAATGCCAGCGCTATCTGCGTGACATGGGCATCGATCTGGAGGTGTGGATGCGGGCGATGGAGACCCCGCGCGACAAGTTGTTCTATTTCACCCCGCCCGAAATGCAGCGCCTGATGCTGACCACGGACCCGGTGCGGCGCTCCTGAAAAGCGCCCTGGTGCGGTTTGCGGGCGAGGCGCCAAAGACGAGACCGGCGGCGCCACGGCGCCGCCGGTCTCGTCGTCTTGCGGGTCTATGTCCGCTCTCGGACCGAGACCCATGGGGAAAAGACCAGCCTTACTTCACCAGCGGGCACCCGCTTTGGCTCTCGGGAATATAGGCCTCCTTGCCCGGGATGGTCTGGAGCAGGGTGAGATAATCCCACGGCCCCTTCGACTCGGCGGGCTTCTTCACCTCGAACAGATACATGTCGCCGAACACCCGCCCGTTCTTTCCGATGCTGGCATTCTTCATCATCATGTCATTCACCGGCGTGGCGCGGATCTTATCGGCCACCTTGTCGGCATCGTCCGTGCCCGCCGCCTTGACCGCCTGGAGATAGTGCCGGACGGCGGAATAGACGCCGGCCTGGTTCATGGACGGCTTGCGGCCGGTCTTGGCCTCGAAGGTCTTCGACCAGGCGCGGGTCTCGTCATTCATGTCCCAATAGAAGGAGTTGGACATGGTGAGGCCCTGGGCCACCGGCAGGGTCAAAGCATGGATGTCGTTGATGTTGAGCAGCAGGCCAGCGAGGGTTTGCCCGCCTTGCGGCAGGCCGAATTCATTGGCCTGCTTGACCGAGTTGATGGTGTCGCCGCCGGCATTCGCCAGCGCCACCACCTTAGCGCCGGAGCCTTGAGCCTGGACCAGGAAGGAGGAGAAATCCGACGTCGCCAAGGGAACCCGGACCCCGCCCTTGACCGTGCCGCCCAGCGCCTTGACGGTCTTGCTGGCCTCTTCCTCCAGCGAGTGGCCGAAGGCATAGTCGGCGGTGATGAAGAACCAGCTCTTGTCGCCCTTGGCCATCAGCGCGCGGGCGGTTCCGGCGGCGACCGCGTGGGTGTCCCAGGTCCACATGAAGCCATAAGGGCTGCACGCCTTGCCGGTCAGATCCACCGCGCCGGGACCGGACATGAGGAAGATCTTCTTGCGCTCGCGGGTGATACCCTGCACCGCCAAGGCCGCCGCCGAATTGGGAACGTCGGCGATCACATCCACCTGCTCGGTGTCGATCCATTTACGCGCGATGCTGGCGGCCAGATCAGGCTTGTTCTGGTGATCGGCCACCACGATCTCCACCGGCACGCCATTGATGGCATTGCCGAACTCTGCGGCCGCGAGGCGAGCGGCCGTGACGGAGCCCTCGCCATTGATGTCGGAATAGACCCCGGTGAGGTCCGACAGGACGCCGATCTTGATCTTCCCATCCGACACCTGGGCGCGTGCCGGCGATGCCATTGCGCTCACTGCGGCACCGAGCGTGATCGCGAGAACCAACCTCTTCATGCGTTTTCTCCCTGGTATGGTTTTTATGGTTTTGTTCGTCGGGCTGAGCGCCCGTTCATCGTGCGGTGTAGCCTCCGTCCACGGAAAGCGCCGTGCCGGTCACGCCCGCAGCCGCCTCCGAGCAGAGGAAGACGACAGCGGCGGCAATCTCTTCCGCCGCGACCGGACGGCGAATGGGCTGGTTCTCCAGGAACACGCCCGCCACCACCTCCTCGGCCGGCAACCCGGTCACCCGCGCCTGGTCGGCCACCTGCATGGCGATGATTGGCGTCATCACCATGCCCGGACACACCACATTGCAGGTCACGCCGGTCTGCGCCACTTCCAGGGCGATGGACTTGGTCAGTCCCACAAGGCCGTGCTTGCTGGCCACATAGGCGGGCTTGTGCGGCGCGCCCACCAGCCCGAGCGCCGAGGCGATGTTCACGATGCGGCCGAAGCCACGCCCGATCATGGACGGCATCACCGCCTTGCTGGCATGGAAGGCGGCGGAGAGATTGACCGCCAGCAGAAGATCCCATTTGTCGTCGGGGAAGTCCGCCAGGGGCGCCACGTGCTGCACACCGGCATTGTTGATCAGAATATCAACTGGACCCAGCGTGCGGGTTGCGTGCTCCACCAGGGCGCGCACGTCGGCGGGGCGGCCCATGTCGGCGGCAAAATATTGGATGGTCCGGCCCGTGGTCTCGCCCATCTGCCGGCGCGCGGCCTCGATCTCGGCGGCCTCGCCAAAGCCATTGAGCATGACGTTGCAGCCTTCGCTCGCCAGCGCCTGGGCAATGGCGCGCCCGATCCCTGATGTGGACCCGGTCACGATGGCGGTGCGGTCCTTCATGCGTCTCGTTCCTTGTTCATGGGGTCAGACACTCTGCGCCAGATGGCGGACAAGGGCGTCGCGCACCCGCTGCGCGCTCTCGGCGGTCCATTCCCGGAAGCCTTTTCCGGTTCTCATGCCCAGGTGCCCGGCGGCCACCAGATCCGTCAGCAGCGGCTGCGGGCCGGGGGTGGCATCGAGATCCGGCAGAAGGCTCGTGTGGACCATCAGCGTGAGGTCCGTGCCCACCAGGTCGGCATTCTCCAGCGGCCCGAGCACGGCCAGGCGGCGTCCGAAGCTCGCCTTGACCACGGTATCCACCGTCTGCGCGTCGCAGACGCCGGCTTGGACCAAAGCGATGGCCTCGCGCCACATGGCATGCTGAAGACGGTTGCCGATGAAGCCGGGCACATCCTTGCGCACATGCACCGGGGTTTTGCCGATGGCGGACAGCAGCGCCATCATCGCCTGGAGTTCCCCCTCCCCGGTCTCCTGCGCCTGGATCACCTCCACCAGCGGGATCAAATGCGGCGGGTTCCACCAATGGGTACCCATGGCGCGCCGCGGCTCTTTCAGCACCGACATGATGCGGGTGATGGGGATCGCCGAGGTATTGCTGGCCAGCAACGCCGACGGTGGCGCGAACGCTTCGATGTCGGAGAACAGCCGCTGCTTGAGCGCCAGGTCCTCGGGCACGGCCTCGATGACCACCGGCGCCCCCGCCACGGTCTCGGCGAGGCTGCCGTGGACGACGATGCGATCCGCCGCGCCCGCATCGGCGCCGACCAGGCGCAGATTGTCCCGCACACGCTCGGGGACGCCGGCGCGGCGCTCCGGATCCGGATCGTAGATCGCGACCCCATGGCCGGCGACGGCGAAGGCCTGCGCGATGCCGTGCCCCATGAGGCCGGCCCCGATGACGGCAATCCTTGTCGGCTGCATATCCATCCCAGAAAGCGGGGCGCTTTCCTGCACCCGGCCGCGCCTGACGGCACAACCGGGCGGGACGCCCCTTTGCCAGACCCTTCAGCAAGCCGCGTGCCACGACCCTCCAGTGCCGGACATTCCAGCATTTGCAAGGGTTCTGGGATCTCTCCGGCGTTGCACGCGACATGGATCATCCAGATTCCTGGACAGACATCCACGCAGCACACCCGCCTTTGCATTGACTGGCCCTGTATCTTAGCCAATCTGACTGTCCAGATTTTCGGACATGTCGGCCTCAACTCCGGACACAGCGTGGGAAACACCGATGGGAACGTCAGCGCAAGAGCGGCTGGCCGCAGCGCGCTCCCTCCTGCAGATGGTGGAGGAGATGATCGACGGCGCCACCATCGTCGACCATCGCTCCCGCGTGGTGTGGTTCAGCGAAGGCCAGCTCGCGCTGCTCGGCGTTGCCCGCCTGGAGGACGTGGTTGGGCAGGAGATCGAGCGCGTCATCCCGCACAGCCGTCTGCGGGAGGTGGTGGAGACCGGCCAGCCCCAGCCCCTGGACATCATCCAGTATGGTGAAAAGTCGCTGCTGGTCACTCGCCTCCCGTTGCGTGATGAGGCCGGCGCGATCATCGGCGCCTTCGCCTTCGCGCTGAAGAACAGCATTCCGCACCTGCGGCCGATCGCCGAGCGTGTGCATCAGTTGCAATCCCGCCTCGCGCGCATGGAGCAGGCGCTCTC
>CALRNP020000075.1:0-22019 GCA_943369575.1 Azorhizobium sp. AG788 | reverse complement strand
GTAGTTCCGGCAGCAGCAGCAGGAACGGTCGCACATCCCGGCCGCGATTCTCAAACACGCGCACTTGGGCGTTCGGGGCCAGACGCCCGAGGATCTCGCGCACCTCCGCCTCGCCTTCCGGCGGCACGGTCACATAAAGCGGTGCCGCGCGGTCGAGCCCGGTGAGCAGCCGCTCCAGCAGATCGGGATAGAACGCATGGATGACGGTGACGCAGGCGGCACTGGACGTCTGCGGGAGAGCACCCGTAACCACCGCAGGCGCAGGTTCGATCGCCGTCTCGCCGGCCTCGATCTCATAGGGCGCAAGGGCGCTGGCGGTGGCGCGCAGCAGGGCATGGCCCAGCCGCTGGTCCGGCTCCAGATGCGCCCCCTGCCCCCAGTCATTCCAGGCATTCACGAACACCAGCCGCTCGCCGGCGACCGGCCGATCATGCGCAAGGCTGGCCGCTTCCGAAAGCCAGCGAGCGAAGGCATCCGCGGGGTCTGCCGCCAGCAGGATGCGGCCGCTGCCGGCGCGTAGCGGCGTGTCATCGAACGCGGCGCAGGCGCCTGGAAACAGCGGAACGTCGGCGGCCTGGGCCTGGGCGATAGCCGCATCGGCCAGGGCCAGATGCTCGTCCATCTGCGCGGAAAAGCTGGCGTCGATGGCCTTGATGCGCCGGGGCGTACCGACGGCCGGCAGATGATGCGGGGGCACCTGCACGGCGGCATCGAATCCGGGGCTCAGACTGCTCTGGCCAGCGAACGCTTCGACGAGAAATAGATCGCACCCCAGCCGCAAGCGGGCGGCGCGGCGCAGCACCGCCACCACCGGCTCCGGCGGCGGCTGCATGAAGGCCAGGAGGAGACGCCCCTCCGCCTTCAGCGCCCGAGGATCGCCCAGCGCATCCAGAAGCCGGGCGGCGGAGACCGCCTGCAAGCCGGAAGCATCGCCGCTGATGAGCACCGTGAAGCGGATGTCCAGGTCCGGCGCGGCCAGAAGATGCGCCAGCGGCGATGGCAACCCGTTCGCAGCCTCGGCCGCCTCCAGTTGAAAGCAGAAGGCGGTGATGCCATAGGCGCGGGCCAGTGCGACCTGCGCGCGCAAGGTTTCGGTGGACGAAGGGTCATAGGCACCAAGGTCGGCCGGAACCTGCGGCTGGACGTGGCGCAGGAATTGGGGCCGGGCGGCAGCGACCGGCGCCCAGTCGGCCGGCCCCACTCCGGTGCCCGCGGCTTGCGCCGCCCCGGTCACGTACAGCGCGACAATCTGGACATCGTGGGCACGGGCCGGCGGCGGCAAGGGCGCACGCCAGGCGGGATCTCTTTCCCCGGCCGCCCGCCGCGCGATTTCGGCCTCGGCCTCAGCCCACCGCCTGCGCCGCGTGCGCGCGGGGAAAGCGCGGGCCAGGCCCTCGCGCAGCCCCCGGACGAGGGCGCGCAGGCCGCCGCGTGGCGCGGCAGGACGGTCGGAAGTGGGGCGTGTCACGTCGGCTGCCTCGTTCGGATCGAGAGGCCGCCGTGCCGCGACAGGGGCCGCGTCCGGCAGGGCTCGGGCGTCAGGCTCACGGCGGCGGCGGGCGCCCTATTGCGTGGAGCTCTGTGCCGTGACCGCGCTGGCCGGTTCCGGCTTGGCCTTGCGACGTGAGGCCACCACCGGGCGGTCGGCGCCCTCCTTGATGAACTCGCACCACATGCCGTCCACGCCCGCCAGCGTGCCGCGGAAGGTGGTGTTGCTGGTCTTCACCACGGTGAAGCACGGCTCGAACGTCATGCCTTCCACGAAGCCGCAGACGCTGTCGTCGCGCACGCGCAATGTGTTCGGCGGCAGGCGCACATAGCGCGCCAGGCCCTGGGAGCGGAGCGTGAGGGTGCCCGCCACCGAGCCGTCCGGAAACACCCGGCCGGCACCCGTGGTGCCCTCAAAGCAGGTGAAAGCGAAGCTGCGCCCGACCACGAAGGCCCTGGCCTGCTCCGGGGTAAGTGTCTGGGCCGCGGCTGAGCCTGCACCTGCGAAGGCAAAAGCGGCGGCGGCGAGAAGGATGCTGCGCATGGCCCTGTTTTAATCGGGGATTGGTTAACAGAACGATGCACCGCTCCACCGCGAGGATGCAAGCGGGTGCAGACGATCGACCTTTCCCGAACCGCGGCCACGCTTCGCTTTCGCCGCGCCTGTGTTCTGAAAGTCGCGCCTTCCCGTTCAGGCGGCCAGGATCGCGGGGCGGTGCACCGGCCGCTCCTTGATCGGCAGGTTGATGGCAGCGGACGCAAACGACAGCGCCACCGACAGCCACCACACCATATTGTAGGAGCCGGTGGCCTCGTACAGCATGCCCCCGAGCCAGACGCCCAGGAAGCCGCCCACCTGATGGGAGAAGAAGGCGAAGCCATAGAGCATGGCCATGTAGCGGGTGCCGAACATCAGCATCACCAGGCCGGACGTGGGCGGCACGGTGGAAAGCCACAGCAGGCCGATGGCGGCGCCGAACAGCATGCAGGTCAAAGGCGAGATCGGCAGCATGATGAAGGCGGCAATCGCCACCCCGCGGGCAAAATAGATCAGTGCCAGAAGCCACTTGCGCGAGAAGCGCGTGCTGAGGACGCCGGCCGAGAGCGAACCGGCGACATTGAACAGGCCGATCAGGGCCAGCGTCGTCGCCCCGATGGCCGGGCTGATGCCGTTGTCCACCAGATAGGCCGGCATGTGCACGGTGACGAAGGCCAGTTGGAAGCCGCAGGTGAAGAAGCCCAGCACCAGCATGATGTAGCTGGGGTGCCGCAAAGCCTCCGACAGCGCCCCCCGAATGCTTTGCCCCGGCAGATCGGTGGCGCTCGGGCCTTGCTTGGACCCGCGCTTGGACAGCGCCAGCGACAGCGGCATCACCATCAGGATGATCGCCCCGAACACCAGCAGCGTCTCCTGCCAGCCGACGGAGGAAATCAGTCCCGCCGCCAGCGGCGGGAACAGGAATTGCCCGAACGAGCCCGCCGCCGTGCCGGCGCCGAAGCCGATGGAGCGCCAGCGCTCCGGCAGCAGCTTGCCAAAGGCGGCAAGCACCAGGTTGAAGGAACAGGCCGAGAGCCCGAAGCCGACCATGACTCCGGCACTGAGATGCAGCAGGCCCGGCGTGTCGGCAAAGGCCATCAGCGCCAGACCGGCCGCATAGATGATGGCGCCGACGCACAGCACGCGCACGGTGCCGAAGCGATCGGCAATGGCGCCCGCAAACGGCGAACCGAGGCCCCACAACAGATTCTGGATGGCGATGGCGAGGCCGAACACATCCCGGCCCCAGCCATAATCCTGCGACATCGGCAACAGGAAGAAGCCCGAGGCGGCACGGGGGCCGAACGTGAGCATGGCGATAAGACAGCCGGCCGCGATCACCAATCCCGCCGGGATGGCGCTACCGCCGGCCGACGGCGGCGCAGCGGAAGATGAGGCGGGGGAAGACGGGGAGGCGGAAGACGAAGACGAGGCGGCGCGCATGGAAAAATCCGCTACTTGGCTGCGCCGGCCCACCGGCTTCAACCAAGGATAGATACATGCGCCGCAGACGAATAATCAATATTCGTCACCCCATCGATGATCCGGGCTCATAGGTGGATCGCCGATTGAGAGCTTGGCCACAAGATTTTGCGCCCCGCCGCCGAGACGGCGGGGCGCAAAAGTCGGTCATCCGCGGTGCGGACCCTTATGGTCGCCGCGCGGACCGCCCGGCATGTCCTGCCGCAGCAGGATCTGCAGGCGGTGCTTCTGGCCGTCATCGAGGGTCTTGTAGAGCGGCTCGGCGGCATCGGCGATCTTCTTGAGATCGCTCGCCCGTCCGCTCATGGCATCGGCCTGGAGGCGCAGGCGGGCGATGGGATCGGCCGTGGCGCCGTCCTTGCGCGCGGTCTGCCATGCCGCCATGCGGGCCTGCCGGTCCTTGGCGACGTCGCGCAAGGTGGCCTCGACGCCGGGCCAGAGCTTGTCCTGGTCAGGGGTCAGCTTGAGGCCGGTCTTCAGGGCGGCGATGCGCGCGTCGGTCAGCGCGGCCTGGTCCGCCGGGCTCGGGCGCCAGCGCTCGCTGTGCTCCGCGCCCGGCCCGCCGGGGCCCGGTCCCGCGCCCGGCCCAGGGCCGGCGGCAAAGCTGACGGCGGTGCCGGCAATGAGGGCGGCGGTGGCGGCGGCGATAATCGTCTTCTTCATGGGATCATCCTCCTTCAAGGATGATTCAACGTGCGACACCCCCGCATCCGACACAACTTAAACTTCGGTAATGCAGAAAAGCCGCGCTGCTACACCTATTAATACTTGTTCATCTACATTACATTTCGGACAGAAACACGATTATTCATAGAACAAACGTTGTCACGCGGGAACAAAGCCGCTCGCCTGGGAGAGCATCCGCGTGTCTCGCACGCCGATGGTGGTTTCGTGTGCGGCATAGCCGCGGCTTTCCATTTCGCAGTTCCAGGCGCCGGGTGCCCCCGAGATCCGGTAGAGATTATAGCGCCCCGCTCCGCGGCGATCCTCAGGCCCCGCCGATGCGGACGGCACGCCCACCACCGGGATATTGCCATCCGGTCCCGGGATCGTGCCGAGGGAGGCGCGGTGGTCGTGGCCATGCAGCACCAGTTCGGCGCCTACCTCGCCCAGCACCGCGCGGAATGCATGGGCGTCGCGCAAGTCGCGATGGAAGTGCCGTTCCCCCACCGGCGGATGATGGATCATCACCACCCGGAACAGACCTTCGCTCTTCAGCTGGATCAGGATCGCCTTCAGGCGCGCCAGCTGGCTCTCGCCCACTTCGCCGCTGGCCAGGAAGACAGCGGTGGGAATCGCGGTAGAGACGCCGACCAGCGCCACCGGCCCCCGGCGGCGCACGAAGGGGAATGAGGCCACGTCCAGCGGCGTATCGGGCTTGCTGTCGTCGCCGGCCAGAAACGGCGCCCAGCGCTCCAGATGGTATTTCAGGGCCGAGCGCACATAAGCGTCGTGATTCCCAGGGATGACCGTCACCCCCTGCGGCGTGCCGAGCGAAGCCAGGAAAGCGGCGCCGGTGTCGAATTCGCTGGGCAGGCTCAGGTTCACCAGATCGCCCGTCACCACGATGTGATCGGGCGCTTGCGCGGCCAGGTCGGCCATGAGCGGGGCCAGGGTTTCCGCACCGAAGTTCCGACGGCGAGCGCCGACCCAGTTCATCAGACCGAAGAACCGTTTGCCGAAGACTTCCGACAGCCGCGCATCCGGAATCGGTCCGAGGTGCGGATCGGACAAGTGGGCAAGCACGAACATGCCGGTGGGATCCCTTCCGCGGGTGTCAGCGCCTTCATAAAGGGCGATCGGAGGCGATGGAAGCACGAATGGCCGTGAATGCGTCCGCGCAGGAAAGACGCACCAAGTGCCCTATCGGTTCCCCAATGCCATTTTGCTCCGCCGCGGGATTGGTTCCGCCCTGATGCCCAATGCCGCGCCGGATGCTTCGCGGCTTGACCTGCCCGCGCCTCAGGCGGCATGGAACAGGGTGCCTTGCGCCATGGGGCCTGCCCCGCTCACGCAGGCACACCCGTTCCTCAGGAGCCTGCCGCCTTGCATCTGACCGTTCGCGCCGCTCTTCTCCTCGCAGCCCTCGTGCTGGCCAGCCCCGCCTCGGCGACGGGGGTGACGGTGCGCGGGACCGAGATCCTGCTGGACGGGCGGCCCTTCATCGCCAATGGCGCAGCGGGGCGCGGTCGCCTGACCGAGTTGAAGGCCATCGGCGGCGGCGTCATCCGCACCTATGGTGACGAGCCGGGCGAGATCCTTGATGCCGCGCAGCGCGCCGGGCTCAAGGTGATCGTCGGCTTCTGGCTGGAGCATCCCCGGCGCGGCTTCGACTATGGCAACCCGGCCGCCGTCGACGCGCAGTTGGCCGCGCTCCAGCACATGGTCGAGCGCTACCGCACCCATCCCGCCCTGCTAATGTGGGGCCTGGGCAATGAGGTGGAGACCGAACTGACCCCGGCGCAGGCGGAAGTGGTGTGGCCGGCTATCGAGCAGGCCAGCAAGCTGGTCAAGTCGCTGGATCCCAACCACCCGACCATGGCGGTGCTGGCGGATGTGGGCCAGGACAAGGTGGTGGCGCTGAAGCGCAGCGCGCCCTCGGTGGACGTGCTCGGCCTCAATGCCTATGGCGACAGCCTGCTGAGCATCGTTCCCCGCGCCCGTGCCCAGGGCTGGACCGGGCCGGTGGTCATCACCGAAATGGGCGCCATCGGGCAATGGACCGCGCCGCGCACGCCGTGGGGCGTATCCATCGAGCCCACCAGCACCGAGAAGGCCGACCGCATGCAGCGCTATCTGGCGGCGCTGAAGGGCCAGAAGGTTGCTGCCCTGCCCTTCCTCTGGGGCCAGAAGCAGGAAGTCACCCCCACCTGGCACAGCCTGTTCCTGCCCACGGGCGAATATACCGAGACCGTTCAGGTGATGGCCGATGCCTTTGGCGGCGCCCTGCCGGACGCGAAGAACCATGCGCCGCGCATCCTGTCGCTGCGCTTCCAGGGTCCCGCCAGTTTCGAAAAGCGCACCGGCACCGCCGTGACCCTGGGCGCCACCGATCCCGACGGCGACCCGCTGAAGGTCGAATGGCAGGTGATGGCCGAAACCACCGTGCGCGGCGTCGGCGGCGACGCCGAGCCGGTGCCGCCCAGCTTCCGCGAAGCCATCCACGAGCCGACCCTCACCGGGGTGAAGCTTTACGGGCTGGAGCCGGGGCAATATCGCGTGTTCGTCACCGTCCGCGACGGCCGTGGCGCCGCAGCCACCGGAAATCTCCCGTTCGAGGTGCGCTGAGCCCCCGTGTTGCGTCCCCAAACCGCCTCCCCTGTGGGTGCTGCCCGACGGCAGCAGCTTGTGTCGGCATGAGGCGGTGACGCTGTGCTAAAGAGCCGGATTGCGATGCGCGGTCGATGCGGCCCGAACCATCCGCCCCTGGAGTGAAAGTGTGGTCATGGCGAAGATCCACAAGATGATGGCCGGCGAGGCCATGGTTGGCGACGGCAATGAAGTGGCGCACATCGACCTGATCATCGGCCCGCGCGGCTCGGCGGCGGAAACCGCCTTCGTGACCGCATTGACCAACAACAAGGACGGCTTCACCACCCTGCTGGCGGTGCTCGAGCCCAATGTCCTGGCCAAGCCCAACACCGTTCTGTTCAACAAGGTGATCATCAAGGGCGCCCGCCAGGCCGTGCAGATGTTCGGGCCGGCCCAATATGCGGTGGCGCGGGCGGTGGTGGATTCCGTCGCCGAAGGCATCATTCCGCAGGAGGAGGCCGACGATCTCTTCATCGCGGTGGGCGTGTTCATCCATTGGCAGGCGGCGGACGATGCCCGCATCCAGGCCTTCAACTACGCCGCCACCAAGCTGGCCCTGGCGCGGGCGGTCGCGGGCGAACCGACGGTGGCGCAGGTGCTGGCCAAGGCCAAGGCCAGCGTGCCTGACTTCACCTTGGCCCAGGCCCAGCCGCCGGCGTGACCTGAGGTCGGCGCGTCACGGTGGCGCGTCGCGCCCCAAGGGCGTGGGCAGAGCGGAGAGCAGCCCCACCAGTTCCGCCTGACGGGTGACGCCCAGTTTTCCCAGGACGGCCTTGAGCTGGGACCGCACCGTCTCCCGGGATACGCCAAGTACGGCCGCCGTAGTCTCCACCGTCGCCCCTCCGGCGATGCGGTGCGCGACGCGGGCTTCGGCGGGGGTGAGGTCGAACAGGGGCGCAAGGACATCGGCCGGCAGCACCGGCCCAGCCACCACGGGCGTTGCCACCACCATGGCCACGCAGGCCTTGAACACATCCCGTGCGGCCCCATTCACCGGCAGGACATGCAGCACGAAGGCCGTGTTGCGCGCCTTGGAGCGCAACGGGATCGACTGCGCGAAGGGTAGCCCCACGTCGATGCGCACAAGGCTGGCCGACAATTTCTCCTGCGCGAGGGGATCCGCGAGGATGATCTCCGGGTCGCAGTGCTGCACCAGATCCGGCACCAGCGCCAGGAACAGGGCATTGGCGCATTCGAGCCGGCCTCCCGGGCGCAGCAAGGCCGCCGGGGTGCCGATGATCTGAAGCGCGTTGCCGGCGGCATGGGCCCGCTCCCAGGCCAGATGGGTCGAAATCATCGCTGCCCGCGCCAGATGCGGATGGAGCCGGTTGAGATCGGCCATGTCAGCCGCTTCGACCGGACCGCGCTCCAGGCGCCGCTCCACATTCAGGAACACCATCCGGTCGTGAGGCAGGCGCAGGATGGTGGTAGCCCCCCAACCGAAGCCGCGCGGATACAGCCAATCGGCATAGACCGGCTCACGGGAGAGTTCATCGGCGGAGAACAGGTCGAGGTCGCCCACGAAACCCTGGCGTCCGCTGGCGAGCAGGCGGTCGTTGAAGCCGTCATTGTCCAGCCAGCCGCCGGCGACGAACTCCTCCAGGTCATTGCTCATCTCGGGCGAGGAAATCCACCGGGCAGCCGGACCGCCGGGGGTGAACAGGCACGCTCCCGCCGCGTCGACACCGTGGGCGATGGACGCCAGAACCTCGGGCCAAAGCTCGGGAACCGCGGCCGCTTCATAAATCCGGCCGACAAGGGTGACGGCCTCTTCTTGCAGCATCACCATGGCGCCTCGCCGGTCGAGCGCGCGTGCCGGCCGGCACGACAATCAGAACACCGCATCCAACCCGGCCCCCGGGGCACCGCCCGCCTCCGCCCCCCCAAGGGACCAGAGTCCAGACAATTCCCTCTTCTGGCACACGCCGAACAGAGGTAGCCCGGTTTGCCGTCCCTCGCCATCAACCCAGGGATGCCTTCCGGAGGGGCACGCACGAAAAAGGGCCGCCCCGAAGGACGGCCCTTTCCTGTTTTTCGAGAACCAAACCGGCCGCAGCCTCACTCGGCGGCGTCGGCGGGGCCTTCCACCATCGGGCTCTCGCTCTCACCACGGGTGGCGAGAATGAGATCGTCGCGGGAGTTGGCGACCACGCGCAGCTTGTTCATCTGCGCGCCGGTGCCGGCCGGGATCAGGCGACCGACGATGACGTTCTCCTTGAGACCGTCCAGCGGATCGACCTTGCCATTGACCGCCGCTTCCGTGAGGACGCGGGTGGTTTCCTGGAACGAGGCCGCCGAGAAGAACGACCGGGTCTGCAAGCTCGCCTTGGTGATACCCAGCAGAACGGGGTGGCCGGTGGCCGGCTTGCGGCCCTCTTCCTTCGCCCGCTCGTTGGCTTCCGCCAGCTCGATCCGATCGACCTGCTCGTTGTCCAGGAACTCGGTCTCGCCAGCGTCGTCGATCTCGACCTTCTGGAGCATGTTGCGGACAATCACTTCGATGTGCTTGTCGTTAATGTTCACGCCCTGAAGACGATAGACTTCCTGGATTTCATTCACGAGGAAGGCGGCAAGCTCTTCCACGCCCTTGATCGCCAGAATGTCGTGCGGCGCCGGATTGCCGTCGACGAGGAAGTCGCCCTTCTCCACCACGTCGCCATCCTGAAGATGGATGTGCTTGCCCTTGGGGATCAGGTACTCGACGGTCTCGCCTTCCGTCGGCTCGATGGTGAGCCGGCGCTTGTTCTTGTAGTCGCGGCCGAAGCGGATGGTGCCGCTGATTTCCGCGATGATCGCCGCATCCTTGGGACGTCGGGCCTCGAACAGTTCCGCCACCCGCGGCAGACCGCCGGTGATGTCGCGGGTCTTGGCGCTCTCCATCGGCACGCGGGCCACCACGTCACCGGCCTTGATAACCTGGCCGGGATCCACCGAGATGATGGCTTCCACGGGCAGCTGGTAGCGCGCCTCACCGCCACGGGGCAGCTTGGAGATCTTGCCGTCCTTGCCCTTCAGCAGGATGGCCGGACGCAGATCCACGCCGCGGACGACGCGGGCATCCACGACCACGCGCTTGGCGATGCCGGTGGCTTCGTCAACCGCTTCGCTCATGGACTGGCCCTCGACCAGATCCTCGAACGCAACGGCGCCTTCCACTTCGGTCAGGATCGGGCGGGTGTAGGGATCCCATTCCGCGATGCGCTGGCCACGCTTCATGACATCGCCCTCGTCCACCTTCAGACGGGAGCCGTACTGGATCCGATGCACAGCGCGTTCGGTGCCGTCCGCGTCGGTGATCACAACCGCGAGGTTGCGCGACATCACCACGAGGTCACCCTCGGAGTTGCGGGCGACGTTGCGGTTGCGCATCCGCACGATGCCTTCGAAGTTGGACTCCACGAACGAGGAGTCCGCCAGCTGCGCCGCACCACCGATATGGAAGGTGCGCATGGTGAGCTGGGTGCCCGGCTCGCCGATGGACTGCGCCGCGATGACGCCGACCGCCTCGCCCATGTTGACCGGCGTACCGCGCGCCAGATCGCGACCGTAGCAGGTGCCGCAGACGCCGTTGCGGGTCTCGCAGGTCAGCACCGAGCGGATCTTGATCTCCTGGATACCGGACTTGTTGATCCGCTCGATGTGGTGCTCTTCGATCAGACCACCCTTCGGCACGATCACCTCGCCGGAGACCACGTCGACGACGTCTTCCGCCGGGGTACGGCCGAGCACACGCGACGACAGGGAGGCAACCACCTGCCCGCTGTCCACGATAGCCCGCATGTGGATGCCGTTTTCGCTGTGGCAATCCACCTCGGTGATGATGCTGTCCTGCGCCACGTCCACGAGACGGCGGGTGAGGTACCCGGAGTTCGCGGTCTTCAGCGCAGTATCGGCAAGGCCCTTACGTGCGCCGTGGGTGGAGTTGAAGTACTCCATCACGGTCAGGCCTTCCTTGAAGTTCGAGATGATCGGGCTCTCGATGATCTCGCCGGAGGGCTTCGCCATAAGGCCGCGCATGCCGGCCAGCTGCTTCATCTGGGCCGGCGACCCACGCGCCCCGGAGTGCGACATCATGTAGATCGAGTTGATCTGCGCGTCGCGTCCGGTCTCGGGATCCTTCTTGACCGACGAGATTTCCTTCATCATCTCGTCAGCGATGCGATCGGTGCACTTGCCCCACGCGTCAACGACCTTGTTGTACTTCTCGCCCTGGGTAATCAGGCCGTCATTGTACTGCTGCTCGTACTCCTTGGTGAGGGAGCGGGTCTCCTCCACCAGCTGCCACTTCTTCTTCGGCACGACCATGTCGTCCTTGCCGAAGGAAATGCCCGCGCGGAACGCATTGTAGAAGCCCAGCGACATGATGCGGTCGCAGAAGATCACGCTCTCCTTCTGACCGCAGTGCCGGTACACGGCATCGATCATGTTGGAGACTTCCTTCTTCGTCATCAGCTTGTTGACGACGTCGTAGGGAACCTTGTGATGTTTCGGCAGCAGCTCGCCGATCTTCATGCGACCGGGGGTGGTCTCATAGATCTTGGAGACGCGATTGCCCTCGGCGTCCACACCGATGTAGCGGCCGCGGATCTTGGTGTGCAGCGTCACCGCCTTGGCGGCGATGGCATGGTCGATCTCGCCCATGTCCGCGAACATCATGCCCTGGCCGGGCTCGTCCTCGCGCACGATGGAGAGATAGTAGAGACCGAGCACGATGTCCTGCGACGGCACAATGATCGGCATGCCGTTGGCGGGATGCAGAACGTTGTTCGTGGACATCATCAGCACGCGCGCTTCCAGCTGGGCTTCCAGCGAGAGCGGAACGTGCACGGCCATCTGGTCGCCGTCGAAGTCAGCGTTGAAGGCGGCGCAGACCAGCGGATGCAGCTGGATCGCCTTGCCTTCGATCAACACCGGCTCGAACGCCTGGATGCCCAGGCGATGCAGGGTCGGGGCGCGGTTGAGCATGACCGGGTGTTCGCGGATCACCTCGTCGAGGATATCCCACACCTCCGGACGCTCTTTCTCGACCAGCTTCTTGGCCTGCTTGACGGTGGCCGAATGGCCCTTGGCGTCGAGGCGGGCGTAGATGAAGGGCTTGAACAGCTCCAGCGCCATCTTCTTCGGCAAGCCGCACTGGTGGAGCTTCAGCTCCGGGCCCACCACGATGACCGAGCGGCCGGAGTAATCCACGCGCTTGCCGAGCAGGTTCTGACGGAACCGGCCCTGCTTGCCCTTCAGCATGTCGGCGAGCGACTTCAGCGGGCGCTTGTTGGCGCCGGTGATGACGCGGCCGCGACGGCCGTTGTCGAACAGCGCATCCACCGCTTCCTGAAGCATGCGCTTCTCGTTGCGGATGATGATGTCCGGCGCCCGCAGCTCGATGAGGCGCTTCAGGCGGTTGTTGCGGTTGATGACGCGGCGATAGAGATCGTTCAGATCCGAGGTCGCGAACCGGCCGCCGTCCAGGGGGACGAGCGGGCGCAGGTCCGGCGGGATCACCGGCACATGGGTCAGGATCATCCATTCCGGCTTGTTGCCGGAGGCCTGGAAGGCCTCGACGATCTTCAGACGCTTGGCGAGCTTCTTGGGCTTCAGCTCGGTGGTCGCATTGGCGATCTCGACGCGGATGTCCGCCGCCAGCTTCTCCAGGTCCATGGAGCGCAGCAGTTCGCGAATGGCCTCAGCGCCGATCATGGCGGTGAAGCTGTCGTCGCCATACTCGTCCTGGGCGCGCAGATAGTCGTCTTCCGACAGCAGCTGCCGGTACTTGAGCGGGGTCAGGCCCGGCTCGATGACGACGAAATACTCGAAGTACAGGATGCGCTCGAGGTCCTTGAGCGTCATGTCGAGCAGCAGGCCGATGCGGCTCGGGAGCGACTTCAGGAACCAGATGTGCGCGACGGGCGCAGCCAGTTCGATGTGGCCCATGCGCTCGCGCCGCACCCGCGACAGCGTGACTTCCACGCCGCACTTCTCGCAGATGATGCCCTTGTACTTCATGCGCTTGTACTTGCCGCACAGGCACTCATAGTCCTTGATGGGACCGAAGATGCGCGCGCAGAACAAGCCGTCGCGCTCGGGCTTGAACGTCCGGTAGTTGATGGTTTCCGGCTTCTTGATCTCGCCGTAGGACCACGACGTGATCTTGTCCGGGCTCGCGATCGAGATCTTGATCTGATCGAACGTCGGAGCCGGGGTCGCCGGATTGAAGAGATTCATCACCTCTTGATTCATGGCCGTCTCCTTCGGCACGGCCGGATCAGCCCCCATGCCGCTTGGGGGCCCCGGCCGGAAAGTTCAGAACATACCGGCAGGAGCGCGGGCGACATCGCCCGCGGCTCCCGAAGTCACAGCCTCACTCGGCTGCGGGAAGATTTTCGCGTGTGCCCGGATTGGTCTGCTTGCCGGTCTTGGAATTGAGCAGCTCGACATTGAGGCCGAGCGACCGCATTTCCTTCACCAGCACGTTGAAGCTTTCCGGGATGCCGCTTTCGAAGGTGTCTTCGCCGCGCACGATGGACTCGTAAACCTTGGTGCGGCCCGCGACGTCATCCGACTTCACGGTCAGCATCTCTTGCAGCGTGTAGGCGGCGCCATAGGCTTCCAGCGCCCACACTTCCATTTCGCCGAACCGCTGCCCGCCGAACTGCGCCTTGCCGCCCAGGGGCTGCTGCGTGACCAGCGAGTAGGGACCGATGGAGCGCGCATGGATCTTGTCGTCGACCAGATGATGCAGTTTCAGCATGTAGATGTAGCCGACGGTCACCTTACGATCGAACGGCTCGCCGGTGCGACCATCAAAGAGCGTCGACTGGCCGGAGGGGTTGAGCCCCGCCTTTTCCAGCTGCAACTCGATGTCGGCCTCGTGGGCGCCGTCGAACACCGGGGTGGCCATGGGCACGCCCTTGCGGAGGTTCTCGCCAAGCTCGAGCACCTGGCTCTCGTCGAGCACGGTGATCTCTTCCTTGTCGTAGATGGTCTCCAGGGTGGTGCGCAGGCCGCTGGTGTCCTTGGTGCCGTAATAGGCATCCATGGCAGCCGCCACCTGACGACCCAGACCCGCGCAGGCCCACCCGAGGTGGGTCTCCAGGATCTGACCGACGTTCATGCGGCTGGGCACGCCGAGCGGGTTCAGCACGATGTCCACATTGGTGCCGTCCTCAAGGAACGGCATGTCTTCCACGGGAACGATGCGCGAGACCACGCCCTTGTTGCCATGGCGGCCGGCCATCTTGTCGCCCGGCTGGATCTTGCGCTTCACGGCGACGAAGACCTTCACCATCTTCATCACGCCGGGAGGCAGCTCATCGCCGCGCTGCAGCTTCTCGACCTTGTCCAGGAAGCGCTGCTCAAGGCGCTTCTTGGACTCGTCATACTGGGCGCGGATGGCTTCCAGCTCGGTCATCAGGGCATCGTCCGCAACCGCGAACAACCACCACTGCGACCGCGGGAACTCGGTGAGCAGGGCGCGGGTGATCTGGCCGTCCTTCTTGAACCCCTTCGGGCCCGCGATGGCGACCTTGCCGTCCAGCAGCTCGGTGAGACGGCCATAGACGTTGCGGTCCAGGATCGCCTGCTCGTCGTCACGATCCTTGGCGAGACGCTCGATTTCCTCGCGCTCGATGGCCAGGGCGCGCTCGTCCTTGTCGACGCCGTGGCGATTGAACACGCGCACTTCGACGATGGTCCCGGTGGTGCCGGGGGGCAGGCGCAGGGAGGTGTCGCGGACGTCCGCGGCCTTCTCGCCGAAGATGGCGCGCAGCAGCTTTTCTTCCGGCGTCATCGGGCTTTCGCCCTTGGGGGTGATCTTGCCCACCAGGATGTCGCCGGCGCGCACTTCCGCGCCGATATAGACGATGCCCGCTTCGTCGAGATTCTTCAGCGCTTCTTCCGAAACGTTGGGAATGTCGCGGGTGATTTCCTCAGGCCCGAGCTTGGTGTCGCGGGCCATGGCTTCGAACTCCTCGATATGGATCGAGGTGAAGACGTCCTCCTTCACGATATTCTCGGAAAGCAGGATGGAATCTTCGTAGTTGTAGCCATTCCACGGCATGAACGCGACCAGCACGTTCCGGCCCAGAGCCAGTTCGCCCAGCTCAGTGGACGGGCCGTCGGCGATGATGTCGCCCTTCTTCACCAGATCACCCACGCGCACCAGCGGACGCTGGTTGATGCAGGTGGACTGGTTGGAGCGCTGGAACTTCATCAGACGGTAGATGTCGACGCCCGACTTGGACGGATCGGCCTCTTCCGTCGCCCGGATCACGATACGGGTGGCATCCACCTGATCGATCACGCCGGTGCGGCGGGCGGCGATGGCAGCGCCGGAATCCCGGGCCACGACCGCTTCCATGCCGGTGCCGACCAGCGGCGCCTGCGAGCGCACCAGCGGCACCGCCTGGCGCTGCATGTTCGAGCCCATGAGCGCGCGGTTCGCGTCGTCGTTTTCCAGGAACGGGATCAGGGCCGCGGCCACCGACACCAATTGCTTGGGCGACACGTCCATGAAGTCCACGCGGTCGGGCGCGACCAGCAGGACGTCACCGGCATGGCGGCAGACGATCAGGTCTTCCTCGAAGCCGCCTTCGGCGTTCAGCGGGATGTTGGCCTGCGCGACGTAGTATTTTCCCTCTTCCATGGCGGAGAGGTAGACCACTTCGTCGGTGACGCGGCTGTCGGTGACCCGGCGATACGGGGTCTCGATGAAGCCGTACTTGTTCACGCGGGCAAAGGTGGCCAGCGAGTTGATCAGACCGATGTTCGGGCCTTCCGGCGTCTCGATCGGGCAGATGCGGCCGTAATGGGTCGGATGCACGTCGCGGACTTCGAAGCCGGCGCGCTCACGGGTCAGACCGCCCGGGCCAAGCGCCGAGAGGCGGCGCTTGTGGGTGATCTCCGAGAGCGGATTGGTCTGATCCATGAACTGCGAGAGCTGCGACGAGCCAAAGAACTCGCGCACCGCCGCCGCCACCGGCTTGGCGTTGATCAGGTCCTGCGGCATCACGGTGTCGATGTCGACGGACGACATGCGCTCCTTGATGGCGCGCTCCATGCGCAGCAGGCCGACGCGATACTGATTCTCCATCAGCTCGCCGACCGAGCGCACGCGGCGGTTGCCCAGGTGATCGATGTCGTCGATCTCGCCCTTGCCGTCGCGCAGTTCCACCAGGGTGCGGATGACCGCGAGGATGTCCTCGCGGCGCAGGATGCGCACGGTGTCTTCGGCGTCCAGGTCCAGACGCATGTTCATCTTCACCCGGCCGACCGCGGAGAGGTCGTAGCGCTCGGGATCGAAGAACAGCGAGTGGAACATCGCCTGCGCGCTGTCGATGGTCGGCGGCTCGCCGGGACGCATCACGCGGTAGATGTCGAACAGCGCTTCCTCGCGCGCCGAGTTCTTGTCGGCGACGAGGGTGTTGCGGATGTAGGCGCCGGTGTTGATGTGATCGATGTCGAGGATCGGGATTTCGTTATACCCGGCCTCTTCCAGCGTCTTCAGCACCTTCTCGGTGATCTCTTCGCCGGCCTCGGCAAACACTTCGCCGGTGGCGACGTTCACCAAATCCTCGGCGATATACTGGCCGACCATCTCCTCGTCGGAGATGCGCAGGGCCTTGAGGCCCTTTTCCACCAGCTGGCGGGCGTTGCGCACGGTCAGCTTCTTGCCGGCTTCGATCACCACTTCGCCGGTGTCGGCGTCGATCAGATCGGCAACAGCCTTGTAGCCCTTCATCCGCTTGGGATCGAACGGCATGCGCCAGCCACCCTTGGCGCGGGTATAGGCGATCTTCTCGAAGAAGGTATCGAGGATCTCTTCCGCATCCAGGCCGAGCGCGAACAAGAGGCTCGTCACCGGGATCTTGCGGCGACGATCGATGCGCGCGAACACGATGTCCTTGGCGTCGAACTCGATGTCCAGCCAGGAGCCGCGATAGGGGATGATGCGGGCGGCGAACAGCAGCTTGCCCGAGGAGTGGGTCTTGCCCTTGTCGTGATCGAAGAACACGCCCGGCGAGCGGTGCATCTGCGAGACGATGACGCGCTCGGTACCGTTGACGATGAACGTGCCGTTCATGGTCATCAGCGGGATGTCGCCGGTGTAGACGTCCTGCTCCTTGATGTCCTTCACCGACTTGGCGCCGGTATCGGGATCCACATCGAACACGATCAGGCGCAGCGTCACCTTCAGCGGCGCGGCGAAGGTGATGCCGCGCTGGCGGCACTCGTCAACGTCATACTTCGGCGGCTCGAACTCGTAGCGCACGAACTCCAGCATGGCGGACCCGGAAAAGTCCGAAATCGGGAATACCGACTTGAACACCGCCTGGAGACCGTCGTCCGCGCGTCCGCCCTTCGGCTCATCGACCTGCAGGAATTGGTCGTAAGATGCCTTCTGAACCTCAATGAGGTTCGGCATCTCGGCCACTTCCTTGATCTTTCCGAAGAATTTGCGGATCCGCTTGCGACCGGTGAACGTTTGCGCCATCTCGATCCTCGTCCGTCCTGGTCTTGTGCTCGGCCGGCTCCTCGAAAGCGAGGCACGCCGCACCGGCGAAAAAGACCGCCGTCACCATCACGCCGGAGAGGTTGGGGGCCATGACAGCCATTCCTCCCCGAACCGCCACGGCTCGCCAGGTCGTCGCACCCGACGGCGACCTGGGGAACCGCTTGAACGAAATCGCGCCCCACCCGGGACGCGAAAAACGGCCCCGGGCAAACCCGGGGCCGCTGAACGTCAAAAGCTCACTTGAGCTCGACCTTGGCGCCAGCCTTCTCGAGCTGGGCCTTGAGCTTCTCGGCTTCGTCCTTGGAAACGCCTTCCTTGACGGGCTTCGGAGCGGCCTCAACGAGGTCCTTCGCTTCTTTCAGGCCGAGACCCGTGATGGCGCGGACTTCCTTGATGACTTCGATCTTCTTCTCACCAGCGGCCGCGAGGACCACGGTGAACTCGGTCTGCTCTTCCACAGCGGCGGCAGCCGCGGCAGGAGCGGCCGCAACCGCAACGGCGGCAGCGGCGGAAACGCCCCACTTCTCTTCCAGAAGCTTGGCCAGCTCGGCAGCTTCGAGAACGGTCAGGGAGGACAGCTCGTCGACGAGCTTGGTCAGGTCAGCCATTGTATGTTCCTAAGATAGGTTCGAATTCCAGGATTGCGAGATCCAACCGCCTACGCGGCTTCGTCCTGAGCGGCATAAGCCCCAAACACGCGGGCGAGCTTCGCTGCCGGCGCGGTGGTGAGCTGGGCCAGCTTGGTCGCCGGGGCCTGTACCAGGCCGACGATCTTGGCACGCAGTTCATCCAGGGACGGCATGGTGGCCAGAGCCTTCACACCATCGACATTGAGGGCCGTCTTGCCCATCGCGCCGCCAAGGATGACGAACTTCTCATTCGCCTTGGCAAACTCGACGGCAATCTTCGGCGCTGCCACCGGATCGCTCGAATAAGCGATCACCGTGGGTCCCTTGAGAAGGGGCGCCACGTGGGCAACGTCGGAGCCTTCCAGAGCGATCTTCGCGAGGCGGTTTTTAGCCACCTTCACGGTCGCACCATTCTGCTTCATCTGCCGACGGAGTTTCGACATCTGAGCAACGGTGAGCCCGGAATAGTGGGCCACCACGACGACGGAAGTGGTTTTAAACACTTCGGTGAGCGTCGTGACGAGCTCTTGTTTTTCCGCTCGATCCACTGCTGGCTCTCTTTAAGCCTGTGGTGAAACCAAGATGGCTTCACCGGTTGCGCCTTGCCGCTCGTCTCTTCCCGAACATGTCGGTCGCAGACAAGCGACGCTCACATGCCCTGTCCCCTCGGATCCGGGTCACCGGCCACAAGGCGCTGGTTCGAACCAATCTCTTGCCTGCCATGCCTCTCGGCATGCGGCGCGAAATCCGGTCTTCCCCCCGTCTATGCTGGCCCTCCAAAGGACATCTCGGCGAGATGTCTGGCGAGGATTAAGCCACACCAAGGGTGCGGCACCTGCAGTCTCGGACAGGACTTTGTCTCTCCGCCCCGCGCCCTTGCGAGCAAAGTTTGGACAGACATAAAGGCCGGGCGGGCGAACCCTCCCAGCCCCTCCGCCCGTTTCCGGGCGAAAGCTGAAAACACTAATCACCGCCCCACGTCGCCGTGGCACGGGAACGGGTCATATAGACCCTCTCGGACGCTGTGTCACGCCCTTTTCCGCCCGGCAGGCATACCCGAGCCGCATGACGACCCGCATACCCCTGAGGTGGACAAAGGGCCGGGATGAAACCCGGCCCTTCAAACTCAGGCGGCGACAACCACCGTATTGGGCTCGACCTTGATGCCGGGGCCCATGGTGGAGGAGACCGCAACGCGCTGGACATAGGTGCCCTTGGCGCCGGTCGGGCGGGCCTTGACCACCGCGTCCACGAAGGCGCGGATGTTCTCGGACAGCTTGTCGGCATCGAACGAGGCCTTGCCGATACCGCCGTGGATGATACCGGCCTTCTCGACGCGGAACTCGACCGCGCCGCCCTTGGCGGCGGCGACGGCGGCCTTGACGTCCATGGTCACGGTGCCGACCTTCGGGTTCGGCATCAGGCCACGCGGGCCGAGCACCTTGCCGAGACGACCGACCAGCGGCATCAGGTCCGGGGTGGCGATGCAGCGATCGAACTCGATGGTGCCGCCCTGGACGATTTCCAGCAGGTCTTCGGCGCCGACGATGTCAGCACCGGCGGCCTTGGCTTCGTCCGCCTTGGCGCCACGGGCGAACACCGCCACGCGCACGGTCCGGCCGGAGCCGTTGGGCAGCTGGCACACGCCACGGACCATCTGGTCCGCATGGCGGGGGTCAACGCCCAGATTGATGGAGACTTCGATGGTCTCGTCGAACTTCGCCGTCGTGCGGGCCTTCAGAAGCGCCAGCGCCTCGTCCAGCGGATAGAGCTTGAGACGGTCGATGCCTTCGTGTGCCGCGCGGATGCGCTTACCTTGCTTAGCCATCGCGATCACCCCTGAACCTGGAGGCCCATGGACCGGGCAGAACCTTCGAGCATGAGAACCGCGGCCTCGATGGTCTCGCAGTTCAAATCCTTCATCTTCTTCTCGGCGATCTCGGCGAGCTGAGCGCGCGTGACCTTGCCGACCGTGGCGCCCTTGCCCGGGGTCTTGGAGCCCGAGCCGGGCTTCTTCTTGGTCTCAAGGCCGGCGGCCTTCTTCAAGAAGTAGGAGACCGGGGGGGTCTTCAGTTCGAAGGTGAAGGAGCGATCCTGATAGGCCGTGATCACCACGGGAATCGGCATGCCCTTTTCCAGCTGCGCCGTCTGCGCATTGAAGGCCTTGCAGAATTCCATGATGTTCAGGCCGCGCTGACCGAGCGCGGGGCCGATCGGGGGCGCCGGGTTGGCGCTGCCCGCGGGCACCTGCAGTTTGACGTAACCGGTAATTTTCTTCGCCATGTGAATACTCCCGTAATGGGCCCCTGCCCCCGCGTGCGGGAATCAGAAGGCCGGGATGCGTGGTGCGGGTCGCAGGAGCGCTTGGCGAGACGCTCCGTCACCTCCCACGCTGGCACCGCCGACCAAAGGCCGGGGGCCACAGCGACGGCGTTTCCGCCGTCATCTCCACCCGTCCGGGACCGGACAGGCGAAGGGCGCACCGCATACAGCACAACGCCCCTCGGCACAAGCCGAGAGGCGTTGCACGATGCGGAAATCTCAAAAACTCAGGTCTTCTCGACCTGGCCGAACTCCAGCTCAACCGGCGTGGCGCGGCCGAAGATGGAGACCGCCACCTTGAGGCGCGAACGGGCTTCGTCCACTTCTTCGACGATGCCGTTGAAGGAGGCGAACGGCCCGTCGGACACCTTCACGGTCTCACCCACCTCATAGCTGATGGAGGGCTTCGGCCGCTCGATGCCTTCCTGCACCTGCTGCAGGATGCGCATGGCCTCGTTCTCGGAGATCGGCATGGGCTTGTTGTCGGCGCCCAGGAAGCCGGTGACCTTCGGGGTGTTCTTGATGAGATGGAATGCCTCGTCGGTGAGGTCCATCTTCACCAGGACATAGCCGGGGAAGAACTTGCGCTCGGCGTCCACCTTCCGGCCGCGGCGCACTTCCACCACCTTCTCGGTGGGCACGAGAATCTGCTCGAACAAATCCGAGAGGTTGCGCTGATCCGCCTGCTCGCGAATCGAATCCGCCACCTTCTTCTCGAAGTTGGAATAGGCGTGGACGATGTACCAACGCTTGGCCATGGCGATGCTCAGTGCCCTATGTTCAGGAGTTGGCTGACGCCGAACCGCAGAACCTGGTCCACGACCAGGAAGAAGACGGACGCCAGCAGCACCATCACGAAAACCATGCCGGTGGTGATCAGCGTCTCGCGCCGCGTCGGCCAGGTCACCTTCGCCGTTTCGGCTTGGACCTGCTGAAAGAACTCCACGGGACCGTTCTTTGCCATGTCGCTTCGACTGCTCGCCCGACCCGAGGGTCCGCGCCGCAGCCACCTTTCTGATCTTGCGGGCACCGGCTGAACGCGCGCCTTGAACGCGCGCCATGTCGGAGTGCCGCCTGAACCTCACCCTCCGCCCGGCCGTCGATGACCTTGGCGGAACTCGTGCCGGGCCTAGACCGGCGGAAGCGATACGAGACCCGAATCCTCCCAGGGGATTCGCCAGGCCCGCCGCCCGAATGCCCTCGCTTGTGAGGGCCGAACCTGCCCCGCAGGCGTTCAGTCATCCTGACACGGGCGTCGCTTCTTGTCCTGCGCATGGCAGGAGTGGAGGGACTCGAACCCCCAACCCCCGGTTTTGGAGACCGGTGCTCTAACCAGTTGAGCTACACTCCTAAAGGCCGCCTCGCATGAGGGTAAGCGACCCCGCGCCGGGAAACGATCCAGCGCAACGGGTTTGTGTGTCTAGTCAGCCAAATTGAATCTGTAAAGGGGGCGCGGCGCCTGTGTGGGTTATCCCCAGGCCAGCGCGGTGGTGCCGGCACGCCCTTCGGGCGCATGGCAGGTGATCCGCGCAAAAGAAAACGGGCCGGCGAATGCCGGCCCGTTCAAAAGATCCGCGATGCGGATCCTGACATCACTCGATGATGGAGGCGACGACGCCGGCGCCGACGGTGCGACCGCCTTCACGGATAGCGAAGCGGAGCTTCTCTTCCATGGCGATCGGCACGATCAGGTGCACGTCCACGGAGATGTTGTCGCCCGGCATCACCATTTCGGTGCCTT
>CALRNP020000074.1:0-22234 GCA_943369575.1 Azorhizobium sp. AG788 | reverse complement strand
CGCATCCGCCCGCCCCCATTGGCGATCAAACCAGACCGATGGTGCGTCGACGGCGAAATCCTCGCCGTCGATCGTCAGCGTTCCCTTGGCGCGCATGTTCGGAAAGGCATATTCGTAGGAGTTGGAGCCGAGCAGGTGCAGCAGGCCCGTCGTACCGTTGTAAAGTTCCTCGCGCTGCGGTGTCAGCACCACATCCAGAGCGTTGAGCCCGGACTTCACCGTGAGCTGGAATTGGGAACGGTCTCCCCTGAAGGTGCCGAACTGAGAGGAGACGCGGCATTCGCGCGTCGACGCACCGACCGTCGGCGACGTCGCTTCGGCGGCAACGGAGGGGCGCCAGATGCCGTCGGTTCCGTTCATCACCAGGAATTCGGTCGTGCTGCCCAAGGAGCTGACACCCTGATGCCACTCGAAGCCCAGAACCTTTCCACCGCTTTCGAAGGCGGCGTTGACATACCAGGATTCCAGGACGGAATCGGGATGGCTCGGGAGATCCCTGGCCGGATCGACAAAGAGCGGGATACCCGACACGAAGCGCCGGGTGCCATCCGCGCGGGTGCTGGCACCGATTGCGCGCGAAAGAAGGGAACTCCGGCTATCGGAGCGTTCCATGATCTGATCCTTGCTTTTCTTTGAGAAGCGGCGCGGCCCTGCGCCAGGGCGGGCGGCGCTCAGCTGCGCCAGTTGCCCATCAATTCGATGAGTGTGAAGCCAGTGACGCTTTGGCCGCCGTAGGTGCCAGAGACGGTCGCCACGCCTTCGTATTTGGGCTCGGTGGGCGAGGCGATCTCCTGAGCTTCCATCACGGCGACGACATCAAGCGTGCAGTCGAGGGCGGGGACATGAACTCTGAACCGGGTTGGATAGCTCTGCCCGCTCGCGGGGCTGGTCCAGACCGCGCTGGCACCGTCGGCGACGGGGTCGATTTGAGCGATGACATGCGTCCCGTCGGGATGAAGGACGGTCACCCAGCTAAACTGGCGGCCGTTCACGGCAAGATCCCAAAGCCCCATGACGAGGCCGTTGCTGAGATTGAGATCCATCCAGACCCATTTGTCCTTGGCGCCCACGGCCGTCCCCGGCTGGCCCATCAGCCCGTGCGGCAGCCCCCATTGGCGGTCGAACCAGAAGCTGCCGGTGGTCTCGTGGCGGACGCCGTCGAGTAAGACCCACCCGCTTCCCGTGCCCCACGGAATGGAATACTGGACCGTCGGCGTTCCGCCGAGGAAATCGAAGACGCCGGCCCCGCCATTCATCATGATCCGGCCCGGGAACTGCGTATGGAATTCCAGCGCTCCCCAACCGAAATCCGCTTGCACATGGATGCGATGCTGATCGCCTTCTATGGTCGAACTGGGCGTGATGTTCCGCATCCGCTCGGGGTCCAGCGTGATCTCGCCTGCCGAATACATCTTCTCCTCGCTCCGGTAGGTGCGATTGGTGATGTCGGTAATGTTGAGAATACTGGCGATCTGGATCGGCTCCCCCGGCATGGAATCGATGATCTGATGGACAAGGCAGTTCAGCCGGTGCCCCGCTTTCGTTTCCAGATAGCCGATGAAGAACCAGGAATTGCGCATGCCATCCTGCAGGTAGCGCAGGCTGGAAACCGGATCGAAGAGTGGCGGGACGAGGCCCGTCCCCACCCGCGATGAATTGGAAGAGGCGCCGGCGCTCGGCGCGGTGAGGACCGGCGGCAGGCCGAGGGCGACGGCGCCCGAAACAGCGCCGGCTTGTGGAATAGCCGGGCGGCTTGCGTTCTGCTGCTCTGCGGTCGAATTTGGGGTCACGGAACGCATGAGGCACCATTTCGCTACACACTTATAGCGAAATAGGTAGGAGCCTTGCGTCTCCAGATCAAGGGCTGTGTCGGCCCTCCGCGCGAATTGTTTGGTCGCTGAAGATTCAGGGAGAGTGATGGAGAAATCCGATGAAACTGTCGCCCAGGCCGGACGGCCGCGTGACAAGGTGCTCGACGACACGCTGATCCGCGTCACGCTCGAGGTGCTGAGCCAGACCGGGCTGGAGGGCGTTACATTTGCCAGGATCGGGCGCATGTCCGGCATCCCGGCAACCAGCATCTATCGCCGCTATCCGGATGCGCGCAGCCTGGTCCTTGCGGCGATCCAGGCCGATCTCGACAAGACCGATTTTGATCTGGAAGATCAGGGCTCGCTGCGGGCCGATCTGCTCGCCTTCATGCGCGGGATTACCAAGGCGCTTTGTCCGGAACGGGCGCGTCTGCTGGCGGGCCTGTTGCTGCCGGTACAGACCGACCCGGTGCTGGAGGCCATGTTTACCGCCAAGCTCGATACGCTGCGCAACGCAGGATGGCGCGCTGCCATTGGCCGAGCGGTTCAGCGCGGCACATTGCGCCGCGAGGCGCTGGTGGCGCAGCCGCTGGATGATGTCGCGCACACCATGATCTTTCACCAGACCGTGGTGATGCGCGTCCCGGCGGACGATGATTTTCTCAACCGTTTACTGGACAGCGTGCTGATGCCCGCGCTGGAGCCGTTCCGGATTGAGATGGAGGTGACGGCGCCTCCCACTTCAGCCGGCTAGAGCGTTTCAGTGTTTCACGGAAACGCTCTATGTTATTGTCCTTACGTATTTTCTTCACGCGAAGCGGGTCCACTTCGCTCGAAAATGCTCTAACCGAATGCCCTTCTGATCTCGTCGTCCTCATCCTCATCGGGCGCTGCCGCCACGGCCGGCGCCGCCCGGCACAGGCGGGGCTCACGCCGCGCGGCGCAAGGCGAAGGTGGTGCCGTCGGTGGAGGCCACCTGCCCCATGCGGAACATGGCCAGGAGCACGTCGGCCACCGCGGCGCGCACCTTGGGGGCGGGCTTGAAGGTGGCGGCGATGGCGGCGGCGTCCAAGGGGCCGGCCGCCTGCATCAGCACGCCCATGACGGCGATGGTCTGCTCGCGGTCGGTCTTGGGGAAGGCCAGGCGCCCGCCGGCCACCGGCTCGGGGGCATCGTCGCCGAGATCGGCTTCCAGTTGCTTGGCCTTGTCCTTCTCCGAGCCGAAGCGGGGGATCTGGTAGTCGGGGCGGAGCCAGCGCACCAGGCCGCGCTTTTCCTCCGCCGCCCGCGCCTTGTTGAGGGCGACGAGGCGGGCGAGCACCTCCTCTTCGGGCAGATCGGCGGGCCAGCCATAGGCGTCGGCCACGGCGGCATCGATCTGGTCGTGCAGGTCCTTCAGGATCAGCACCAGCCCATCGTCGAAGATGCGGCGCTCCTTGGGGTCGAGAGCGGCGGGCGCGGCCCCGGCGCGCAGGCGCTCCAGCACATTATAGAGGCCGGTGAGGGTGAGATGGTCATGGGCCGCCAGCACCCGCTTGCGATGGGCGTCGAGCTCTTCGGCGAGGTCGCGGATGACTGCCTTCTGGGCCTCGGTGGCGGCTGGGAAGGGGAAGGGGTCGAAGCACCGGGATTTCACGTAGACTGAATCATTTCCAACTCCGAGCCACCCGCCACTCCGAACTGACCAGAGGCAGTGTATATTTGACGAAAAAATTCCAAGGAAAAAAGCTGAAGAACTTGCGATAATCACCAATTTGTTGTCTGGAATAACACTTCCGTCGACAAACTGAAACATCCGGTGCTTTGACGTCTCTGACGTCACTATATATCTACACAAATCAGAAATCGCCGGCCTAATTTCATCGCGAGTTCGCCCAAAAAGCCACCACCTGCGCTTAATATCGACATCTCTGTTTTCATCTCTTTCCGGTTTAACTTTTTCTAAAAGATGCTGATAAATATTTGGAAATTTACTTAATAGTTCGAGCTCTTCGAGGCCAAAAGCATCTATCACGAAAAGTCCGCGAGATTTCGACATTAAATCTCTACCATTTAAATATGGACGAATGTGTTTTTCCAATTCCCTTACTTTACCCAAGCCAAGCTCCCCAGCGGAGCTGCGGGTAATAATAAACCCTGATCCGAATAGCATCATTCCACGTGAACAGAGACCTGTAGTTGACAATAGAGGCACAGCGGAAGCCACATCCACCCCCACCGTCAGGTCCGAATGGATCTTGCCCATCCGCTCCTGAAACCCGATCACCGGCGCGTCGGTGTCGATGCCCTCCTCGCTCGCCACCTCCCGCAGCAGGCCCTCGCGGGCGCCGGGGGCGGCCACCGTCATGGCGATGCGCACCGCCGCGCTGTCGCGCGCCGCCTTGGTCCAGGGATGGTCTGGAATGGCCATCACCAGGGACAGCGGCTTCTTGGCGTTAAGATAGCGCTCCATCACCCGGCGCTGGAACACCTGGCTGATGGAATTGGTGGTGACGAAGCCGAACCGCCGCAGAATGGTGCCCTTGCGCAGCAGCAGATCGGCGGCGCGATCCCACCAATACATGACGAAATCCGCGCTCTCATTCATATGCGGATGCGCCGCCCACAGCGCCTGCGCCTTGGCATCCCCCAGCCGCGACCGCAGATTGGCGCCGCCGATGAAGGGCGGATTGCCGACGATGAATTCCGCCTTCGGCCATTCCGGCACCCGCGCATTGGGATAGGCCTCGGCGCCGTCCACGAATTGCGGCACCGGGCAGCCGTCCCAGGTCAGCACTGCATCGCGGGCCTGGATGTTCTTGAACGCGCGCAGGATCGGCTCGCTGGGCTGGCCGCCCCGCGTGCGCACATGCCATTGCAGATGCCCGATCCACAGCACCAGTTCGGCGATGGCCGCCGCGCGCGGGTTCAGCTCCATCCCCAGGAACTGGTGCGGATCCACCGTGTGGCCCTCCAGGCCCACCAGCGCCTCCTGGCCGCCGAGATCGGCCAGGGCTTCCAGCACCTCGCCCTCCAGGCGCTTCATCAGTTCCAGCGCCACATAGAGGAAGTTGCCGGTGCCGCAGGCAGGATCCAGCACCCGCGTCTCGCACAATTTGTCGTGGAACGCCTTCACGGTGGCCGCCGCATCCCTGCCCCGCCCGGCGGTTTTCTGCCGCTCGGCGGTGGAGAGCACCTGCGCCCATTCGGCCCGCAAGGGATCGAGAATGGTGGCGATCACGAGGCGCTCCACATAAGCGCGCGGGGTGTAATGGGCGCCCAGGCGCCGCCGCTCCACCGGGTCCAGCGCCTGCTCCAGCAGGGTGCCGAAAATGGCCGGCTCCACGTCGCGCCAGTCGAACTCCGCCGCCGCCCGCAATTCGCCGATGGCCGCCTTGTCCAGCGGCAAGGCGCGGCGGTTCTTGAAGAACTCGCCATTGAAGCGGCGCACCTTCTGCTGGATGGTGGCGGTAAAACCGCCCTCGTCCATGGCCCGCCACAGATCCTCCAGCATGCCGGGGAAGATGGCCGGCTTGGCCTCGCAGTCGCGCAGCAGGGTCTTGAAGCTGTTCTGCGGCAGCAGTTCCACGTCTTCCGCGAACATGGTGAACAACAGGCGCATGAGGAACATGGCCACGCCCTCGGCGGGCTGGCCGGCCTCCTCCAGGGCCTTGGACACCTTGGCGAGACGCTCGGCGATGGCCCGCGTCACCCGCGCCGCGTGGCGGGAGGGGTCCAGCGCCATGGGATCGGTCCAGATCGCCTTGAGGCGCGCCTGCACATGAGGATCGCGCAGATCCTCCAGATAGATGCGGAACGAGTTGCGATCAGGGAACTGGTCGTAGGCTTTGCCGTCGCGGCGGAAATTGGCATAGACCTCGATGCAGTGGCCCACATCGCACACCAGCACGAACGGCGGCGGCTCATGGGCGGTGGGCAACAGCCGCACATAGTCTTCCGCCTGGCGGCGGGCATTCATCATCAGCACGTCCCAGGCCCGGTCGGCGCCGCGCCGGCCACGGGTCTTGGTGGCGCTGTCGGCGGGGGCGCTGTCGATGGGGGCATCCGCCAGTTTCTTGGCGCCGGAAAAGCGCGATTGCTTGGCCTCCAGGATGAAGCAGTCGCGCTTGTAGAGATCGATGCGCTTGGACGAGACGGTGCCGTCGCGGCCGGTCTCCTTCACCGCCCGCTCGAACACATAGTCGTTCGATTCGGTGGAGGCGCTGGCCGGGTCCGGTCGCGGCAGGTCCAGCACCGCGCAAAGTTCCGGCAGGAACAGCGCGTAATTCGCCCGCTCCTGCCCGCCTTCACGCCCCTGCCAGCGCGCGATGAACGCCTCGACTGCCGCACCCATGCCCGACTCCCCCAGCGACCGTGACAGTAGGGGAAGTCGGCGCCGAACGGCAACTTGGCCGCCCTTCGGCACCTCCCGCTCCCGCGCCGCTCGCGCTTCGCCGCGGGAGGGCGTAGGAAGCGCGGTGGCCGGTGTCGGCCGGCCGAGGATCCCCATGACAGCGCACGCCCCCTCCCCGATGCGCCGCGAAAGCCATCCGCTGCCGGACGCCGCGCCTGGAACGCAGCGGGCGGTGACGGTGCTGCGGTTCGGCACGCCGGGGGCGCGGCCCAAGGCCTATCTGCAGGCCGGGCTGCATGCGGACGAATTCCCCGGCATGCTGGTGCTGCGCACGCTGGCGATGAAGCTGGAGCGCCTGGCCGCCGAGGGCCAGATCATCGGCGAGATCGTGGTGCTGCCGCTGGCCAATCCCATCGGCTTCGCCCAGCAGGTCAGCGGCTTCCTGCTGGGGCGCTATGATCTGAGCAGCCTCGGCAATTTCAACCGCGACTATCCCGACCTCGCCGCAGAGATCCAGGCGGAGATCGGCCCACGCCTCGGGGCCGATCCGGCCGCCAATGTGGCGATGATCCGCGCCGCCATGGCCGCGGCGCTCGCCCGCATGACGCCCATGCGCGAGGTGGATGTGCTGCGGCACCTGCTGATGAGCCTCGCCCACGACGCCGACCTCATGCTCGACCTGCATGCGGACAATCAGGCCGAGCCGCACCTCTATCTCGGCACGCCGCTGTGGCCCGACGCCGCCGATCTCGCCGCTGCCATCGGCGCGCGGGCGGTGCTGCTGGCGCGCGAATCGGGCGGGCACCCGTTCGACGAAGCCTGCGGCGGGCCATGGTGGGCCTTGGCCGACGCCTTTCCCAGCCACCCCATCCCGCCCGCCTGCCTTTCCGCCACGCTCGAGCTGGGCTGCAATGACGATGTGGACGAGGCCTATGCGGACAAGACCGCGGCGGCGCTGCTGGGCTTTCTCCGGCGGCGCGGCGTCATCGCCGGCGAAGCGCCGCCCGTCCCGGCCCTGGCCTGCGCGGCCACCGGCTTGGACGCCATGCAGCAGTTGAAGGCGCCCATGGGTGGCCTCGTCTCCTATGTGGTGCCGCTGGGCGCACAGGTGTGCAGCGGCGAGGTGGTGGCGCGGATCATCGATCCGTTGGGTCCACAGATGGATGTGGTGGCCGAAACCGACGGCATTCTGTTCGCCCGCCACAACCAGACCTATGCCTGGCCGGGCAAGGTGGTCGGCAAGGTGGCGGGCGCGGTGCCGCTGGCGTCGCGCCGTGGGACGCTGCTGCCGGCGTAAGCGCAGACGTGGCCGCACCGTGCAACCGGGGCGGCGGGCGGGCGGAATTATTTAAGCTTTGCAGTGCAGCAAAAGCGTGCGTTGTGGGTCGATCGTGACATAGGATGCCTGCGTGGCCGCAAGGGGATGGCGCGGTCGCCCGACCGCCGCGGCCGCCACGAGGAGGCGGGATGAAAATCCGCATCGGCTACGAGCTTGTCTACGATTTTCCCCAGCCCACCCCCATGGTGATGGTGCTTGGCGCCCATTTTACCCGCGCCTCCGACATCATCATTCCCGACTATATGACCATCAGCCCGTCGGTGCCGGTGACGCCCTATCGCGACGGCTTCGGCAATTGGTGCAGCCGCATCGTGGCGCCCGCCGGCCGGATCCGCATCGCCGCCGATGGCCTGATCCGCGACACCGGCCTGCCGGATGCGATCGTGCCCTGGGCACGCCAGACCGCCGTCGAGGACCTGCCGTCGGAGACCCTGGTCTATCTGCTCGGCAGCCGCTATTGCGAGACCGACCGCCTCACGCCCAAGGCGTGGGAACTGTTCGCCGGCACCGCGCCCGGCTGGGCGCGGGTGCAGGCGATCTGCGATTTCGTCCACAATCACATCACCTTCGGCTATGAGCATGCCCGCGCCACCATGAGCGCCTGGGAGGTGTTCAACGAGCGCAAGGGCGTGTGCCGCGACTATGCGCATCTGGCCATCGCCTTCTGCCGCTGCATGAACATCCCGGCCCGCTATTGCACCGGCTATCTGGGCGATATCGGCATGCCGCCGCCTTATGGCCCCATGGATTTCGCCGGCTGGTTCGAGGCGTTCCTGGACGGGCGCTGGTATACGTTCGACGCCCGCAACAATATTCCGCGCATCGGCCGGGTGCTGATCGCCCAAGGGCGCGATGCCTCGGACGTGCCCATCACCCACACCTTCGGCCCCAACACCCTGGTGAGCTTCAAGGTGGTGACGGACGAAGTGCCCTAGCGCCTGAGGGCATTGATGATGCCGGCGACGGAAAACCGCCGCCGGATCAAGGGATCGCTTGCATCCTGCCCGGTTCGGTGAAATCGTACATTAGATTGAGAGTCGCGGATGCGACCCTGAATCCGGCCGGTGATCCGGCGGCTTGGGCCTGAAACGGCGCACACGCATTCCTCGCACATGACTGGGCCGCCGGGAGAACCAGCGGATCAGGGCGGGAGTGCCGCTGCCGTCCATGGCACCGCCGTTTTGCCGCTCATGTCCCGCGTCGACGCCGTTGCGGCGTCCCGGCCGCCCACCCTTCGGGTTGGCTTGAAGCCGCCCGTGTCGTCGCAATCTTGCTGCGGAACCGCGTCTGTCGCCCTGGCCCCTGCCACCGGCGAATACACGCGGCTTCGTGCCCGCAGCGCTGATGCCGCCCGAAGCAGATGTGCCGAGCAGCCTCTCGCGCTCGCCCCGTTCGCGGTTCCGCTTGTGCGCGGCGCCGCGGCGGCACCACAGGAGTTCCGAATGAAAGACAATTCGCCGCTGGCGCGCGCCAAGGCTGAAACCAGCTTCCGCGACGTGCAAGGCAAGAGTGCCACCGCGGCCGTGCCCAAGCCGCAATATGAGGTGGAGGGCGAAGCCCTGCGCGAGAAGATCGCCCGCCTGAAGTCGCTGCGCGAGGCCCGCGAAACCGCCCAGAGCAAGCCCTCGAAGCGCTGAATCCTCCTTCCCGGTGCGCATTGCGCGGAAGGGGAGGTTATTTGGCGGGAACGTGCTATGTAGGGCCCCGTGACCTCGGCAGATGCGCAGGTCCTCGCTGAATCAGCGGGCGCGCCGCGCTCGAAGGGTCTCAGCAACCCACGGATTGGATATCACTTTGCAAGTACTCGTTCGTGACAACAACGTCGACCAGGCTCTGAAAGTTCTGAAGAAGAAGATGCAGCGTGAAGGTGTCTTCCGCGAGATGAAGCAGCGGAAGGCCTATGAAAAGCCGTCCGAGAAGCGCACCCGCGAGAAGGCCGAAGCTGTCCGGCGCGCCCGCAAGGCAGCGCGGAAGACCGCTCAGCGCGAAGGTTTGCTGCCGGCTCCCAAGAAAGTTGTTCGTGGCGCCCGTCCCGCTGGTGCTGCTCCGAGCGTCGGCGCCCGCTAGTTTCGACAGTCCGCGGCGCGGCTGCTCTGCGAATCAAGTTCTGGATCCTGGTGTCCATCTCTGGTTCGCGGGCAGCGTCCGCCCGGCGGAATGTGCCATGTGCCCGTGAGTCGTTCGCCCTGAGTCGCTGGGAACGCCCCCTGCTGCCCGCTCCGCGGGTGAGGCGCTCCCCTGCGCCGGTGGCCGCTCCACCGATATGCCGTCATTGCCCGCCCCTGCGCCTGCGCGTCCGGTCGGGATGTCCGGCTCCGTTCCGCAGCACGCGGGCGGCGCAATTCCCAGAGGAGGCTTTCATGGCCAGAGGCGACACCAAGAGCAACCGTGAGACCAAGAAGCCGAAGAAGGCCAAGGTCACCGACACCGCGACCCCGACCCCGTTCGCGTCGGTCCAGAAGAAGGTACTCGACGCCGCCGCTGCCAAAAAGGGCAAGTAGGTTGCGCTGACCGGCATCGGCTATGCTGATGCCTGACGTCCAAGGCTGGCACGTTTTGCGCGCGCCGGCCTGATACCCCGTTTCCGCCAGCGCCGAGAAGCGGGAGCGTGGCCGTGCCCAATGCGCCGGCTGGCGCGTGCGATGGCAACTCCCTTTCGCCGTTGCAAAAATACGGTTTTTCGCAGCAATCGTTTCCGCTAAACATTCTCCCGATAATTGACTGCGGCGCCTGCCCTGTTCTGGCGCATCCGGTTAGAAGCGAATTTGCATTGCGGTGCATGATGAGCGTTTGGAATGACGATCGCGGCTGATCAGCCGCCTCGACCGGCATCAGGTTCCGGCATGGACATTGGTGCGGCGCCGAGCCGGGCGCTGATGGAAATTCTCCATGCCCTACCCGTCGGCGTCGAGATTTACGACAACGAATTCAATGCCCTCTTCTACAATACGGCGGCGGACGACCTGTTTCTCTATCGGGAACGGGTGATCGTGCAGCATGATGAGTGGTGGGATCTGGGCTTCCCCGACCCGGTGGCACGGGCGCAGGTGATCGCCGACTGGCAGAGCCACGTGGCGGCGACACGGTGCAATCCGCACAAGGTCCAGCAAGGCGAATGGAACGTGCGCTGCCGCGACGGCCTGCAGCACATGGTGCAATACCGCCTGCGCCCCATGGGCTCGATCTTTGTTCTTGTGCTGCTGGACGTCACCGAACGCCGGCATCTGGAAGCCGAGCTGCGGCGGCTTGCGGCCATCGATCCCCTGACCGGCGTATTCAATCGCCGCCGGTTCGTGGATGAGGCGGAGGCCGCCTTTCACGCCAGCCATGCCCATGGCGGCCCGCTGGCGCTGCTGATGCTGGACATCGACCACTTCAAGGCGGTGAACGACCGCTATGGCCATGGCATCGGCGACGAGGTGATCCGCACCGTTGCCCGGCGCTGTCAGTCGGCGGTGCGTTCCGGTGACGTGCTGGCCCGCATCGGCGGCGAAGAATTCGCCATCCTCATGCCCGGCGCGTCGGTCACCCAGGCCCAGGACGTCGGCCAGGGTCTGCTGCGCGCAGTGGGCGAGCAGCCATTCCTGGTGGGCGGTCTGGTCATCCCCGTGGGCATCAGTGTCGGCGGCACCTGCCTGAACGGGGAGGATCCGCACATGGATGCGGTACTCTCGCGCGCCGACCGGGCGCTCTACGGTGCCAAGCGCGGCGGGCGCGGCCGCATGGTGTTCGACCCGGCGTCCTGAAGCCGGGTGGGCGTTGCCGCCAGAATGATCACGGCCATCAGGTGTCTTGGTGGTGGGCGCCAAAGCTGCTATGGGCACCGCTCAGCCGCGCGGTGAGAGCCCGTTTGCGACCGCTTGCGTCCAAGACGGTCGGCAAACGGCCTTTATCCTAGATGGAGAGTCGGACCCCTCCGCACCGAATGGCAGCATTCGGCGCGGCCGGCTCTCGCGCGGGAAGCAGGGCCAGGAGATGCCATGTTCCCCGATCGACTGACAGAAGGCTATCGCGCCTTTATCGACGGCCGGTTCGCCAGTGAGCGCTCCCGCTACGAGACGCTGGCCCAGACCGGCCAGAAGCCCGAAATCATGGTGATCGGCTGCGTGGATTCGCGCGTGTCGCCGGAAGTGATCTTCGATGCCGCCCCCGGCGAACTGCTGGTGGTCCGCAATGTCGCGAATCTGGTGCCCGCCTACGAGGCCGCCGGTGATTCTCAGCACGGCACCAGTGCCGCTCTGGAGTTCGGCGTGCAGGCATTGCGGGTGAAACATATCGTGGTGCTGGGCCACGCTCTGTGCGGCGGCATCCGCGCCTTCGCCGACGAGCAGGAGCCGCTCTCGCCAGGTGATTTCATCGGCCGCTGGATGTCCCAGATCGCCCCGGCGGCGGAAAGCCTCGGCGCCCGCGACAAGGCCGATGGCGAATCCTATCTGCGCCGCCTGGAGTTCGCCTCGGTCGAGCTCAGCCTGCGCAATCTCATGACCTTCCCCTGCGTGCGCATCCTGGTGGAGCGCGGCAAGCTGCAGTTGCACGGCGCCTATTTCGGCGTCTCTACCGGGCGGCTGCTGGTGCGCGATCCCACTACCGGGCAGTTCGAGCCGGTGGTGGAGGGGGCCGACGGGCGCCGCGCCATGTTCCGCTGCACCGGCGATGAAGGCTGAGATTGGCCACGATCACACGCCAGTGAGATGACAGTTCCGAGCAACGGGCTATTCTGAAGCCTGCCTCGGGACTGCCCCCTTGAGGTTCGCAATCGCCTCGCCCTTGTCACCATCGGGGCGGGGCGTTTTCGTTTCTGGGGCTGCGCGCGCACCTGACGTGGCCGCCGCCAGGGCATCGAAGCTTTTCAGCACCGCTTCCACATGCCGGGCCATCTCACGCCCGGCCTCCGCCGCCCGCCCGGCCCGCACCGCCTCGATGATGGCGAGATGTTCGAGATAAGCCTCATGATGCCGGCGCGGCTGGTGGCGGGTAGCCAGCAGCCGCACGCGGTCGATATGGGCCTTCACCGATTGCACCAGCCGCCAAGCGGCCGGCGCCTTGGCCATGTCGGCCAGGGTGGCGTGGAACTGCTCATCGGCGATGAAAAAGGCGGTGTCGTCGCCGCGATTGACGGCCTCGAACTGGGCAGCCAGCAACGTCTCGATGCGTCGCCAATCCTGTGGCGGCCGCTTGGCCAGCAGGCGGACGATTTCGCCTTCCAGCGCCCGGCGGATCACCACGCCCTCCTCGATCGGCGCGCGCTCGATGGAGGCCACCACCGAGCCCACCTGCGGCCAGGTGGTGACCAGCCCCTCCAGCACCAGTTGTCGCAGCGCCGAGCGCACCGGGGTGCGCGAGATGTTGCAGGCGGTAGCGATGTCATTCTCGTGCAGCGGCGCGCCGGAGGGCATTTGCGAGTGCACGATCAGCCGCCGCAGCACCTCATAGATCTGCGGTCCGATGGCCTGGGCACGGTCCACCGTCACCTCGGACAGCACCTGTCCGAGGTCGAAGCCGGGGAGTTTGCGCTTGACCCGCGGCACGGCGTCTCCTTGGGGCTCAGGCCCGGCCGGCGTGGAGCGGATGGGCCAGCGCCGTCATGACGCCGCGCAGTTCCGCCAGCCCCTTGAGCCGGCCAATGGCCGGATAGCCGGGCTGGGCGCCGCGGCCGATGTCGTCGAGAATGTCCTGGCCGTGGTCGGGGCGCATGGGGATCTCGGCGTCCGCGCGGCCTTCGGCCCGGCGGCGGGCCTCTTCCGCCTGGAGGGCGGCGATGGTGGCCACCATGTCGGTCTCGCCGGCCAGATGCTCATCCTCGAAGAATGACCGCCGCAGCCCGTCCACCGGCGCCTGCCGGCGCACGTTGCGCAGATGCACGAAATGAATGCGCGGGCCGAGACGCTCCGCCATGCCCGGCAGGTCATTGTCCGGCCGCACGCCCAGCGACCCGGAGCACAGGGTCACGCCATTGGCGGGGCTGTCCACCGCATCCAGCATGAAGCGATAGTCCGCCTCGGTGGAGACGATACGCGGCAGGCCGAGAAGCGGGAACGGCGGATCATCGGGATGGCAGCAGAGCCGGATACCGAGTTGCTCGGCGGTGGGCACCACTTCGGACAGGAAGTCCACCAGATGCCGGCGCAGGCGATCAGCGTCGATATGGTCGTAGAGCGCCAGTTGCTCGCGCAGGCCGTCCAGGGTCCAGCCGTCGGCGGCGCCGGGCAGGCCGGCGGTGAGGTTGGCCGCCAGCGCCTTCCGGTCGGCGTCGGTCATGGCGGCATGGCGGGCCGCCGCCTCTTCCTTGATGGCGTCACCATAATCGGTGGCGGCGGCGGGGCGCGCCAGCACATGCAGGTCGAAGGCGGCGAAGTCCACCAGATCGAACCGCATGGCCTGCCCGCCATGGCTGACCACATAGCGCAAATCGGTGCGGGTCCAGTCCAGAACCGGCATGAAGTTGTAGCAGATGGTCTGAAGCCCGGCCTGCGCCAGCGCGGTGAGGCTGCGCTTGTAGGAGGCGATATGGCCGCGCCAGTCGCCGGTCTGGCGCTTGATGTCCTCGGACACCGGCAGGCTTTCCACCACGTCCCAGGTCAGGCCGGTGGGGGCGCTGCCGACGCCGCTCACCACATCCTGGCGCTTGCGAATCTCGTCCGCGGTCCAATCCTGGCCGCTTGGCACATGATGCAGCGCAGTCACGATGCCTTGGGCGCCAGCCTGCCGGATCGCGCTGAGCGGGACCACATCCGCAGGTCCGAACCATCGCCACGTCTGCCGCATCTCACTCGCCCTTGCTGCCGAAACACTGACTCTACTCGTATTCCAGTATCCTAGTTTTTGTCAAAACGTCCGGCGTGCCGCCGGGGGCGGAATTTCAGATGGCCCGTGCCTAAATTTGTATTCTAGAATCCCAGATGGTCGCACTCGAGAGGTGGTATTCCGGCTAATAAAATAGCCGGACGATCCGAATCGGATCCGCAGCGGGGAGTGAGATACGACAGTCCACTCCGCTGCGTGATGTTCGCTGCGGCGATGGGACAAGGACTTCCTCAGCCATCTGGGATGGGACGGCTGAGGATCGCCGGTCGCCTGCCTCAGAAGGCCGCGGCTTGTCCGTCTTTGCGACTGTCCGAGCCGGCGGCATAGCAGCCGTTGTCGCCGCGCGCGATCAGCTGCGCGGCACCGAAGGCGAACACCGCCTCGGGCGGGTCCACCACGATCTGATGACCGCGCGCCGCCAATCCCTCCAGCACGGCCGGGCCGGCGCTGGCCTCCACCGCCACCTTGCGGCCGGCCACCACGCGCCAGCGCGGCGCGTCCGCTGCCGCTTGCGGGTTCTGCTTGGCCCGCAGCATACGCAGGGCCATCTGGGTATGACCTTGCGCCTGCATCGGGCCGCCCATGACCCCGAACGACAGCAGCGGCTGGCCGGCCTTGTCCATGGCGAAGGCGGGAATGATGGTCTGGAACGGCCGCTTGCGCGGGGCGACCAAATTGGCGTGCCCGGGCTTCAGCACGAAGCCGGCGCCGCGGTTCTGCAGGCTGATGCCGGTGCCTGGCACCACCACGCCAGAACCGAAGCCCATGTAGTTGGACTGGATGAACGACACCATCATGCCGGAAGCATCGGCGGTCGCCAGATAGACCGTCCCGGCGCGCTGGGGCGCCCCATAGGTGGGCAGGCCGGCGGCGGCGGGATCGATCAGCTTGGCGCGCTCGGCCAGATAGGCCGGATCCAGCAGCGAGGCCGGATCGATATGCATGGCAGCGGGGTCGGCCACATATTGGAACAGGTCGGCCAGCGCCAGCTTGGTGGCCTCGATGGCCAGATGGATGGTGTCCACCGAATCCGGGTCGGAGGTGTCGGCGCCCAGAGCTTCCAGAATGCCGAGGGTGATGAGGGTGGCGATGCCCTGCCCGTTCGGCGGCAGTTCGTGCACCACGCCGTCGCCGAACGGCTGCGACAGGGTCTCGACGAAATCCGCCTGATGGGCGCCCAGGTCGTCCAGCGTCATGGCGCCGCCATGGGCGTTGGAATGGGCGACCATGGCCTCGGCCAGCGCGCCGCGATAGAAGGCCTCGCCCTCGGTCTCGGCGATCAGTTCCAGGCTGCGGGCCATGGCTTCGGAGCGGAAGATCTCGCCCGCCACCAGCGCCCGGCCCTGCGGCAGGAAGGTTTCGGCAAAGCCTGGCTGGCCGGCCAGCAGTTGCTCCGCATTGGCCCACAGGCGCGCCACGGCCGGGGAGACCGGATAGCCTTCGCGGGCATAGCGGATGGCCGGTTCCGCGATCACCGCCAGCGGCAGCGTGCCGAACTTGCGCCACAGCGCGATCCAGCCCGACACCGCGCCGGGGACGGTCACCGCCTCCCAACCGCGCTCCGGCATCATCGCCCGACCGGCGAAGCGCTCCGGCGTCCAGGCGGCGGGAGAACGGCCGGAGGCATTGAGGCCGTGTAGCTTTTCGCCATCCCAGAGAATGGCGAAGGCATCGCTGCCGAGGCCGTTGCCCGAGGGTTCCACCACCACCAAGGCCATGGCGGTGGCGATGGCCGCGTCCACGGCGTTGCCGCCGCGCGCCAGCATGGCGAGACCCGCCTGCGCCGCCAGCGGCTGCGAGGTGGTGACCACGTTGCGGCCCAGCACCGGCTGGCGGAACACGCCGTAGGACTTGCGGTAATCGAGCGAAGACAGATCCACGGCAGAGCCTCTCACGATGGCGCGCCGGTCCGGCAGGCGCGGGTGGGCAATTGCGGCAACGCATCAACGGCGCAGCTGGAGGGCCGCCTGCCGCCTTCAAAACGTTCGATAGAACGGCCAAGATGTCCGGGCAAGACGCCGATTCCGCAACTGCGAGCGCCCCGCCCCCGCTGGCCGCCGCCTGCGGCTGGAGTGCGCACACAACGGGCACCGTGCCCACAACATGAACTGACGGTTTCGAGAATACATTGCTAGCATTGCATTGTCTCGCCTCGACCCGCAGCCACCCACGGAGCAGGCCTTTGAACGACGTTGTCCCCCCTCTGGCCGGTCCGATCCTCGATCATGTCGTGGTCAATGTGATGGATGGGCTGGATGCTGCGTTCCGAGCCTATGAGCAGTTGGGCTTCCAGCTGACGCCACGGGGCTATCACTCGCTGGGCTCCATCAATCATCTGGCGGTGTTCGAGACCGATTATCTGGAACTGCTGGGATATGAAGCCGGCAAACAAGGCAACCGAGCCGAGCTGTGGCGCCACCCTCCCGGCCTTACCGGCCTAGTGTTCAAGGGCGACCAGCTGGACGCGCGCCATGCCGATCTGAAGGCGCGCGGCGTCTATGTGGATCCGCCCAACGAGTTCACCCGGCCGGTGGCCCTGCCCGACGGCAGCCGCGACGCCCACTTCCGCGTCATGCGCACCGCGCCCGAGGACGTGCAGAACGGCCGCACCTTCTTCTGCCACCATTTCACTCCCGAACTGGTGTGGCGGCCGGCGTGGCAGGCCCATCCCAATCGGGTCACCGCCATCGCGGAATTCGTCATCGCCACCCAGGATCCGGCCCGCACCTCGGCGATCTATGAGCGGATGTTCGGCCCATCGCTGCTGCGGCCGGTGACGGGCGGGGTGGCCTTTTCTGCCGGCGTGCCCAGGGTCTCGATCCTGACCCCGGATGCCATCGCCGCCCGCTTCGGGCTGGTGCCGGCGCTTGGCCCCGAGGGCAGCGACCATATGGTGGCCCTGGTGTTCAAGACGGCGGCGCCGGAGGTGACGCGAACGGTGTTGGCAGACAACGGCGTGCCGTTTGCGCCTTATGCCGACGGCATCGTCGTGGCGGCGGCCGATGCGGCCGGTGTCATCGCCGCCTTCGTGCCGGTTTGAGCGAGATGGAGGCGCGGCAGCGCACAGCCAGATCCGGAACGGGCGAAAGGGTGGTCCAATCCTGTAACCTATCGAGAGCCGCCGGATCTGGCGGCGACGGGACTAGCTGATGCCAGAGCTTGCCGTGCCATCGTCCGCTCCGCCGCCGGTTCCCGCCAACCGCTGGATCAATCTGGGCGATCTGATCGACCGCCACGGCGATCTCTCCCGCACCGCCATCATCGATCTGGCCCCGCCGGAGCCGCGTCTCTACAGCCACGCGCAGGTGGACCGCCTCGCCAACGGCGTTGCCCGCTTCCTCACCGCACGGGGCCTGTCGCGGGGAGACCGGGTGGCGATCCTGTCGCTGAACCGGGCAGAGTATCTGATCGCCTTCTTCGGCATCATGCGGGCCGGTTTCGTGGCGGTGCCGGTCAATATCAAGTTCCCCCCCGATACCGTGGACTATGTGCTGCACGATGCGGACGTGCACTTCGCCTTCGTCGATCAAAGCGCCCGGCGGTTCGTCGAGGGCAAGGCGCCGTTCCTGGACTTCGATGATGCCGGCCCCGACGGCTTTGCCGCCACCATTCAACCCGCGGATTTCGAGACCTTGGCCATGGCGCCGGGCGAGATCGGCCAGATGCTCTATACCTCCGGCTCCACCGGCAAGCCCAAGGGGGTGCCGCTGTCCCACTCCGGCCAATTGTGGGCGCTGTTCATGCGCACCGCCAACGGGCGGATGGCGGAGCACGAGCGCTACATCCTGGCTCAGCCGCTGTTCCACATGAACGGACTGTTCTCCGCCAAGACCATCTTCGCCACCAATGCCTCGGTGGTGATGATGCCCGGCTTCGACGTGCGCCGTTATGTGAAGGCGATCGCGGATTATGGGGTGACGGCTACGGGCTCGGTGCCCACCATGTTCGCCCGCATCGTCAAGGATGCCGAGTACGTGCGCACGCTGGAGACCAGCTCGCTGCGGCGCATCACCATGGGCTCGGCGCCGGCGACGCTGGCCTTGTACGACCGTGTGCGCGAATTGTTTCCCCAGGCCAGCATCAATCTGGGCTTCGGCACCACCGAGGCCGGCCCGGCGATCTTTGGTCCGCACCCGGACGGGCGGCCGACGCCGCCACTCTCACTGGGCTATCCCCTGCCCGGCAGCGAGGTCCGGCTGGTGGACGGCCCAAGCCCGGACGAAGGCGTGCTGATGATGCGCAATCCGGCGCTCATGGCCGGCTATCACGGCCTGCCGGAGCAGACCGCCAAGGCGCTGCGCGACGGCTGGTCCTATACCGGCGATGTGCTGCGCCGCGATGCCGAGGGCTTCTATTATTTCGTCGGGCGCGCCGACGACATGTTCGTGTGCTCGGGCGAAAACATCTATCCGGTGGATGTGGAGAAGATGCTGGAGCGCGACCCCAGCGTGCAGCAGGCGGCCGTGGTGCCGCTGGCCGATGACGAACGCGGGCAGATGCCGGTGGCCTTCATCGTGCCCCGGCCCGGCACGCGGCCGAGCTATGAGGAGATCAAGTCCTTCGCCCTCGCCAATGGCCCGGCCTATCAGCATCCCCGGCGGGTGGAGTTCGTGGACGATTTGCCCTGGGCCGGCACCAATAAGATCGACCGCAAGGCCCTGATCGCCCGCGCACGCGCGTTGGAAGCCAAGGGGGCATGGTCGCGCTGACCGGCAGCGGAACGTCCGCCGCAGAGGACTACTTCAGAATGTAGCTGGTGGGCACGGCGGTGGTGAACTTCATCTCCTCCATGGCCAGCGACGACGACAGGTTCGAGAATTCCAGCCGCGAGATCAGCCGCTGATAGACCGCATCGTAGGTCTCGATGTCCGGCACCACCAGGCGCAAGAGATAGTCGGTCTCGCCGGTGAGACGCCACGCCTCGACGATCTCGGGAATATCGGTGATCACGCGCCGAAACGCCTCCAGCCATTCCATGGCGTGGCGCGGCGCCTTCACGGACACGAAGACGGTGAGCGGCACATTGACCTTGCGGCGGTCCAGCAGCGCCACCCGCTTCAGGATGATGCCGTCGTCTTCCAGCTTCTTGATCCGGCGCCAGCATGGGGTCGGGCTGAGGCCGACCTTCTCCGCCACGGCGGCGGCGGACATCAGGGCATCCTCCTGAAGCAGATCCAGAATGCGGCAATCAATGGCGTCGGGCAAAGGGCGTCTCCGGAACTGAGATTGCGCAACTGCGGGCAAAGCGAGCACGCAAGTTTCGCACGAATCCCGTTTCTGGAAACCTCATCATGCGAACGGACGCAGATCCCGCCACTCAGGTCATGGCATCGAGCGCCTTGGCGAAGAAGTCGGGGCCGCCGAAATTGCCGGACTTCAGCACCAGCAGCATCGCCGGCGCGTAGCCAGCGGTGCGCAGCAACGGCACGCCGGCCGCGATCTCCGGCCCCACCGCGAAGGCCCGAATGCCCAGGCTGTCGACGCAGGCACCGGAGGTTTCTCCTCCGGCCACGATCAGCCGCCGCACGCCCCGCTCCACCAGGCCCGCCGCCAGACGGGCGCTGGCGTGTTCGATGGCGAGGCCCGATTCGGTGCGGCCGAAACGCGCCTGAATGGCGGCCACTTCATCGGGCGTTCCACTGGTGGCGATGAGCACCGGCCCTTCCACCAGATAGGAGTTGGCCCAATCCAGCGCATCCGCCAAGGTGGTGTCCGGCGTGGTCATCAGCGCTTCGGGCGACAGCCGGAGCACCGGCATGAAGCTTTCGGCGCGGTCGATCTGCTCCAGGGTGGCGGCCGAACAACTGCCGGCGATGGCCGCAACCGCGCCCGCGACACCGGGATGCGCCTCAGAGGCTCCCGACGCAGTGCCCTGGCCCGCCGCCTTCAGCGCCCGCGCCAGTCCAAGGCCAAGCCCCGAGGCGCCCACGGACAAGGGGCTATCCAGCGCCGCGGCGCCGATGGCCTCCAGATCCGCGTCAAACACCGCATCGATGATGGCAGCCGGGGTCCCCTGCGCCGCCAGATCGCGCAGGCGGTTCCGGATAGCGTCCGCTCCGGCGCTGACGGTCTTGAGGTCCACCAGGCCCACCGGGGCGGCGGACTGGCGGGCGAGCACACGCACCAGATTGGCGTCGTGCATCGGGTTGAGCGGATGGTCCTTGAGCGGGCTTTCGTTCAGCGGCACCCCACCCACGAACAGATTGCCGAAATAGACCGTGCGCCCGGTCTCCGGGAACGCCGGCGTCACCAGCACGCTGCCGGCGCCGGTGTCGGCGCGCAGCGCATCCATCACCGGGCCGATATTGCCGGCATCGGTGGAATCGAAGGTGGAGCAGATCTTGAACAGCAGATGGCGGGCGCCGTTCGCCCGCAGCCATCCTGCGGCCGCCCGCGACTGCGCCACCGCCTCGGCGGCGGGTATCGAGCGGCTCTTCAGCGCCACGACGACCGCATCCACATCGGACAGCACCAGATCGCCGGCGGGAATGCCGATGGTCTGGACGGTGCGCAGGCCGGCTTTGGTCAGGGTATTGGCGAGATCAGAGGCGCCAGTGTAGTCGTCCGCGACACAACCCAGAACGATGCTCATGCCGATACTCGGGCGCGGGAGGAATAGGGGAAGAACCAGCCGAGGCCCTCGGTGGTGGAGCGGCCGCGCGGGCGATAGTCGCAGCCCACGTATCCCTTGTAGCCCAGGCATTCCAGCTTGGTGAACAGGAAGGCGAAATTCAACTCGCCATCATTGGGCTCGCCCCGATCCGGAAACGCCGCCACCTGAATGTGGCCGATCTGGCGAATGCGCCGGCCAAGAGCCATGGCCACGTCGCCCGCCGCCCGCTGGCGCTGGTAGATGTCGAACTGCATCTTGAGATTGGGAAAAGCAGGCTCCGCCGCCAGATTGGCCGCGTAGCAGAAGTCGGTCAGGAAATAGCCGGGGATTTCGCGGGGATCGAGCGGCTCGATCAGCAATTCGATGCCGTGCACCCCCAGCCGTTCACCCGCATGCGCCAGCGCGCGGCGAAAGCTCTTGGCCGCATGGGTCTCGTTCATGCACCCCAGGCCCGACATCATCTGCACCTTGCCGGCGCCGATGGTGCGCGCATAGGCCAGCCCGGTCTCGACGCTGGCCTTCAGGTCCTCGAACCGATCCGGCAAGGTGGCGAGACCACGCTCGCCGGCCGCCCAATTGCCGGCGGGCAGCGCCATGGTCACCACCTTCAGGCCGCTGCGCTGGAGGCGGGAGGCCACCGCATCGGCGCGGAACTCATAGGGAAACTGAAGCTCGACGGCGGTAAAGCCCGCATCGGCCGCGGCCGCGAACCGATCCAGGAACGCCCATTCCGTAAACAGGCTGTGCAGATTGGCGGCGAAACGCGGCATCAGAGGGCGCCCTCCTTGCCATCGGGGAGCGTGACGCCCGACATGCTGGCATAGAGCCGGGCCAGCGAGGAATCATCGTCGCGCCCCATGCCGGCGCCCGCGGCACCGAGATAGAGTTGCAGGGCGGCGGCTGCCAAGGGCACCGGATAGCGCGCGGTGCGCGCCATGTCCTGCACGATGCCCAGGTCCTTGACGAAGATCTCCACCGCGCTCGCCGGGCGGTAGTCGCCGGACAACACATGCGGCATGCGGTTTTCGAACATCCAGGAATTGCCGGCCGAGGCGGTGATCACCTCATAGACCTTGTCGAGGTCCAGCCCCTGGCGGGCGGCGAAGGTCATGGCCTCGCAGGCGGCGGCGATGTGCACGCCGGCGAGCAATTGGTTGATCATCTTGAAGGCGGCCCCCGTGCCGTGGCCCTCGCCCAGTTCGTAGACCTTTGCGGCCATGGCATCGAGCGCGGCGGCGGCGGCGGCGAAAGCGGCCGGGCTGCCCGAGGCCAGCACCGTCAGGTTGCCGGATGCGGCGCGGGCGGCGCCGCCGGAAATCGGCGCATCCAGATAA